>CAZAOI010000010.1:0-24488 GCA_964486705.1 uncultured Oleiharenicola sp. | reverse complement strand
GAGTCGGCGCCGGGGGAGGGAGGAGGACTTGCCGGGAAAATGCAGCGCCGAACGCGGAAGGGGCCGGCGAAGAAGAAAAAGTAGGGCGCGGTCTCGGTTGGGCCCGGCCCGCCGGAGACGATCGGCGCCGGTTCGGCCGCGGATTGCTATGACATCCTGCGGCCCAAGGGCTGGCTTGCCTTCGCGAAATCCCGGCCTTTATTCCTGCACCCGCATGAGCATACCGCATCCGCTGTCCGTCTGGGCCCAAAACGTCTCGCCGTCGCCGACCCTCGCCATTGACGCGAAGGCCAAGGCCATGATGGCGGCCGGCGAAAATGTCTGCAGCTTCGCCGCGGGCGAACCGGACTTCGACACGCCACAGTTCATCAAGGACGCGGCCATCGCCGCACTCCAGTTGGGCAAGACCAAGTACGCGCCCACCCCCGGCATCGAGCCGTTGCGGCAGGCCATCGCTGAACGCTACCTCGCGGAGTACGGCTATAAGATTACCCCGGCGCAGGTCGTTGTGTCCCCGGGTGGAAAATATTCCTGTTATCTCGCCATCCTCGCGACCTGCAACCCGGGCGACGAGGCGATCATCCCCGCGCCCTATTGGGTCAGCTATCCGGAGATGGTGAAGCTCGCCGGCGCCACGCCGAAGTTCGTGCTATGCGACGACCGGGCCGGTTTTAAACTCACGCCCGCTCTGCTCGAGGCCGCGATCACGCCGAAGACGAAGCTTCTCATCCTCAATTCCCCGTCGAATCCGACTGGCGCCATCTACACCCGCGCGGAGCTTGTGGCCCTCGCCGAGGTCGCCGTGAAGCACAACCTCTACGTGCTCGCTGACGAGATGTACGAACACCTGATGTACGACGGCAACGAGCCGGTGAATTTTGCCATGCTCGGCGCCGAAATAGAGAAGCGTACCATCACGGTTGCCGGCTTCTCCAAGACCTACTCGATGACCGGCTGGCGGCTCGGCACCTTGGTCGCGCCCGCGCCGATCGCGAAAGCCTGCGCCGAACTCCAGAGCCAGATGTCGTCCAACGCCACGACCTTCGCCCAGTACGGCGCGCTCGCCGCGCTCAAGGAAAAGGCCAAGGCCGTTGCGGCCCTTGCGGAAATGAAGATCGCTTTCGACCGCCGCCGCAAACACCTGCACGCCGAGCTGAACAAAATTCCCGGGATCACCTGTCTGCTCGCCGGCGGCGCGTTTTATCTTTTTCCCAATATCTCCAGCTTCGGGCTGAAGGACGTCGACTTCTGCGCCAAGCTGCTCGAACAGGAAAAAGTCGCGGCGGTCCCGGGCTCGGCCTTCGGCGCCGAAGGCTACCTGCGCCTCAGCTACGCCACGTCCGACAAGATCATCGCCGAGGGGCTGGTTCGGCTCGCGCGGTTCTGTGCCGCGCTGAAGCGGTCGGGATGAGCGCGGCCTCGGGGCGCGCGGATAGATTTCTTGTGGTTGGGCTTGCCGCGAACGCCGGCCGGGGCGTAGTTTGACTTTGCTTTCGATTTTCTCCCTATGTCCACCGCCTCCCAACACTATGATGCGATCGTCGTCGGCTCCGGCATCAGCGGCGGCTGGGCCGCGAAGGAACTGACCGAGAAGGGTCTGAAGGTCCTGTTGCTGGAGCGGGGGCGCAACATCGAGCATATCAGCGGTTATACGACGGCCCTCAAAGCGCCGTGGGAGGTGCCGCATCGCTTCAAGCGCACCACGGAGATGGTGGCGGCGCACCCGGTGTTGAGTCGCGATTACACGCTCAACGAGCTCAATCTCCACTATTGGGTAGACGAAAAGGAGTGCCCCTACGTGGAGACCAAACCCTTTTCCTGGTTTCGCGGCTATCATGTCGGTGGCCGTTCCCTGACTTGGGGGCGCCAAAGCTACCGGTGGAGCGATCTGGATTTTGAGGCCAACGGCAAGGAAGGCATCGCGGTGGATTGGCCGATTCGCTACGGCGACCTGGCCCCTTGGTACGACCACGTCGAATCCTACGCCGGCATCAGCGGTTCGCTCGAGGGCCTGCCGCAGCTGCCCGACGGGAAGTTTCTGCCCCCGATGGAGCTCAACTGCGTCGAGAAGGACGTGGCCGCGCGGATTCGGACGCATTACCAGGACGCCCGGCGCTTGATCATCGGCCGGGTGGCAAATCTCACGCAGCCCCACAACGATCGGGTCAATTGCCAGTTTCGCAACAAGTGCTGGCTCGGCTGTCCCTTTGGTGGCTATTTCAGCACGCAGTCCTCCACGCTGCCGGCGGCGGTCAAGACGGGCAATCTCACGCTCCGGCCATTTTCGATTGCGACGCGCCTGCTTTATGACCGCGACCGCCAGCGGGCCCGGGGCGTCGAAGTGCTCGATGCTGAGACGAAGCAGACCTATGAATTCACGGCGAAGATCGTGTTTGTGTGCGCGTCGGCCTTCAATTCCGCCTGGTTGCTGATGAACTCGGCCACCGACCTCTGGCCGGACGGCCTCGGCAGCAGCGGCGGAGAGCTTGGGCACAATGTGATGGATCATCACTTTCGCTGCGGCGCGGTCGGCGACGTTGAGGGTTTTGCGGACCGGTATGTCAATGGGCGGCGGCCGAATGGGTTTTATATTCCGCGGTTTCGCAATCTGGCCGGAGACGAGGGCCGCGGCTACATGCGGGGTTTTGGCTACCAGGGCAGCGCCAGTCGCGAGGGGTGGGGGCGTGAGGTTGCCGAGCTCGGGATCGGCGCGCCGCTCAAAGAGGCGCTGCGCGAACCGGGAAAGTGGACCATTGGCATGACCGGTTTCGGGGAGATTTTACCGAACCACGACAACCGCTTGCGGCTGAATCACGAGGTGCGCGACCAGTGGGGATTGCCCGTCCTGGCGATCGATTGCGAGATGCGCGACAATGAGAAGAGAATGCGCGCGGACATGAAGCAGGACGCGGCGGAGATGCTCGAGGCCGCCGGGGTGAAAAATGTCCGGACGACCGACAGCGGCTACACTTTTGGCCAGGGCATTCATGAGATGGGTACGGCGCGGATGGGTCGCGATCCGAAGACGTCCGTGCTCAACGGCCACAATCAGGTTTGGGATGCGCCGAATGTCTTCCTCACCGACGGCGCCTGCATGACGTCCGCAGCCTGCGTGAATCCGTCGTTGACCTACATGGCAATGACCGCCCGGGCGGCTGATTTTGCCGTGGGCGAGTTGAAGAAGGGAAATCTCTGAGCCCTCGGCCCCGTGAACCGTCGCGAATCCATCATCCGCCTCGCCACCCTCATGGGCGGCACGCTGCTCGGCCCGCGACTCCTGCACGGCGCTTGGACGGCGGAGGCAACCGGTGCGGCCGGTCAGGCGAGTCCCGCCGACCTGGCTTTGCTCGACGAGATCGGCGACACGATCATCCCGGTGACGGATGTCCCGGGCGCCAAGGCCGTGGGCATCGGCGCGTTCATCACGATGATGGTGCGCGATTGCTACGCGACGAACCAGCAGGCGGCGATTCAGTCCGGGATCGACGGGCTGGCCCAACGGTTCAGCGCAAAATATGGCCGCGCTTTCGTCGGAGCTCCGGCCGCGGTGCGGACGGATTTCCTCAACGCTCTCGATGCCGAGCAAGCCGCGTATACGAAGGGAAAAACAAAGGAGCAACCGGATCACTGGTTCCGCGTCGTCAAGGAACTGACGGTCATTGGCTATTTTTCCTCGGAGATCGGCTGCACCCAGGCGATCCGGTTTAGCGAGGTGCCGGGTGGGTTCGATGGGAATGTGCCCTATAAGAAGGGTGACCGGGTTTGGTTTTCCTGAAACCGCGCGATGTACTTGCTGGTCGATTCCGAACGCTTAGGCCAGCACCTCTCCGATCCCGAATGGATCGTCTTCGATTGCCGGCACGACCTGGTGGACGCCCAGCGCGGTGCCCGCGTCTACCGCGAGGGGCATATTCCCGGGGCCTGCTTTGCCCCCGTGGATACCGCGCTCTCCGGCGTGAAGACCGGCCTGAATGGCCGTCATCCCATGCCGCAGGTCGCCGACTTTGCCTCCTTCCTCGCCGCGAATGGCGTCAACGCAAAGACGCAGCTCGTAGCCTACGACGATGTGGGCGGACAATACGCGGCGCGCCTGTGGTGGCTCGCGCGCTGGATCGGCCTGACGCAGGTGGCGGTCCTTGACGGCGGCCTGCCGAAGTGGCTGGCCGAGGGTCGGCCGGTCACGGCTGAATTGCCGGGGCCCCGCGGTCGCGGCAACGTGGTCGCCCAGCCCAATCCCGGGCAAGGGGTGGGGGTGGCCGAGGTGCTTTCGCAGGTGAATGCCGGCCAGGGGCGCGTGCTCGACGCGCGCACGGCGGAACGCTTTCGCGGAGAAAATGAGCCGATCGACCCGGTGGCCGGGCGCATTCCCAGCGCGCGGAATCGTTTCTTTAAGTTGAATCTGAATCCGGATCTGACGATGCGCCCTCCGCTGGAATTGCGGCGGGAATTCGAGGCCCTCCTGGGCGAGTGGCGGCCAGCGGAGGTGGTCCATCAATGCGGTTCGGGGATCACGGCGTGCGCCAATCTCCTGGCGATGGAGCATGCCGGCCTGACCGGCTCGAAACTTTACGCCGGGTCATGGAGCGAGTGGATTGCCGATCCGGCGCGCCCCATTGCCCGTGGGTGACCGACGGGCCCGGACGGGGCGGGCTGGGATCAGAATTTGCTTGGGACGGGGGAAACGGTTGCGGGCGCCATTTGCGAAAGGGGTGATTTACGATTGAAACTGAGCAAGAAGTGCGCGGTCAGCATGAAAATAGGTGCGATAGTGTGTTGTCTACAACCAGGGAGACTTATGAAAAACAGACCTTGTCAGGAATTTTCCCCCTTCGTTTCGCCCCCCGGCGAAACCCTGAGCAATACCAGCATTGAGCGACGGTCCACCGAGCATCTTAACGATCCCGCCCAGCACTGGCAGCATCAAGCGGGCGAACACGACCACCGCCCTGCGGTGGCGGCGAGCGGGGCACCGCAACGGATTCGGGCCCGCCAGACCGAGGCGCGGACCGCCGAACATTGCCACGTACGAACGCATCGTCGCCCGTAGGCGGGTCCGGACGCGTAATCGGGTTGTCGGGTCATCACCAAAAATGAGGCCTGCGGCAAAGTTGGAATCAAGTGCGTGCGAGAGTCACCGACCGAGAGTTGTGAGGCCGGCCGGCTGGGGGCGGGCGCAACTGGTCGAGCATGGCAAGAAACCCGAATCTTGTCTCATGGAATTGTTGCGGGCCTGGGATCTTGCCAGAGTCGCCGGGGTGGCGGTGACGGGACGGTTGAGTCGCACGCCAAATATGCCGCAGGGCCCGACGAAGCGGGCCGCGCGCTCGGCTGGCCGGAGCGGAGTGAGTCCGCGGTGGCGGTGGCTCAGCCCGCTATCCGCACGGAGTTGTTCGGGGAGGCGATCATGACGGTGGGCGGCCCGTTGCACGAATGGAATCGCGGTCAGATCGATGCCGCCCTTTGCTTGGGTCCGTTTGAGTGTATGCCCAGTACGATTGCGGAGGCGCAACACTTTCACACCGCCGAGCGCGAAGGGTTGCTGGCCTGGCCCCTCGCCCTCAACGGCGACTCCCGTCGACCCGGAAGCGCTCGACAATTTCGTCTTCGAGGTTCGCGGCCGATTTGCGGCGCGGAAGCAGCCGGACGAGACCAACGAGTTTTGACTGCGGGCAGCGCGAAATTGCTGCTCGCTCCGGCGCCCTCCTCCCGGTTCAATTTATCTTATGGCCAAAACACAAAACTCCCAGAAACAGACGAAGAAACAGCCGCTGAAGACACCAGCGCAGAAAAAAGCGGACAAGCGCGACAAGAAGAACGCGAAGTAACCGGCTTTTCCCGCAACTCGTCTGCCCCCGCTTCAGGCTTAATGGCCTGAAGCTTTTTTTGCTTTCAAACCCAGCCAACTCACCCGGCCTGTCATTCTGTGCAAAGCGAAGTGTCGAGGCTGCGAGCCGACAGTTTGACGTTCATAAAGATGTTCTTTGCGCGGTCGGGGCGCGAACATTTCCCTGCTGCGTCACTGCGTGCGGGATGCCAAACGGGTTCGAGAAAACACGCCCGGGTCTCCAAGCAACCTGGGGTTTATCTCCAGGTTGCTTGATCCAGTCAGGAATGCGGTCGGCGTCACTTCCGCTGCGCGGGGTAGCGGCGGAGATCGAGGGTGTGGCGGCCTTCCGGCGGGAAATCGATCTTGGGGACAAAGCGGGCCTGGCCGATGGTTTTCGTCCACGGCTCCCAGCGCTCGGCGCGGCGCGTGGCGGCGGCGGCATCGTCGGCGGGCGGCGTGGCGTAGTCGGCGTCGCGCGGATTCCACACGTGCCAGCGGGCCGCTGCCAGGACGGTGAGCGTCTCGCGGTCCACCCATTCGAGCAGCAGCGGGGCGTGGACCGGAATGTGCGGCTGCAGTGACGGCGTCAGATAAAAGGCGCGGTAGCGGATGCCGCTGGCCGCGCCGCCGCCGACCAGGGTGCGGAATTCGCAAGGGAGGCCGTTGACGAGGAGCAGACCTGATTCGAGCAGTTTGGCGTCGGCGACCCGGGCCTCAATCCGGTCGAGGCAGCAATCCACGGTGCGCGCGACGGTTCCGGCGTTGGGCGACTCGCCGAGGAGCGGCCAGGCTTCAAGGGCCTGGCGGAATTCGACGGAGGAGTTTTCGGCCGGGAGCGGGATTTCGCCGAGTTTCGGGAAGCGGAACTCCCAGGGCGCGCGCAGCCATTCCGGGTCAAACGGAAGGGCGTGGGCCTGCAGGTCCGCGCAGATGGCGGCCAGATCTTCCCAGACGAAGGCGGGCAGGAAGAAACGGTCGTGAAGCTCGCCGCCCCAGCGGATGAAGGGCGATGGGAAGGGCGCAGCGCAGAGGCGGGCGAGGATGGCGCGAACGAAGAGGGCGGTGGCGGACTGCACGGCCGCCGCCGGGTGTGACTCGAAGGCGCGGAACTCAACCAGTCCCAGGCGTCCATTCGGCGCGAAAGGATTCCAGAGTTTGTCGACGCTGATTTCGGCGCGGTGCGTGTTGCCCGACCGGTCCATCAGGAGATCGCGGAAGAGCAGATCGAACAGCGCCAGATTTTGCGGTTGCCCGAAATTTTCCGCACCGGCGCAGGCGATTTCCAGTTCGTAGAGCGCTTCGAAGGTCGACTCGTCGATGCGCGGGGCCTGGGAGCTGGGGCCCATATAGGAGCCGGTGAACGTGTAGCTCAGCGCCGGATGATGTTGAAAATAGCGGATGATCGACGGCAGCAGCGCGGGAAAGGCGAAGAACGGTGAGAGCAGGCCGACCGGTCCGCCGAAGACAAGGTGCGCGCCGCCGCCGGTGCCGACTTCGCGGCCGTTGAACTGCAGTTTGCGGGCGCAGAGGCCGCAGGCAGCCGCGGCGGCGTAGAGCTGGACGAGTTGCCGGTCGTAGTCCGCCCAGGTGGCGCACGGCGAGACGTTGATCTCGAGGACCCCGGGGTCGCTCGCAAGGCCGACGGTCGGCAACTGCGGGTCGGGGGGCGGCGCGTAGCCGGCGAGAACCACGTCGCGCAGATTTCGCGCCGTGAGAACGCTTTCAATGTGGCCCAAGAGCGCGAGGTAGGACGCCAGGAGCAACGGCGGGATGAAAATCGTGAGGGCGCCGTCCCGGATTTCGGCCGTGAGGGCCCGCCGGAGATTCTTCTCTCCGAGCTGGTCGAGCGGAAGACGGAGGCCGGCCGGGCTTTCACCGGGAAAAAGCGCAATGATGGGCGGAATGCCCGCTCCGGGGGCCGCGAAGGCCGGAGTCCAGTTGTCGGTCACCCACGTGGCGGCGGGCTGATCGAGGGGCAGGACGTAGCCGATGATTTTGGCGGGGGCGTCCGGCTCGGCGAAGGGGAGGGAATGCTTGGAATCGACGGCGAGCGCGGCGGCGAGGTCAGCGAGGAATTTTTTCGCGTCGCCGGGTTTGTGCGGGCCCGGTTTGGTGTCGCCGCGAAGGAGGGTGATGTCTCGCCACACGGGCTCGAGATCGGCGCGGCCTTGGATGAGCAGGGCCCAACGGGGCAGCGGCTCGCCGGGATAGTGTTTGCCGGAGATCTCGAGGACGACCGAGCCGGGAAAGGCCGTGCGGACGAGCTCCCGCGCGAGCTGACGGGCGTACGCGAGTTTGGTGGGACCGAGCGCCGCCGTCTGCCATTCCGCGCCACTCGGACTGACGGGCACGAACGTCGGTTCCCCGCCCATCGTCAGGAGAACGCCGTTGCGTTGCAGCGAGGCCTCGACGGCGGCGCCGCACGCGCGGAGTTTCTTCCAAGAGGGTTCGGAATAGGGTGCGGCGGGCATGGAGTTGCGGGAGGGAGCGGGACGGGCGAGCTGACTTTAGAGTTTCTCGATCGTGAGATGGGTGGAGAGCGTCGAGGAGGCGGGGATGGCACTAAAGAAGCCGCCCTGGATTGGGTTCACGCTTTCCGCCAGTGAAGCGTGGGCGACCGCCACGAACGCGTCGTCGCAAAAAATCCCGCGCGTGGGGTCGAGGGCGCGCCAGCCGGCGCCGGGCAGGTAGACCTCGGCCCATGCGTGCATCGTGGGCGGGAGCGGATGAGTGGTGCCGGGTGCGGGCGGCTCGTGGAGGTAGCCGCTGACAAACCGGGCCGCGAGGCCGAGGGAGCGGCAGAGGGCGATGAGAAAGACGGCATAATCCCGGCACGAACCGCCGCCGCGCGCCAAGGTTTCGGTCGGAGTTTGGATCCCAGGCTCGTCGCGGCGCGTGTAGGCCAGTGATTGGCAGACCGCCGTGTTGAGCGCGCTCAGAAACGCGATCGTGTCGGTGGGCGGAGCCGGCAGGTGGCGGGCGAACCAGGCGCGGAGCTGTCCGTCGTCGGTCCCGCGCGGGAGCTGCAGGCAGGAGGCGAGCGGATAGCGTTCCGCGTCGTCGTAGTGGAATGGAAAAGTCAGCGCGGAGGGCTTGAGAAAAAAATCGAAGGGATTGGTGTCGAGGGTCTCGACCATGAACTCGGAACGAAATTCCAAGGTGGTGGAAGTGAGGTCGGGCGAGAACCAGGCCCAGTCGAGGGCGTTGTCCTCGGCGTCGCTGGTGGCGATGCGGCGCGGGCTCGGCGTGACGTCGAGCTTGAACTCGTGGAGGCGTTGGCGGGGCGTTTCGCGCGGGCGCAGATAAAGGGCGTGGGGCGCGAAGGTGACCGGCCGCGAGTATTCGTAGCGGGTCAGATGGATGAGGCGGAGAAACATTGGGGGCGCAGAGGGTCAGGTGGACGGCGGGGCGGCTCGTTTGCGCGGCTTCGGGCGCGCGGCGGGCGCGGGAATCTCGCGGACGGTGACTTCGACTTTCAGCGAGCGGGTCGGCGCTCCGCGATAGGTGCCGTTGACCGGGCGAATATCGGTATAGTCGCGTCCGACGGCGACCTTGACGTAGCGTTCATCAGCGGGCCGGTCATGCGTCGGATCGAAGGCCGCCCAACCGTAGCCCGGCACATAGGCCTCGATCCAAGCGTGGGACGCCTCAATCTCGCGTGGCCGGCGGGTGTTGTTGAAAAAATAGCCGCTGACGTACCGGGCGGGAATATCGACACTGCGGCAGAGGCCGAGCAGGACGTGGGCGAAATCTTGGCAGACGCCCATCCGGAGTTTAAGGGCGTCGTTGGCGCGGGTGTTAACCCCGGTGATCTTGGGTTTGTAGGCGAAGGTCCGGTAGATGTGGCCGCCGAGGCGGCAGACGTCGCTCCAGACATCACTGCGGCCGTCCGCCAGGGCATCCTGCGCCTCGCGCCAGAGTTCGACGCCGAGAGGAACGTAGGGCGAGCTGGTGTAGAACTCGGCCAGCATTTCACGCTCGACGGGATCGCCGGGCTGGGCAGCGGCCCCGGTCGGAATCGGGGCGCGGTCCGCGAGGGGCACGGTGTCGACGGTCGAGATGGCCTCGATGATCAGCTTGCGGTGCGCGTCGGTCACGTCGAAGTAGTGGATCGTGTTGCCGTTAAAATCGGTGTAGTCGCGGGTCGTGGCCGAGGGGGTGAGGTGCAGCGCGAATTCGCGACAGCGCTGGGTGGCGTCGTCAATCGGCCGGAGGCGCACCTCGTTGAAACTATCGTGCGCCGGCCCGGCGTAGCTGAAGGTGGTTCGATGGAGGATCCGAAGATGCATGGACGCAGAACAGAAATCGTGGCGACCTTCCGCGGTCGGCAGCGGGCGGGGAGTTATTGTTGCTGTTGCTGCTGCTGGATGTCGCCCGACGATTCCGCGGGGTAAAACATGGTTGTTTCGACCACCTCATCACCGATGAGATCAATGGATTTTTGGACTTCCATGAGGAATTCGTGCAGGCCGTGTTTCTGGAGAATGTCGGCGATGGTCAGCGACTGGAGGTCGGCGAGCAGGCGGCGGGAGGTGCGGCCGGCTTCGGTGCGCGGGCGGACGCCGGTGTCGCCCAAAATCCGGCGGAGGAACTCGTCCACTTGGGCCACGCAAAAATGAAGGGAACGGGGAAAGGAGTCGGAAAAGATGAGGAACTCGGCCACTTTCCACGGCAGAATCTCGCTGACATAGAAACGCCGGTAGGCCTCGAGCGCGCTGGCGGAGCGGAGGACGGCCTGCCACTGCGCGGTGTCGACGGCGCCGCCGACGTCGGTCGCGTCCGGGAGGAGGATGTGGTATTTCACATCCAGGATGCGAGTGGTCTTGTCCACGCGTTCGATGTATTTGCCGAACTCGATGAACTCCCAGCCCTCGCTGCGCGAGTAGGTGGAGGCGGTCAGGCCCTGGAAAAGGTGGGCGCTGCGTTTCACGCTGTTGAAAAATTCCCCGGCTCCGCCGCTCGCCCAGATTTCCTTGGCGTTGTGACTGGCCAGGTGGAGGTAGAGCTCGTTGATCGTCTCCCACATCTCGACCGAGATCTGGTCGCGGACCATGCGGGCGTTTTCCCGGGCGGCGTTGACGCAGGAGCGGATGGAGTTCGGATTGCGGACGTCGAAGGCGAAGTATTCAGTGACGTTCCGGCTGTCCGCGGTCTTGTAGTGCTTGGCGAAAAGCTCCTCGTCACCCGAGCTCAGCAGAATGGAGCCCCAGTGCTCTTGAATGGTGGTGCCGGTGAAGCCTTGAAAATCCAGCAGTAGCTGGAGGTTGACGTCCAGCAGCCGCGCGAGGTTTTCGGCGCGTTCAATGTAGCGGCTCATCCAATAGAGCGAATGCGCGACGCGCGAAAGCATGACGGTGGCTTGCGGGCGGGGCGGAGGGGATTTGTGGGTGGAGGGCACGGGAGAAGGTGTCGGGCGATGGGGGCGGCTGCGCCGTCGGCGGCGCGGAGGCAGGAGAGGGGCTAGGCGTCGCCTTGGAGCACCCAGGTGTCCTTGGAGCCGCCGCCTTGCGACGAGTTGACGACGAGCGAACCCTTGCGCAGGGCGACGCGGGTCAGACCGCCGGGGGTGACGGTGATTTTTTCTCCGTAGAGAATGTAGGGCCGCAGATCGATGTGGCGCCCCTCGAGCTGCCCGTCGCACCACGTCGGCGAGCGCGACAGACTGATCGGGTCCTGCGCAATGTAGTTGCGGGGATTGGCGGCGACGAGGCCGCGGAAGGTTTCACACTCGGCCTTGCTGGCGGCCGGGCCGATCAGCATGCCGTAGCCGCCCGCTTCGTTGGCGGCCTTCACGACGAGCTTCTCGATGTTTTCCAGGATGAATTTGCGCTCGAGCGGCTCGGACGGGAGGTAGGTGTTGACGTTCGGCAGAATCGCGTCCTCGCCGAGGTAGTATTTGATGAGGCGCGGGACGTAAGCGTAGATTACCTTGTCGTCGGCGATCCCGGTGCCGATGGAGTTGGCGAGGGCGACGTGGCCGGCGCGGTAGGCGTTGACGAGCCCGGGGACGCCGAGCATCGAATCGGGCCGGAAAACCAACGGATCGAGGAAATCGTCGTCGATCCGCCGGTAGATGACATCGACGGGCTCGAGGCCGGCCGTGGTGCGCATGAAGACGTGGGCGTCGCGCACAACGAGGTCGCGGCCCTCGACGATCGGGATGCCCATCTGGCGCGCAAGGAAGCAATGTTCGAAATAGGCGCTGTTGTAGACGCCGGGCGTGAGGAGGACGACGTTGGGTTTGTCACTCCGGGCGGGGGCGATGTGGAGAAGGGCCTTGAGGAGTTCGTTGGCGTAGCCCTCGACGGGTCGGACCCCGTAGCTCTGGAAGAGGTTCGGAAACGCGCGGCGCATGGCGGCGCGGTTTTCGATCATATAGCTGGCGCCGGAGGGGCAGCGCAGGTTGTCCTCGAGGACAAGGTAGTTGCCGGCGTGGTCGCGGATGAGGTCGGTGCCGCAGATGTGGACGTAGATCCCGCGCGGCACTTTGCAGTTCATGAACTCGCGCCGGAAATGCTTTGCGCCGAGGATCAGAGCCGCCGGAACGATTTTGTCCTTCAGACATTTCTGGCCGTGATAAATGTCATCGAGGAAGAGGTTGAGCGCCGTGATGCGCTGGATCAGGCCGGCCTCGATCCGAGTCCATTCCTGGTTGGGGATGATGCGGGGGACGAGGTCAAAAGGGAAGATGCGCTCGGTGCCGGCGTCGTCGTTGTAGACGGTGAAGGTTACGCCGCGCCGAAGGAAAGCCAGGTCGACGGCGGCGCGGCGCTGGTCGAACTCCGGCACCGGAAGCGTGCCAAGGCGGTCGGCCAGTCGCTGGTAGTGCGGGCGCACTTGCGCGCCTGACACGAACATTTCGTCAAAAAAATGGCCGGATTCGTAGGTAGGGCTGAGGATCGACACGATGGTTGAGGGGTACTTGCGTTCGCTGGTAAGCAGGTCTCTTGCCAGAAGGGTCGCCACCTGGGCGTGGGGCGTCAACGGTGCAGAAGGCGGGTGACTTGCCTGGTGCTGCCAGCGGCCCAGCCGCTCAGCCGGACCGGCTGATCTTGAGGGTGGGGGCCCCTCGCGCCGCGAGGAAGGTGGAGCGAGAGTGGCAAGCTGCGGGGCGAGAGGCGGTGCAGGTGCTGGACGAGCTCGGCAGCGACGGGCTCGTCAAGGTCGAAGGGGAGAACGCGCAAGACGCGCTGTTTGGTTTCGGGTGGCGACGATCACCTGGGCGGCAGTTCAGGCGGCGCCGGCTGGCGGGGGCGAAGCCTGGCCGATCTTCCCGGTCAGGAGGGACACACCGGCCAGCGCCGCGAGGTGCATAAAGGCCGCGACCGCGAAAACGGGGGTGAATGAAATCGTCTGCACCGTCCAGCCGATGGCGGTTTGCGACAAGATACCCATGACTCCACCCATGGCGCCGGCCAGTCCGGTCACCGAGCCGATGGCGCGGGCTGGGAGGACTTCGGCGGGCAAGGTCATGTTGGCCCACGCGGCGTGGAAGAACATGGCGAGACTGATGTAGGTCAGCGCCAAGGCCGGCACCCGACAGCTGGCGATCGAGAAGCAAAGCACGGGCATGGCGAGCGAGGCGAGGAGCATCACGGACTTGCGGGCGCGATTCACCGACCAGCCCAGTTGGACCAGCCGATTGGGCGCGAGGCCGCCGAAAATATTGCCGAGCGCGAGCGCCACGAACGGAATCCAGCTGAATTTGCCGATATCAGCCAAGTTGAAGCCCTGCTCCTGCTGCAGGAATTTTGGCGTCCAAAAGATGAAGAAATAGGAAATCGGATCGGTGAGCATGCGGGCGAGCACGCAAGCCCACGCCGCGCGCGAACGCAGAATCTGCGCCCACGGCATCATGGGCTCGGGTGGCTGATCCGCCGGCTGGCCGTCGAGGATGAGGATTCTCTCTTCGCGGGTGATGAGCGGGTGATCTTTCGGGGAGTGGTAGAACCGGCGCCAGACCAAGACCCAGGCGAACCCGAGTCCGCCGGTGACGACAAAGGCCCAGCGCCAGCCCAGCGTCAGGGCGATCAACGACACCGCCGGGGCCGCGAGGCCGGCGCCGATCGCGGTCCCCGCGTTGAAAATGCCCACCGCGAGGGCGCGTTCCCGCAGCGGAAACCACTCCGAGACGGCTTTGACCCCCGCGGGAAAGTTTGCGGGTTCGGTGGCGCCAAGCAGGAACCGGCACGAGGCAAACTGGAGGGGGGTGCTGGCGAAGAAGTGAAGAATCGTCGCGCACGACCATGCGGGGACGAAAATCGAAAACGAGCGCCGGGCGCCAAGCCAGTCCACCAACCGTCCGCTCACGAGATACATTGCGGTGTAGCTCATGAGGAACGCCGAGGTGATGTAGGAATACTCGATCGTGGTGAAGCCCAGCTCGTCCTGCAGGGTCTGCGCGAGCACCGAAAGCGTCTGCCGGTCGAGGTAGTTGAGTTCCGAAGCCAGCGCCAGCAGGCCGACAATATACCAACGCAGGCCGCGGATTTTTCGAGGGGAGGGCGGAATCATTAAATCAAGGGTGGACCCAACGGATCGGCCGACGGAGGGGCAACCAGGGAAGGTTGGCAACGTCAAAGCTCCGCGGGCGGCGGGCAAAACTTCCTTCCCGCGAAAGCGGGCGAGTTTCCATTGACCAGGGCAGGCTTTCCTGTGGTTCTCGCTCGGTCGCCCCTTTCGCTTGATGGACGATCCTCTATGGCCTTCACCGTCGACCAGCTTATCGTCCACTTCCACCCCGACCGCACGGCGATGGGGCGGGCGGCCGCCGCCCGGGCGCACGCCCAAGTCAAGGCCTGCGTCACTGCCGGGGGGGGCGCCCGCGTGATCCTTTCGAGCGCGCCGTCCCAAGATGATTTCTACACGGCGCTGGCCGATCTGGCGGCAGCGGAGCCGGCAGTGTGGGCAAGGGTGGTGGCGTTTCACATGGACGACTACGTGGGGTTGCCGCTGAATCATGCGCAAAGTTTCAGTCGCTATCTGCAGGATCATTTTTTTCATCGCATCGCGGTGGCGGAGTTTCATCCGATCCGCGGGGACGCGTCCGATCCGGAATCCGAAGCCGTGCGCTACGCCGGCCTGTTGACGGCGGCCCCGATCGATCTCATCGGCATGGGCATCGGCGAAAACGGCCATGTTGCTTTTAACGATCCGCCCGTCGCCGACTTTAACGATCCCGTGGCCGTGAAGATCGTCGAGATGGACCCCGTTTGCCGCCAGCAGCAAGTCAACGATGGCTGCTTTCCAGCCATCGCCGGCGTCCCGCGTTTCGCGCTTTCGATCACGTTGCCCGTCTTTGCCCGGGCGCGCATGTTGTCGTGCCACGTCCCGACGGCGCGGAAATCGTCCGCGGTTTTGTCGACGCTGACCGGCCCGATTGGGCCGTCCTGTCCGGCGACGCTGTTGCGGCAGCATCCGAACGCCCGACTGCATCTGGATCCGGCGGCGGCGGCGCTGCTGCCGGCTGCACTGGTCGCGGCGGATTGCGTGCCCGCATGACGATGGAACCCGGCCGCAGGTTTTACTGCCACGATTTGACGGTACGCCGTTCGGCCTCGCGGCCAGGCGGGTGCGGCCCTTCAACGGCGGGTCAACCGTTGTTTTTTCTACCATGGGTTCAGTGAATTCCAGTTTGCCTGGGTCCCAACTGCACGACGGCGCGGCCCCGTATTTTGACCTGCAAGTCAACGGTTTTGCCGGCGTCGATTTTCAGGATGGCGAAATGGCTCAGGCCCACCTGCGGCGGGCGGTCGACGCACTGCTTCGGCATCGCACGGGTGGCATTCTCCTGACTCTGATCACGAATCGGCCTGAGGCCGTTGCGGCCCAACTGGCGCGGGTAGAGGGTTATTGCGCGGCCGATCCGGTGATTGGTGCGATGATCGCCGGCTACCATCTTGAGGGGCCGCACCTGAGTCCGCTGCCTGGCTACCATGGGGCGCATCCGGCGGAACTGATGACTGCGCCGAGCCTGGTCGGGTTTGACCGGTTGCAGGCGGCGGCGAACGGACGGATTCGCCTCGTGACGATGGCCCCCGAATTGCCGGGTGCATCGGACTACATCGCTCACGTTGTGGCCGCCGGCACTCATGTCGCGATTGGCCACTCGCAAGCGTCGGATGCCGAAATCGATGCGGCGATCGCCGCGGGGCTGACGCTGTGCACCCACCTCGGCAACGGGGTCCCGCTGGAGCTGCCGCGGCATGACAACATCATCCAGCGCCTGCTCGCGCGCGACGAGTTGACGGCGGTGTTCATCCCCGACGGCCTGCATTTGTCACCCGGCGTCTTGCGCAATTTCGTCCGCGCCAAGCCACCGAACAAGGTGCTCTTCACAACGGACGCCATGGCGGCGGCCGGCGCGGGGCCTGGCCGCTACCGGATCGGGCGTCTGGCCATCGAAGTGGGCGCGGACGGCGTGGTGCGTGAGCCGGGTAAACACAACTTTGCCGGATCGTCCCTCACGATGGACCGCGCCGCCGCGAATGTGGCCGCGTGGCTGGGCTGGTCTTTCTCCGATGCGGTGGCCGCCTGCGGCGACCGGGTGCGTGCCGCGGTGGGGTTGCCACCGGGCTAAGCGCGGCGCTAGCTCAGGCTTTCTTCACAAAGCAGGCCTTGAGGGCCAGGGAGCTGCCGTCGATTTTGCAGGCGATCTCGTGGTCGCCGTCGACCAGACGGATGTTCTTGGCCTTGGTGCCGGCCTTGAGCACCTGCGATCCGCCGCCCAGCTTCAGGTCCTTGATCAAGGCGACGGTGTCGCCCTCGGCCAGCGGCGTGCCATTGGCATCCTTGACGATCCGAGCCGCTTCCGGCGCGGCTTCCTTCGGCCACTCATGGCCGCACGTCGCGCACTCCCAGCGATCGGCGTGACTGAGAATGTCTTCGAGAGTGCAGGCAGGGCAGGGAGGAGTGGGCATCGCCCAACAGCGTGGCAGCGGGGATTCCGGTTTGTCACCACGGATTACGGAGAAAGGCCCGATTCCTCTTCCTCGTCAGGTTTTCGCGATGTTCGCGGGGGTGAGCGGGAGTTGGCGGACGCGCTTGCCCGTCGCCGCGAAAAGTGCGTTCGCAACCGCGGGACCGATCAGGGCCGTGGCGGGTTCGCCGATGCCGCCAGGCTTCTCCGTGCTTTCCACCAACACGATTTCGATTTGTGGCGTATCATTCATGCGCAACACCGGGTAGTCGTGGAAATTGCTTTGTTGAACCCGGCCGGCGACCAGGGTGATCTCCCCGTGGAGGGCCGCGGTCAGCCCGAAGACGATGCTGGAGCGGATCTGCGCCTCGACCGTGTCGGGATTGATCATGTGGCCAAGGTCGGCGGCCACGACCACGCGATGCACGGTGATCACGCCTTTCGCGACGGAGATTTCGGCCACTTGGGCCATGAAGGTGTCGTAGCCCTCCATCAGCGCGACTCCGTGCGTGCGGCCGGCGGGCAGCGGCTGGCCCCAGCCGGCCTTGCCCGCCGCCAGCTTTAACACGGCAGCAAACCTGGGTTGCTCCTGGAGCAGGCCCAAGCGGTAGGCCACGGGATCCTGTCCCGCCGCGGTCGCGAGCTCGTCCATGAAACATTCGTTCGCAAAGGCGTTCAGCGCGTGGCTGACCGAGCGCCAATATCCGACGCGCAGGCCGGTGTCGTGAATCACGAGATCGTGGGTCAGGTTGGGAATCGCGTAGGGGGCGACGGCCGCCTCGACCATGAAGGCATCGAGCGTGTCCTTGGGCAATCCGAAGGCGCGCTGGGTGACCGACTGCGACGTGAGCTGAAAGGTCAGGGCCACGGGCCGGCCGGCTGTGTCCAGTCCGGCGGCGAGCCGGTGCAACGCCATCGGCCGATAGAAGTCGTGGGTCATGTCATCCTCGCGCGTCCAAAGCAGTTTCACCGGTTTGCCGACCGCCTGGGAAATCTGCGCCGCCTGCACGATGAAGTCCAAATCGAGTCGGCGACCGAAGCCGCCGCCGAGGAAAGTAGTCTCCACCGTGACATCTTCCGCCTTGCAGCCGAGGGCCGCGGCGACGGCGCCCTGCGCGCCCTGCTGGAACTGCGTCGGCCCGATGAGCCGGCATTTCCCGTTCCGCACATCGGCGGTGAAATTCATGGGCTCGAGCGTCGCGTGCGCCAGATAGGGCGAGACGTATTCGGCCCGAATGACCTTGGTGGCTGTTGCCAGCGCGGTGGCGGTGTCACCTGTTTTCTTGATGCTGATAATCTTTTCCTTTTCGGCTGCGTCGCGCACCCCGGCGAGCATCGACGCCGTGCTCAAGGCCGCGCCGGCCCCCTCATCCCACTGCACCGCGAGCGCCTCCCGCGCTTTGCGGGCGTGCCAGTAACTGTCGGCGACCACGGCGACACCGTCGGGGATCTGCACCACGTCGATGACGCCAGGCATCGTCCGCGCCTTCGCGGCGTCATAGCTGCGCACCTTCCCGCCAATTACGGGGCATTGCTCGAGCGACGCGTAAACCATACCGGGCAACTTCACATCGATGCCGTAAACCGCGGTGCCATTCACCTTTGCGGGCGTGTCCAGTCGCTTCGTCCGCTTGCCGACGATGGTGAAATTCTTGGGGTCCTTGAGCGCGACTTCCGCGGGTGCCGGGAGTTTCGCGGCGTCCTCGGCGAGCTCGCCGAAAGTCGCCTTCCGACTGCCCGGGCCGTGCACCAGGCCCTTCTCGGCGCGGCATTGGGTTGCATCGACGCCCCAACGGTTGGCTGCCGCCGACACCAGCATCACGCGCACCTGCGCTCCGGCCAAGCGGAGTTTCTCCCAGCCTTCGCGGACGGAGGTCGAGCCCCCGGTTATCTGGGCCCCAAGAAAAGCGTTCGCGTAAACCGGGCCCGACGGCGCTGCCGCCACGTGGATCGCCGCCAGGTCCACGTTCAGCTCCTCGGCAATCAGCATCGGGAGCGCGGTGTAGACGCCCTGGCCCATTTCGGAACGGGCGCAAAGCAGGGTGATGGTGTTGTCATCCCCGATGTGCACCCACGCATTGGGCTGGTGCACCACACCGGTGGCGACCGCGGCACCGAACGCCTTGGGCACGTGAAAGCCGAGAAGCAGGCCGCCTCCAGCGAGAGCAGAGTTTTTGAGAAAGTCGCGGCGGGAAAGGTTCATGGTGGCCTCCGTTAGGTTTTTTGCGGCAAATGGGCCGCTGCCGTCTTGATCGAGGCCCGGATCCGGTCGTAGGTGCCGCAGCGGCAGATGTTGCCGACCATGGCGGTATCAATATCCGCGTCGGTCGGATGCGAGTTGTGGGCGAGAAGCGCGGCCGCGCTCATCAGTTGGCCGGACTGGCAGTAGCCGCATTGCGGCACGTCGTGCGCGATCCACGCCTGCTGGAGCGGATGCGAGTTGTCCTTGGAGAGGGACTCAATGGTCGTGATCGTTCGACCGGCGATGGTCGCGACGGGCGTCTGGCACGAGCGGATGGGCTCGCCGTCGAGGTGCACGGTACAAGCACCGCATTGGCCGATGCCGCAGCCGAATTTCGTGCCGGTGAGGCCGAGTTCGTCGCGCACGACCCAAAGCAGCGGGGTGTCAGGTTCAGCCTGCACCGTAACGGAAGTACCATTGATCTTGAAGCGAGTGGCCATGGGAGAAGGAGGGTTTACCCATGGCCGCGAGTAGCGGGGAGATGGGCGGGCGACGGGTTATTTGGGGAGCCTTTTCAGCGGCGATCTTAAACGGGGAGGGCGGCAGCCGACCGGGGTGGTGGTCTACGCTTTTGGCTTAACGCGGCGGCCGATTGGTTCAAGCGCGCATTTTTCTCCGGCCTCGCTGATGCAATTCCGGCTCAACAAGGATGCGATGGGCGAGGGGCTGCGCCGCCGTCGGGTGCGGCACCGCCAATTCCTCTAATTCCGCGGCAGGATCGGCCGCAAAAAACAAAGTTGGGACACGGACGTGGAGCAGGCGTTGTCACCCGGGAGTTCATGGCGCCAGAGGGGCCGGCGAGCTGGGTTTTCGCTCGGCGTCTTCCGTGTTCCAGCCGCGTTAGTGCGGACGATGGTCCGGACGGACGCCAGGGTGCGCCGCGGCGCGGGGTCCGGCCCGGGTCGCCGACCGCCTACGCCTGCCGGTAGTGGTCGGCCACGCGGTAGCTCCGGGCGCAGAGGCCGAAGGCCAGGGCGGCGGCGAAGGCAAAGCCGGCGAAGAAAACATCTGGAAGGCCGTGACGCCGAAGCCCGTCGCGGCGATGAAATTTGTGACGGCGGCGTTCTTCACGCTGGCATTCACGACGAGCACCCAGAGATTTCCGACGGTCACCGCGAGGAGCCAGAAGCTCATCAGCGCCCCTTTCATCGATTGCGGCGCCTGGCTATAGGCCAACTCCAGCCCGGTGGCCGACACCAGCACCTGCCAGGTAATCGAAAACGCGTGTTCGCCGTCGAGGATCAGCTGCATGCCGCCGACCACCACCCACGCGAGCCCCGAAAATCCGCGGCCGATCGTCATGCGCCGCAACGCCGTCACCTCGTAGCCGAACTTCTTCCGCGCGGGAAAAAGCACCAGGTTGTTGAAGGGGATCAGCCGCATCACGAGCAGGGGATTGAGCGCCGGCATCGGGGAGGACTGAAACCAACTGGGCTTGAGCAGATCGTTTGCCTGCAGAACCCACGTCGCGACCGCTGACCCCTTTCCCGTTGCAGTCGAACTGCGCCCTCGCATTGTCGGGCCCTATGAAACGATCACGCTTCGGTTGGTGCTTGTTAATGATGGTGGTGGGAATGTCCCGGTCGATCGCGGCCGAAACCGAGGTGGCCGCGATCAAGGCCGCCATCGCCCAAAACCACGACCGGGCCGTGACGCGGCTGCAGGAGTGGATCCGCCATCCGGCGATTGCGGCGGAGAACCGCGGTTTTCCCGAGGGCGCCGACTACCTGATCACGTTGTTGAAGGAGGTCGGATTTCAGCATGTGGTCCGGATCGAGACTGCCGGGAAGCCGGGCGTGTTCGCCACGCTGGACGCGGGTGCGCCCAAGACCGTGGGCGTCTATTTCATGTATGACGTGAAGCAGTTCGACCCGACGGAATGGTCGTCGCCGCCGCTCGCTGCCGCGCTCGTCGATCGCCCGGGACTGGGCAAAGTGGTGGTCGGCCGCGGGGCCGTGAATCAGAAAGGACCCGAGTCGGCCTTTCTCGCCGCGCTCGACGCGTTTCGCACTTCCGGCCAGAAATTGCCCGTCAATCTCGTGCTTGTGGCCGAGGGCGAGGAGGAAATCGGCTCGCCGCACGTCGCGCAAATTGCGCTCCATCCCGAAGTCCGCGCCGCGCTGGCGAAATGCGTCGGCGTCTTCCTGCCGCATGCGACGCAGGGTCTCGACGGGGCGGTCACGGTCAATCTCGGCGCGAAGGGCGTGATCGAGGTTGAACTGACCGCCGACGCCCTGACCTGGGGCCGCGGCCCCATGCGGGACACGCACTCGTCCTACAAGGCGATGGTCGACAGCCCGGTGTGGCGCCTCGTGCAGGCGCTCAGCACGCTCGTCACCCCCGACGGCAACACGCCCGCCATCGACGGTTTCATGGACAAGGTGCCGCCGTTGTCGGCCGCAGACAAGGCGCTGATCGCCTCCGCGGCGACGCGCCTGACGGAGATGCAGTACAAGGTGCAATCCGGCGCGGTCAAGTGGATCGACGACCTGCCGTTTGTCGCCGCGCTCGAGCGACTCGTGTCGCAGCCGACGGTCAACATCGAGGGTATTTACGGCGGGTACACCGGGCCCGGCGGCAAGACGGTGCTGCCGCACAAGGCGTCGGCGAAACTCGATCTGCGTCTCGTGCCCGGGCAGAAGGCGGCGGAGGCTCTTTTCCTTCTGAAGGCGCACCTCGTCAAGCGCGGCTATGGCGACATCGAGGTGAACATGACCGGCGGCTACGATCCGACGCGGACGCCGGCCACGGCGCCGTTGATTCAGGCGCAGATCTCGGTGCTCAAGCGCGTCGGGATCGATCCGGTGGTGTGGCCTACGCTCGCGGGTTCGTATCCCGGGTATATTTTTACCGATGCCCCGCTCAGTCTGGCGGCGGGCCACTTCGGGCTCGGCTACGGCTCGGGCGCGCACGCGCCCAACGAATTTTTCGTCATCGAATCGACCAACCCGAAAATCCAGGGCTACGACGGCGCCACGCTCTCGTATGTCGAATATCTCTTTGAATTGGCGAAGTAGGCGCGCCGGAAAAAAGCCCGCGCCGGGTCCCGGTGGCGACTGCGGGCCTGCTGTTTTTGAATGGACTGGGCTCGGAAAGTCACCGAAATCCGGCGATGCGTAGTTTCACCCCGCTCGCCGCCATCTCCGTCGCGTTGCTGGGCGTGATCGCCACCGCGGCCGAACTGCCTTCGTGGGCCTATCCCGTGAATCCGCCGGACGCCGCCGCGCCGGTGGAGGACACCGCGCCGCGCCACGTCCCGGCAAGTGCGGTTACTTTTACGCGTAAAGAAATCGCCGCTATCGGCACCCAAGTCCCCGATTGGCATCCCGCCGAGCACCCCGCCATGCCGGGCATCGTGGCCAAGGGACGCCCGCCCTTGGTGTATGCGTGCGGCTACTGTCATTTGCCGACTGGCGCCGGCTGACCGGAGAACGCCGCTCTGGCCGGGCTGAGCGCCGTCTACATCAAAGCGCAGATGCTCGCGTTCCGGAATGACAGCCGCCCGGGTTCGGCACCCGCCCGCCTGCCGCAAACAATCATGATCGCCCTCGCGAAAGCGGCGACGGAGTCCGAGATCGCGGACGCGGCGGCCTATTTTTCGGTGCTGCCGCCGAAGTCCTTTATTCAGGTGATCGAGACCGCGATGGTCCCGAAGACGATCATCGCCGGCTGGATGCTGACGCTGGCGCCTGATGGTGGCACGGAGCCCATCGGCGACCGGGTCATCGAGATTGCCGAAGACTTCGAGCGGTTCGAGAATCGCGATTCCCGCACGCCCTATGTCGCGTATGTGCCGGTCGGAAGCATTCAACGCGGGGCGGAATTGATCGCGACGGGCGGGGGCGGGAAGACCGTGCAATGCGTGACGTGCCACGGCCCGGAGTTGCGGGGGTTGCTGGACGTGCCACCGCTGGTCGGGCGGTCACCCAGTTATCTGATGCGCCAGCTCTATGATCTGAAGCACGGGGCGCGGAAAGGTGGCGCCACTGAGCTGATGAAACCCGTCGTGGCCAACCTGACCGAGGAAGACATGGTCGCCATCGTCGCCTACCTCGCGAGCCGCGAACCGTAGGTCGCGGGCGAGATGGCGGGAGCAGTTCAGCGCAACCGGGATAGACCGGTCGCGCTATTCTCCCGAACCTAGAAAACTCCATGGAAACGCAGAGAAGGCGAAAAACACAGAGTGAAAATCGAGTTGGCTGGTATTCGAATGCTCTCACTTGCGGGGTGCTAATTTCTAGCTCCACGATCAGGCACCGACTTGGTGCCTTTGCGCCCTTTTGTGGCCAATCCTTTTGTGGAATCTAGGCTGAAAGGTGGACCCCGGCCTCCGGACGGGTTGGCTTGATGCGCGCTGGGGAAACGCGTCCGGCGGTCGCGTTCCACCAAGAGCAGCGGCATCGGTCCGGCGCAGAGCCACCCGGAACCGGAATCGCTTTGTGGAATCGAGGGCTCCAACGCCGAGTACGGTTTGAGAAAATATCCCTACCGCGCCAACGGTCGCAGCATGATGTTGCGAAACCACACGGGTTGCGATTCCGCCTGCAGGGCGATGTGCCCCGAGCTGAGCTGCAGCGGCGCGCCCAAGGCGAGCAGGCTTTGGGCATCGGCTTCCCGCGGGTCGAGCTGGGGATGCTGGTAGCGGAGCACTTCCACGCCGTTGATCCGGTGGATGACTTCGTCGTTGCCGTGGACTTCCACCTCGACCTGAACCCACTCGCCGAGGAAGGAGAGGCGACCGCTGGCTTCAATGATGTGCTCGGTCCTGAGTTTGCCGCTCATTTCCAGATTCGTGCCGGGCGTGCAGACATTGCCCGTCTGACGGCCGGCGGTGGTGCCGACGCAAAGAAACTGTACCTCCATGCTGGCCGGCCAGAGTTGCTCGACGGTCATGGCCAGCGGCGACTGCGAGTGGATCATCACGCCGCTGTTATACTTTGCCCAGGCCGGGGAGTCGGCCACCGGAAGGCCGGTGAAACGGTACTCGAGACGGAGGATGTAGTGCGAATAGGAGAGGTTGCTGTAGAGGTGCCCAAACTGCTCGTCGAACTTCCCGTATTTGTCGTAGGCGACCTTGATCACACCGTCCTCGACGCGGAAGGTGTCTGCGTAATTCACGCCCAGCGGATGCTTCGCCACCTTTACCGTCCAGCCGTCGAGGTTTTTGCCGTTGAAGAGGGAGATCCAGCCCTCATTAACCACCGGGGTCTCGGCGGCGGTCACGAGTGAGACCGAGGCGATGGCCGCCAACGCGGACAGCAGGAAACGGAGAGGAAGAATATTCATAAAGTCGGGTGAGGCCCATGATGCCGCTCCCCGACTGATTGCAAGCCTCCGGACACTGCGGCTTTGCCGGCCGGGCCCGAATGGGCAGCGGCCCGGGCCCTGCTTCCCTATCGCCCGGGCTCCGCGCGAATCTACTCCCTTTGAGTCCAATGCCCCTTTTCTTTCGTTTTTGTAGGAGCCTGCTTGCAGGCGATGCGGAACGCCCGACACCGGCC
>CAZAOI010000009.1:0-27745 GCA_964486705.1 uncultured Oleiharenicola sp. | reverse complement strand
CGTCCATCTCCGGCCGCGGCGTCGGCATGGATGTCGTGAAACGAAACATCCAAAAACTGCGCGGCGTGGTGGAAATCTCCTCCGAGGTGGGCCAAGGCTCCATTTTCAAAATCAAGCTGCCGCTGACCATGGCGATCATCGATGGTCTCGTGGTGCGGGTGGGCGCCGACCGCTTTATTCTGCCCACCACTTCGGTCAAAGTCGCGCTGCGCCCGGCGCGCCACGCCATCACCACCGTCCAGGGCCGCGGCGAGCTCATCGAGGTTCGCGGCAAACTTCTGCCTCTGCACCGGCTGCACCGCCGCTTCGGGATCCCGTGCGACACGGAAAATCCGTGGGAGGGCATCGTCGTGATCGTCGAGACCGGCGGCCGGCAGTCCGCCCTGTTTGTCGACGAGATGGTGAGCAAGCAGGAAGTGGTCATCAAGAGCTTGGGCGCCTTTATGCAGGGCTTGTCTGGAGTCGCCGGTGCGGCCATCTTGGGTGATGGCAATATCGCCCTGATCCTCGATCCGAGCTCCCTGTTGCAAGCCGCCTGACTCTCGCTATGGCCGAAGCCAATCTACCGCCCAATATTGAGGAGGTCTGCATGGCGGCCCTGCGCCTGCCCTGCTCGCCGGCGCTCCTGCCCCGCCTTTCCGCCGCCTTGCAAAGCGAGTCCAGCTCGACGGATGAAATCAGCAAGCTCATCCAGATCGATCCCACCCTGGCGGGACTCACCCTCCGCCTGGCCAATTCCGCTTTTTTCGGGGGAGCCGGCCGTTCGGTCGACTCGTTGGAACAAGCCATTCTGCGGCTCGGCGCCAAGGAAATCTACCGTCTCGCCGCCTTGGCCCTCGTCAGCCGCTGGCCCGTCGCCGCCAACTCCGGCTGCCAGTGGGAACCGGGAGATTTTTCCCGCCATGCCCTTTGCACCGCGATCGCCACGGAGGCGCTCGCCGAGCTCACGGGAAAGACGGATCCGCAGGTCGCGTACACGGCCGGGCTGGTTCACGAGCTGGGCAAACTGGCGGTGGCCCATTCCTGCGGTGCCTTTTTTCCGCTCATCCGCACCCATCAGCGTGAGCACAATGTCACTTGGGAGCAGGCCGAGACGGCGGTGCTCGGTTACGAACATGCCGAGGTTGGCTCGCGGTTGCTGCGCGCCTGGCGTTTCCCGGAATTGATGATCCTGGCGGCGGATTTCCAGCACCGGCCGGCCCAGGCTCCCGCCGTGGCGCTGCCGCTGCTTGCCCATTTGCATGCCGGCCGCTATGTCGCCGCCAGCATGGGCCCGGGCATTTCCGAGGACGGATTTCTTTTCCAGGTCGACGGAAACTTTCTGCTGGAATGGGGGTTCACCCCCGCACTGTTGGAGGAAGCCATGATCGTCGCGATCGAGCGCGCTTCCAAATGCCTGGGGGAAAAACTTTTCCACGGCAACATGCCATCGTGACGGCCGGGGCGGCCGATCCGCCCGGTCAAGTCTCGCACCGGCAGAATATCTGCCGCCCAGCAACATTTGGGCTACAGCGCGGCCGCAACCGGCCGATTGAGTGGGAGTCAGGGCGAATCAAAACGATCCAACACCATGGAACGTAGTATAGGCTATGAATTTTCGACAACCTCCCGCTCCCAGGAGAGGACTGCACCGTTGCTTTCGGGTGCTAACCTTCCTGCTGCTTCAACACGCCTTCGCCCCGGCCAACATCGACGCCTACGCTCGGTCGCGTTTACCGTCGAGTCCTGCCGGCAGCCCAGGCACCGATGGATCATCCCGGCCCTACCTGAAAGTGGCCGACCTGCGTCCGTTGCGCTTCAAGCCGGATCGCCCCCCACCCGATCTCAGCAGCCGGCCCAGCGCGGGCGCTCCACCGCAGCCGCTCGTCGCCTCTGGACCGGACCACCGCGACTCCGTCGAGACAAACTTGGAGCCCGGCCACAACCCCGGCGACACCACTCCACTCCCGCCTCCGGCCGCCCCGCCGGTCGCGGTCCCGACCGGAAGTTCGCCCATCGCCATTTTGCCGGACGACACCCGTCCGTCCACCCGGCACGAAGATTTCCTTCCCTTCTTTCAACTTCCCGGCACGAACCCTGATGTGAACATCTTTGTGCCCGGCATCCCCACCCGACCACCCGCTCCCGGCCCATTGCCGCCCAGCTCCGCCACCTACCAGCAAAAATGATTCTTCACCGTCCGTCGTTTTTTCGCCTCGGTCTGTTTGTCGCCTTGGTCGCGACCGTCGCCGCTCAACCGGCGCATGCGGCTGGCGCCGCCGACGAGCCCGAGCCGAGCCATCCGACCGACGCGGGTCCGGCTCATGCTGCAGTCGAGGAATCCGGGGGTGAGCACGCGGCGCAGTTGAAAACCCATCCCGCGACCAGCCACGACCCGCACCCGGCCGCCACCGCCGTTGGCGCGGAAAGCAACCGCGACGGAATCATCAGTTTGCAAAAACTGGGTGCCAGCCTGAGCGAGCGCGGCGACGCCGATGCCGCCGAAATCGCCTACCGGCAGATCATGGCCGCCCGGGAGGCGACCATCGATGACCTGGCCAACGCCCTCGTTGGACTGGCCCGCGTGTACCGCAAATTCGGCTCATTGACCAAAGCCGCCGCCATTTACGAAAAATACCTCAAGGACTATCCCGCCCACGACCATGTGCCGGACGTGCTGCTCGAATTGGGCCGCACCCATCGGGCTCTCGGCGCCCATCAACTGGCCCTCGCCCGTTTCTACAGCGTCCTCAATTCCACCCTCAAGCTTTCCTCGGAAGGTTTTGTCCACTATCAGATGCTGGCCAAGACCGCCCAGTTCGAAATCGCGGAGACGCATTTTCAGATGGGCGCCTATCCCGAGGCCAACAAATACTTCTCCCGCCTGCGGTTGCTCGACCTCGCCCCCGCCGACCGCGCCCGCGCCCACTTCAAATCCGCGTACGCACTCTATCTAGGCAAGGAATTCGAACCCGCGGTCGTCACCCTCCATTCCTACCTCGAACAATGGCCGCAGGACGAAAACGTACCGGAGGCGCGCTATCTGCTTTCGCTTTCGCTGCGCACGCTCGGTCGCAAGCAAGAAGCTCTGGATGCCACCCTGCAGTTGCTGCGCGCGGCGCAAAGCGGCGTGGACCCAAAACGCTGGTCGTACTGGCAACGACGCACCGGCAACCAGCTCGCCAACGAGTTTTTCCAGGCCGGCGACACGCTCAACGCCCTCGTTATCTACCAGGGCCTGGCCGCGCTTTCCCCCGATCCGGCTTGGCGCCTGCCCATCACTTATCAGATCGCACTCTGTTACGAGCGCATGCGCCTGTACGACCGGGCCGCGGTGACGTACCAGAGCATTGTCGACGGGGCCAATCCGCCGCCAGTCGAAGCCGCCCTGGTTGAAAACAAATCCGCCGCTCCGGAAGCGGCCAAATCCGTCAGTGCCGAACTCGCGGAGTTGACCCGCATGGCGACCTGGCGGCTCACTCAACTGAACTGGAACGAGCAAACCGAACGGCAACTGGCGGCGATTTTCACCGCCGGCTCCGAACCTGCGCCCAAAGCTCCTCTCGTCTCCTCTCCCCTTGCACCCAATATTGACAGCAACGCTCCCAGCCATCCCACTGTCCCTTCTGCCCATGACCAGCCCGGAAAGCCTGAACCAACACCTCCAAATTTGTGACGAGCTCTATCAACTGGCCCATGAGGAGAACCGTCATCTCACTCAGCACCAGCGGATGCCGGAGACCGGCTTGCTCGACCGCAAGCGCGCGTTGCTGGAGAGACTCGACCAGAGCCTGACCACCCTCCGCGCCAGCAAAACCGAAGGCGAAGCCGGCCGCGACGCCCGTCTGGTCGTGGAAAAATTACGCGGCCGCATCCTGCAGATCCTCCAGATCGACAAGGAAAATGAACAGCTGCTGTTGCGCGCCAGTCTCAGTCGGGGGACCAGTCCCACCGCCACCCCGGCCCCCGCTTTGCTGCAAAAAATCTACTCCCGAACGCTGGCCTAAATCAGAGAACCGCCTGGAGCCACCGCACCTGCGGCAGCCGGCGAGAGGGAATGCGTACCAGGTGAAGGGACCGTCTGTCAGCCTCCGGACGAGCCGTGGCGCGGAGCGGCTCGTCGAGACGACTCGCCCGACCCAAAGTCAGGATCTCACGGCGCGCCCAGAAAACGCCGAAGCCGGACTTATGCCGTTGAAGCCGAATTTGTCTCAAGAATGCGGCAAACCCAAAGGGGGCCGTCGATTTCCCAGCCGCAGCGGAGGCTGTGCGACTGGCCCTGGGTTCGCAGCCGCGAACAACCGGCGAGATCGACGATCGGCGTCGGTACGGAGACCGACGCCCACCAACTGCACGAGCCCGTATCGGTAGTCCGCTAATTGCGGCCAGTAAAGATCCCCGGAGCAAGCTCCGGGGCATTTGATCAAACCCACCCTGCCTCTTTCCTTTCGTTTTTGGAGGAGCCTGCTGGCAGGCGATGCGGAACGCCCGACACCGGCCCAATCGCAGAATCGCCTGCAAGCAGGCTCCTCCCTTCCCACCAAGCCGGAGCCGTTCGACGGGCTCACGGTCCACGACAAGCTCCGGGGTCTTGGACCCACCGGGAATAAACTCTACTCAAAAAGGGATCCCATCTTATGCCAATCCCCCAAAACAATTACCCCAAGGTCGCAAAGTCCGCAGGGAAATTCCCAAGCCGAAGCGAGCCTTCGTGATCTTGGCGACCTTGGTGCAGAGAGGAGAAGCTTGAGGAGATAGAAATAATTCGGCTTTCACTCTGTGTTCTTCGCGTCCTCCCTGTTCAACTGAGTTTCCCAGGTTCATGCCAATGGTCAAAAGCAGTTGGATTCCTCGTGAAGGGGCGCGACCGGGACTTCGGCCGCGGGTTAATCAGGCTTGCAGGCCCATGCGCGCTTGTTCCAGCGCCTCCGTCAGGCGAGCGGGCTGAATCGGTTTGGTCAGGTAATCATCCATGCCGGCCGCCAGGCACTTTTCACGATCACCGGCCATCGCGTGCGCCGTCAAGGCGATGATCCGGATGGCCCGATGGTCCTCGCCCGCCTCGCCCGCCCGCACCCGCTGGGTCGCGTCGTAACCGTTCATCTCCGGCATCTGGCAATCCATCAGGATGACGTCGTAGTTGTTTTGCTTCAGGAACTGCAGGCATTCCAATCCGTTGGCCGCGAATTCCGCTTTGCAACCGAGACGACGGAGCATGTGCTGCACCAGCTTTTGATTCACGACATTGTCCTCCGCCACCAAGATTCGCAGGGTCGAAAGGCCGGCCGCTGTAGACCCGTCCGGAACCGCCACCGCGGGAACCAAGCGGATTTCCCCCGGAACGAACGGCGCCCTCGTTTTCCCCGTTGATCGGGCCGGCGCCGGTGAGGGGCAGGCGACGCAGGCAATGTTGAAATGAAACGTGGTGCCGGCCGAGGAGGATTCGGCCACTTCAATGGTTCCGCCGAGCAATTTGACGAGACTCCGGCAGATCGCGAGACCCAGACCCGTTCCGCCATATTTGCGCGTCGTGGAAGAGTCCGCCTGACTGAACGGCTTGAACAACCGGTCCTGCCGGTCCGCGGGGATGCCCACCCCGGTGTCCCGCACCCTGAAACCAAGCAGCGACTCGCCGGCGGCCCCCGTTTCCAGCCCGACCTTCACTTCGACCTCGCCCGCGTGGGTAAACTTCAGCGCATTGCCCATGAGGTTCATGAGTACCTGGCGGACCCGGTTGCCGTCGGTCAGGATGAACTCAGGAACATCCGCGGCGAACTGATGGGAGAAACCCAGATTTTTCGTCCGCGCCTGCTCGCTCAAAAGACCGACCGCATCCGCCACGCACTGGCGCAAATCGATCGGTTGATGATCCAGTTCCATCCGGCCCGACTCAAACTTGGAGAAATCCAGAATGTCGTTGATGATGGTGAGGAGGCCCTCGCCACTGCTGCGCACCGTGCGCACATAGTCGAGTTGCTCGGCCGAGAGTGGCGTGTCGAGCAGCAAACCCGTGAAGCCGATCACGGCATTCATCGGCGTGCGGATCTCGTGGCTCATGACGGCAAGAAATTCGCTCTTCGCCTGGCTGCCCAGATTCGCCTCGAACGCCAGCTGCTGGGCCCGCTCAATGGTTGTTTCCAACTGCAAATTGAGCTTCTCCGATTGTTCCCGCGCAGCGCGGAGAGCGGCTTCGGTCTCGCGCCACGAGGACACGTCCGTGTGCGTGCCAATCATCCGCAGCGGCCGGCCCTCCGGACTGAAGCGCGCCTTGCCGCGTTCCAGAATCCACCGCCACGAACCGTCCTTGTGCTGCATGCGACACTCCACCGCGTATGCTGTGCTGCGTCCGCTGAGATACGCATCAAGCGTGGCCTGGACCCACGGCCAGTCATCCGGATGAATCACCTTGCGCCAACTGGCATAACTATTGGGGAACTCATCCTCGGCATAACCGATCTGCGCCTTCCACCGGGTGGAAAACCACATCGTATCGGCCGCGATATCCCAATCCCAGACACCGTCGTCGCTGCCGGTGAGCGCCAATTGCCACCGCTCCTCGCTGCGCGAGAGCGCCTCGGCCGCGCGCCGATCCTCCGTGATGTCAGTCCCGACCATGACGAAGTGCTGCAAGCGGCCGGCTCCATCCTTCACCGGCTCGATGCTCAAATGCAGCCAAAAACCCCGGCCGTCCTTGGCGTGCCGAAAAAGCTCCCCCTTGAAACTATTCCCGGCCTGCAGACGCGCGCGCATGGTCTTGACCAAATTCCGGTCGGTCTCCGGACCATTGAGCAGACTGCCGGCCGGCTTGCCCATCACTTCTTCCGCGCTGAATCCCGTCAGCGCAACGAAAGCATCGTTCGCCCACTCAATGCGGGTGTGGTCGTCGGTGATGATCACGGCATTGGTGGCGTGCCGCGCGACCAACGCCAGCCGCTCCGCGCGCTTGACGGCATCGGCCAATTCGATGGTCCGGAGCGTCACCTGCTCCTGAAGGGTGGCAGCCTGCTGTTGCACGCGCGCGAAGGCCCGCTCCTTGTCCTGCTCGGCCTGCTCGCGGCGCTGATCGATCTGCCGCAGGGCGCGCGCGGTGATCACCGTGATGCCTAAAATCAGCGCCATGCTCAGGACCACGAGCGCTGTGGCACTCACTTCCGCCGGCCAAGTGAAAATTTTGCCGAGCCGCAAGACGAGCCAACCAAAGAACGGCAGGACGACCAACAGGGCTCCCACCATCCGCCGACTCAGCAGTCCGGCGGCATCTTTCGCCAACAAGCGGCGGACAACACCCTCGCCGGGTCGCGTTGCAATCGCGCCCCACGCCAGCAATTGCAGGCACGAGACCGCACCAAGCTCCCGGCGGTCGGCGCGGTGCCATCCCTGCCCATCAACGGCACTGTAAAGAAAAGCCAAGGCCGGCAACAGCGTCACCGCAATGATGCCGACCGCCAGCCATTGATGCCAGGAACGGAGATGCTTTTGCGGGTGCGACAGAAAAAACAGGACCCCCGAAAGCAACAGCAGGCCCAACCCCACCGACGGGTTCATACCCAAAGGCCGGGTGGACGCCGCCACGAGGAGATTTGCCGCCGGCAGCGCGTCCAACGCCGAGTTCGAACCGTCTTCGACCAAGGCCAGTAACCCACTGACCGCCGACAAACCGGCCAGCCAGCGAGCGGCGATCCGCCGCCCCGGCGAAAGATTTTCCTCCGCCAAGAGCAACAACCCGATGGCCGCAAGAAACAGGGCGAGGGCGGCACTCGGTCGCATGGCGGTAAGACCCGGCAGCGCGGTGCGCAGCCCGGGGAGATCGCCCCACCAACCGACGAAGGCACACGCCGCAGCAAATGCGACCAAGGAGGCACAAAAAACGGGGATGCGATGAATCCATGAACGCAGAATTATGGGATGCGGAATTGGAGGGGAGACCACAATTTAACCTATCGGACCAACAGCGACTTAAGTTTAGCTCCAACCCGAGCTCGGCGTAGAAATCGCAGTTATTGGCACTGTTGTGCAAAAGTTTGGCCTAACGCGGACGATAATAACCGGATAGCCATGCCCACCACCGTCACTGTTGGCCAATCGACTCCGCTCACGCCCGAGCAGGTGGTTCAAGAACTGCATCATCTGCCTTCGGCCCCGAAAGTGTTGCCGCGCCTCAAGCGCCTGCTCGCCGATGGCAATTCGTCCATGCACGACATCGTGGCCCTGATCCGACTCGATCAAGGCATTGCCGCCCGGGTGCTCCAGACGGCCAACAGCGCGTATTATAGCAAGGGAGCGCGCTGCTTTACCGTGGACGAAGCCGTCTATCGCGTGGGTTATAATCAAGTGTATGAACTGGTGGCCTACGCCGTGGCTTCCCAAGTGCTCGTTCGTCCGCTTGATACTTACAGCCTTGAGCCTGATGAAGTGTGGCGCTCCGCCGTCGCGTGCGGACTGGCCACCGAGTTTTTGGCGGGGCAGTGCGGCGAACATCGAGACATCGCCTACACCGTCGGTCTGCTGCATTCCGTCGGCATGCTGGCCATCGACGAATGGATTTTGCATAACCATCCAGGCCACCATTTGGCGACGGTGGGCTTTCCGCGCGAGTCCAGCGAAGCGGAGCGGACGCTGTTAGGTTTCACGCAGGCGGAAGCCGGCGCCGCACTGCTCCGCCATTGGGACTTCCCTCTCTCGATGTCTGAACCGGTCCGTTGGCAATATTACCCCCGCAGCACCGCCGGTCATCAACGCATGGCCTGCCTGCTCCACGCCGCCAAATGGGTGCGTTCGGTGGTGTGCGCGCCGCTGAATTCCGTATGCCCCCCCGCGCCGGATGCGTGGCTGCTTCAGCCGCTCGGGTTTGGTCTGCCGAAACTGGAACAATGCACCGCCGAGGTAAAGGCGCAGATGTCCACCATCAGCACGCTGTTGGACTCCAATCCCGCGGAGAGCGAAAAAGTGACTTTCCCCGGTGGCGACCGCCAGTTTAGCCACTGAGCCGAAAACCGGCTCATACTAGAGTCCGAGTGATTTGGACGATCGAATTGTCTCTGCTGGGGAGGGCGCGACCGGGACGAGTGCAGGAGCCGCGCCGGCTGGGATCAGTCGTCGCGCCGATTGCCTGAGAGAAGCATCAGGATGTGGAGCAAGCTGCCGAGTGACGCGACAAACGCTGCCACATAGGTCAAGGCGGCGGCATCCAGCGTTTCGTTGACCCCTTCCATTTCGTCCCGCTGGAGAATGCCCAGATTCACCAATTGCACCTTGGCACGACGGCTGGCGTCGAACTCGACCGGCAGGGTGACGAGTTGAAACAAGCAGATCACCGCCAGGGCGATCGCGCCCAAGGACAGGAAAATCCCGCCCGCCGCCTTGGCCCCGAGGACAATGCCGATGATGATGAGGAATTGCGCCGCGCCCGAAGCGATCTGGGTCGACGGCACCATGACCTGCCGCGCTTTCATCATCGAGTAGCCGACTTTTTGCTGGATGGCGTGGCCGGCCTCATGGGCCGCCACCCCAACGGCAGCGAGACTGTCGCCGTGATAGTTTTTCGAGGAAAGCGCGAGGCGCTTTTGGACTGGATCAAAATGGTCCGAAAGCTGGCCGGGGACCTCCACGATCTCCACATCGTGAATGCCGGCGCTTTCCATGACGGCCGCCGCCGCCTCCCGGCCGGTGATCCGGCCGCGGGACTGAACCTGCAGGTTCTTGCGGTAAGCGCTCGAAACGCGCATCTGCGCGTAGAAACCGAAGAGAAGAGGGACAATAATGAGAATGATCCAGATAAGCATGGGTGGGAAATGGTTTTGATTTGGTCTCGCCGCGGCCCGGCCCGTTTCCGGGAGAACCTGGCGAATGAGATTACCAGCACAAATCATCAGCTCGGGGTGATTTGCGAGCGGAAAATGAAGCGCTGGAAATCACGGGCCGCGTTGTAAGGCGCCCGCACGCTGCTTCGGAAGGCCCTCTCCCGGGCGGATCAGCTTAAATTCCGCAGAAGAATTGGCCACAAAAAGCACAAAAAACGCAAAAACAGAGCGTTGGATCAGAGTGATCACAGAAATACATTCACCCGGCGGGTGAGTCCGCACTTGAGCGCATGGGCTTGTTCTTTCCTTTGTGTTTTCCGCGCCCTCCGCGTTTCAATCGAGTTTTTTAGGATCAGGCCAGTCCGGCCCGCCCGAGCAAGGCCTGGAGGTCCGGCGGACGGCCCATGAAAGCAACAAACAGCGTCATCGGATCCGCCGAATTGCCCCGGCTCAGAATCTTGTCGACGAATTCAGCGCCCACCGCCCGATTGAAAATGCCTTCGCGCTTGAAGCGCGTGAACGCATCCGCATCGAGCACCTCCGCCCATTTGTAGGAATAATAACCCGCCGCATAGCCGACCGGATCGGCGAAAATATGGGTGAATCGATTCTCCATCGTCGGAGCCGGCGGCTCGGTCGGCACCTGGTAGGCCCGCAGCAACGGGCGCAACTCGGCCGAAAGATCGCCGGCCAGATATTTCTCGGGGACGGTGTGCAACTCCAAATCCATGCGGGCAAAGGCCAGCTGCCGCATCGTGGCCGTGGCGCTGCGGAAGTTCTTCGCGGCTGTCAGGCGCTGGAAAAGCCCGGCGGGAATGGGTTCACCGGACTCGTGATGGCGCGCAAACAAGTCGAGACTCTCCCGTTCCCAGCACCAATTTTCCATGATCTGCGAGGGCAACTCGACAAAATCCCAGGCGACGTTGACGCCGTTCAGCGACTTCACCGGAACTTCGCCCAACAGGTGATGCAGCAGATGGCCGAACTCGTGAAAGACCGTCTCCACCTCGCGATGAGTGAGCAGGGCCGGCTGGCCCCCAGCCGGCGGCGTCATGTTCCCGCACATCAATCCAAGATGAGGCGCCCGGGATCCGTCCGCCCGCGGGCCACCCGTGATAAGATAATTCATCCACGCCCCGCCGCGCTTGGATTCGCGCGGGTGCCAGTCGGCATAGAATGACCCGACCGTCCGGCCCGCGTGATCGGTGACCGCGTAGTACTTCACCTCCGGATGCCAGGTTTCCACGCTCCCGGCGGGGCATTCGGTCACGTGCAGGCCAAACAGGCGTTGCACGACTTCAAACATTCCGGCGATGACTCCGGGCAGGGGAAAGAACGGTCGCAGCTCCTCTTCGTCAAAATCGTAGCGCTCCTGGCGCAGTTTCTCCGCCCAAAACGCCACCTCCCACGGAGCCAGCGCCGCCGCCGGGGCCCGCGTATGGGCCGCCTTGAAGGCTTCCAACTCGCGGCCCTCGCGCTCGAACGCACCCTGCACGCGCTGGTGCAGATCAGTGATGAATTCGGTCGCCCGCCGGCCGCTGCCGGCCATGCGCCGCGCGAGAACCAGATCGGCAAAATGCGACTGGCCCAACAGGGTCGCCTTCTCGCGCCGCAGCGCCAGAATCTGTTTCACCAGCTCCGCATTGCGGTGGGGCGACTGGGAACCGACCGCGACCGCCGCCTCCCAGATCTGACGCCGCAACCCCGCGTCCTCCGCGTACAACATGACCGGTTCCATGGCCGGCGCCTGGAGTGTGAAACGCCACACCGGGTTGGCCGCGTCGCCGTGGCCCTTCTTGCGGGCGCTTTCGCGCGCCGCCGCTTGGGCATGCTCCGGCAGGCCCCGCAAGCGGCCGGTATCGGTCACGAGCAGTTCCCAGGCATTCGTCGCATCGAGGACGTTCTCCGAATATTTCTGGGTGAGCCCGGCCAGTTCCGTCTGCAGGGCGGCCAGGCGTTCTTTTTTTTCCCGCGGCAAGTCGGCACCCTGCTGGCGAAAATCCGCCATCGTTTCCTCGAGCAACCGCCGGTGCGGTGGCGCCAGCGCCGCCGTCGCCGGCTGGGCGGCGGCGGCTTTCAGCCGCAGCCAGAGCGCCTCATTCAGGGGAATTCCCGCCTGAAAAGCCGACACCTTGGGCAACATCGCATTGTGCGCCTCGCGCAACGGCGGCGAGTCCGCCACCGTGCTGAGGTGGGTGACTTTGGCCCAAGCCTCATTGAGCAGGTCGGTGGCATTTTCCAAAGCGAGAAAGGCCGATTCATAGCTCGCGCTTCCGATCTCCTGCTTGGTGATCCGGGCCAGGGCCGCCTCGGCCTCGGCGAGGGCCGTGGCGATTGCCGGCTCGACTTGATCAGCGGTCAATTGGGACCAACGAATGGCAAAAGTCCGCTCAAGAAATGGATTCAGCATGCAAGGCGTAATCACCCGCTGGAACCGATCCCTGTCAAACGAATTGGGGCACCTCATAAACGGGTGGCCCCACCCAGTAAAGATCCCCGGGGCAAGCCCCGGGGCATTCACGGCAAATCCCATGGTTTTGTGGGAGCGAGCTTGCTCGCGACTCGTGCGCCGAACGTCGTGAGCAAGCTCGCTCCCCCATTTTTTATCCAAGCCGGAGCCAGCTCCGGGGCATGGAACCCAAAGGCAGTAAAAACGGCCGCAAGGGCGCGACCGGCGGCGGCTTACTCGGCTCCGTCGTGACCGATCGCTTCGACGGGACAACCTTCCAGAGCTTCCATGCAAAGCTGCGCATCCTCTTCAGTCGTCGGCTGGTTGAACACAAAAGAGTAGCCCCCTTCTTCCTGGCGCTTAAAAAAAGCCGGGGCCGTCTCGCGACACAGGTCGCAATCGATGCACTGCTGGTCAACGTAGAACTTGCCGGCAGCGTTGTCTTTCCATTTTTCAGCTTTGTTTGCCATGATTGCGGAACTCAAGGGGAATTCTGTTTCGTGTCAAGAAGGCGAATCCGGGAGTAAGTTCTTCTCCTTGCGCGCGACAGCTGGGCTTGTATTTCGCCTTCCGGCGCCTAGCTTAATTTTGATGCTAACGGACCGCCCCTCTATGCGCAGTGACTATTCGAGGGAGGCGACCTCCGTGCTGACTTGGATCATCTCGGCCCTGCTCGCCGGTTTCATTCTCCAGAATGTTTTTGGCCGCTGGCTGGGCAGCAGCGCTTTTGAAAGTCTCGCCGCCCTGACCCCGGGCAATTTCCGGCAGGGCTATGTCTGGACTCTGCTCAGCTACCCCGTGCTTCACGCGAGTATTTTCCATCTCTTGGTGAACGGACTGGGCATATTCCTCTTGGGGCGCGAGCTGGTTCCGTTGGTCGGCCCGCGAGCGTTTCTCGCCGTATTTCTCGCGGCGGCGGCGCTCGGCGGGTTGGTCTGGCTGGCCGTCCACGCCTTTACCGGCGGTTCCGCTTTGGTCGGCGCGTCGGGTTGCACGCTCGCGCTGTTCATTCTCTTTGCGTGTTTCTTTCCGGACCGGGAAATCACATTTCTGCTCTTCTTCGTTTTGCCGGTCACGGTGAAACCCAAGTATCTGGCCTGGGTTTTGGTTGGGGTCGATTTGCTGGGGTTGTTGTTCGGCGAACTCCCGGGCGGCACTTATGACACTGGCATCGCGTACTCGGCCCACCTCGGCGGGATCCTGACCGGCTGGATCTATTTCCGCTATTTTCACGCCAACAATGGCTGGGACCGGGCATCCGGTTTCTCGTGGCCCGCCTGGCTCGGACGGCGCCCGAAAACAAGCCCGGCCGCCCCACCCGGGAATAAACCGCGCGGCAAGGCGGCCCCCGATTTGCGGGCCGAGGTCGATCGGATCCTCGACAAGATCAATAGTCATGGTTTCGGCGCCCTGACCGCGGAGGAAAAGCGCATTCTCGACGACGCCAAGGACATGCTGAGCCGGCCTTAACCAGGGACCACCGACGGGGAACGATTTCTGCAACGATCGGAGCAATAAACGAAACAATTTCCTTTTAAAACCGACTAACCTCGCTCCTGTTGTCCCTCTCTTCGTGAAATTCAATCTCCGTTTCCCCGCCAAGTTATTTGCGCTTTCACTCGCGCTGTTGACCCTCGTCAGCGCCGCCCCGGACCGGGAGTTCAAGACCACCCCGGTCATGCGTCTGGAAACACGCACCCTCGTCCAGATGCTGGAGTATTTCCACTACAACAAGGACGGGGTCACGGCCGCCGACTATCCGCAGCTGATTTCGGATTACATGGCCGAGCTCGATCCGCAACGGTTGTTTCTGACGACCGAAGACGAGAAGGCCTTCCGGAAACAATACGGCCCCCGCGTCGAAACGGACCTCGCCTACCTCGGCAGCATTGACACGGCGTTTGAGATTTTTCGGGTCTACGAGCAGCGCGTTCAGTCCCGGATTTCCTGGATCTTTCAGCAACTGAAGCTGGACTATAATTTCACCACCACCGAATCCTACACCCCGGATCGCAGCAAGAACGCCTTTCCCGCCGATGCCGCCCAAGCCGAGGACATCTGGCGCCGCCGGATAAAGTTTGAGGTCCTCCAAGACATGCTGGCGAAAAAGACTCCGGAAGAGGCCAAGAAGACCGTGCACAAGCGCTACGAGCGCATGCTCAAGAATCTCGGCGATCTGGAATCCTCGGATGTCCAGGAAATGTTCCTGACCAGCCTGACCCGGATGTACGACCCCCACTCCGACTATTTTTCCGCCGATACCCTCAAGGACTTCAGCATCCAGATGAAACTCTCGCTCATCGGCATCGGCGCCGTGCTGAGCATCGAGGAAGACGGCAACTGTGTGGTGCGCGAGGTGGTGCCCGGAGGCCCGGCATTCACCAGCGGACAAATCCACATGAACGACAAGATTATCGCCGTGAAACAGCGGGACGGCGAACCCATCGAGGTCGTCGGGATGAAGCTGCGCCGCATCGTGGACATGATTCGAGGCGATAGAAACTCCAAGGTCACCCTGACCATTCTGCCGCACGACGCCCCCGACGCCACGAAGACCAAGGAGGTCGTCATCATCCGCGACATCATCAAGCTGAACTCTTCCCGCGCCTCCGCCTCTCTCTATGATGTTCCGGTCGAGAACAACCAGACCGTCCCGGTGGGCGTTATCACGCTCAATTCTTTCTACGGACCGTCGGAGGACTCGACGGAGACCGACGTCAAAAGCACCGCCACCAAGGATGTCGCCGAGCTGATCGGCAAGCTGAAGCAGCAGGGCATCAAGGCGCTGGTCGTTGACCTCCGCCGCAACGGCGGCGGCCTGCTCTCGGAGGCCGTGGACCTGACTGGACTCTTCATCCTTCGCGGCCCCGTGGTCCAAGAGCGCGATTTCCAGGGCCATGTGACCGTCGACAGCGACTCCAACAATGCCGTGGTCTATGACGGCTCGCTGGCCGTGTTGACCTCGCGCTTCAGCGCCTCGGCATCGGAGATCTTCGCCGGCGCCCTGCAAAACTACGGCCGCGCCGTCATCATCGGCGACAGTTCGACCCATGGCAAAGGCACGGTCCAGGCCGTGCTGGAAATGAAAAATTACCTGCCCCGCCTGAGCCAGGACGTCGCCGATACCGGGGCCGCCAAACTTACGGTGCGGAAATTCTACCTCCCCAACGGCGCCTCCACCCAAATGAAAGGGGTGATCCCCGACGTCCCCCTGCCTTCGATCGAGGACTTCCTCCCGATTGGCGAGTCCAGCCTGCCCCATGCCCTCGTCTGGGACGAAATCAAATCCACGCCCTTCGACGGCAAGGCCCTCGCGCCCTCATTCGTGAAGCCGCTTGTGACTGCAAGTCGCGAGCGCCAAAATTCGCTCGAGGAATTTGCCTTGCTCAAGAAGAACATCGACTGGTTCAAGGAGCGGCAGGAGCAAAAAACCGTCTCCCTCAACCTCGAACAGCGCCTGGCCCTGAAGCAGGCCGATGATGATTTTAAGAAGACGCTGGACGCCGAGCGGGACCGGCTGGCGAAAAACAACAGCTACGCTTCCCGGGAAATTAAGCTCGACTCCGTCCTCCAAGCGGAAGCCGCCGATCTCAAAACCCCCGCTCGCACCCTCGACGAGGGCGATACGGATGCCGTGGACCCCGAGGCGCAGACCAAATTTGATATCCACCTCCGGGAAACGCTGCGGGTCGTCACCGATGCATTGCGCCTCAACCAGAATCCGGCCTATTGGGCTGACGGCCGGGCCCCGATCACGGCGGCAACCGACCTACACAAAGGCTAACAGGAATCGGTCGCGTCCGGTCAGATCGCGCAGCGACTCGGTTCGGAGGTAGCCCGCCTGGTTGGCCAGCGCCTGCAGGGCCCCATGTTGGGCAATGCCGGTTTCGCACGCCAAGACCCCGCCGGCGTCCAAGAAGGGCCGCGCTCCGGCAATAATGTGCTCCAGCGCCGCCGCGCCATTGCTGCCCGCGGAAAGCGCCATCCGCGGTTCGAAAGCCTTCACTTCCGGCTCGGCGGCATTCATCTCCTCATCGGACAGGTAAGGCGGATTTGCCACGATCAACTGAAATTTTTCGCCCAGCGCCAGAGCAGAAAACCAGTCGGAACAGATGAACCGCACCCGTCCTGTCAGCGCGGTTGTTTCCGAGTTTTCCCGGGCCAAAGCCAGGGCCTCCTCACTTTTGTCCACCGCCGTCACCGCTGCGTCCGGATAAACCTTGGCCAAAGCCAGCGCGATGGCCCCGCTGCCCGTGCCCAAGTCGAGAATGCTGGCCGGCGCCACCGCCAGGCGCGGTGAAAGCAACTCAAGCAACAATTCGGTCTCGGGCCGCGGGATAAGCGCGCGCCGGTCGACCTTGAGTTTCAGCCCGCCGAAATCCGTCTCGCCGATGAGGTATTGGAGCGGCTCGCGATTGCCGCGTCGTTTCACCAGCGGTCGAATCGTCTCCAACTCCGCCTCCGCGAGGGGCCGCTCGAACTGAATATACAGCTGCATCCGCTTCAGGCCGAGCGCGTGCCCGATGAGCAGCTCCGCGTTGAGGCGCGGTGATTCCACCCCGCGTTTTTCGAAAAAATCGGTCGTCCGCTTAATGATCTCCAATACGGTGAGCACGGCTAATCGTCGTCGGATCGGTCGCGCGGTTGCACCGGCAACGGCGCCCCGGTGAGCGCCGCCAGCTTTTCCTCAAACTCCGCCCGTTGCAGCGCCTGGATAATGGGGTCGATGTTGCCCTCCATCACCGAGGGCAGGCTGTACAGCGTCAGCCCGATGCGATGGTCGGTCATGCGATTCTGCGGGAAATTGTAGGTGCGAATGCGCTCGCTGCGGCCGCCCGTGCCAATCTGGGTTCGACGCTGGGCGGCATACCGCGCGTGCTCCTCGTCTTCCTTTTGTTTCAGCAGCCGCGAACGCAGCACCGCCATCGCCCGCGCCTTGTTTTTGATCTGGGAACGATCATCAGCGCAATAAACGGTGAGCCCGCTGGGCTTGTGCACGATTCGCACAGCGGAGTCGGTGGTGTTGACCCCCTGCCCGCCCGGTCCGCTCGCCCGCATCACCGTGACCTCGAGATCCTCGGGGTCGATCTTGACGTCCACCTCCTCGGCCTCGGGCAGGACGGCGACGGTCACGGTGGAGGTATGAATCCGGCCGTTCGCCTCCGTCAGCGGAATGCGCTGCACGCGCTGCACTCCGCTTTCAAACTTCAGCTGCTTGTAGACCTGTTCGCCGGTGATCAGAAAAATAACCTCCTTGAATCCACCACGGTCGGAGACGCTCGAGCTCATCGGCTGGATCTTCCAGCCGCGGCCCTCGGCATAACGCACATACATGCGATAGAGTTCGGCGGCAAACAGGCCCGCTTCGTCGCCGCCGGTGCCGGCGCGGATTTCAAAGACCGTATTACGGGAATCCGACGTTTCGGGCGGGATCATCGCCTGCAGCACCTTTTGCTTCAGCGCCGCGCACTTGCCTTCCAGTTCGGGCAGTTCCAGCTGCGCCAAGGATCGCAGCTCGGCGTCCGCCGCGGGGTCCTTGAGCAGCGCGGTATGCTCCGCCACCTCCAGCTCCGCCCGCTGGTAGGCGTCATAATCCCCCACCAATTGCCTCAGGCCCTGCTGCTCGCGCGAGACATCCGTCGCCTTCCGCGGGTTCGCGTAGAAGGACGGCTCGGCCATCTGGGCATCGAGCTCGTCGAGCCGGCGTTGAAAGGGTGCGATATCCGGAAGTTGGTCCATACAAGAAGAGAGGGCGGGAAATTGCGAATTGCGTCAGCCGCGGGCCGCGGCTTTATCAGCAACTACTAGCGACGGCGGGAACCCGCCGTCTAATAGAATACCTTCGCGATGGCCTCAACGCTCTTCACTCAAAACATCATCGCCTGTGTCTGGGATTTTGACAAGACTTTGATCCCAGATTACATGCAGGCGCCTCTCTTCCGCCGTTTCGGCGTGGATGAAGTCACCTTCTGGGCCGAAACCAACGCGCTGGTCGAAAATTACCGCCGCCGCGGCTACCACATTTCGCCCGAGATCGGTTACCTGAACCACCTGTTGACCTATGTGCTGGCCGGAAAGATGCCCGGCTTGAGCAACAAGGTGCTGCGCGAGTGCGGGGCGGAGATCAAATTCTATCCCGGGTTGCCGGATTTCTTCGCGTCGTCCCGAGCCTGGGTGAAGACCAAACCGGAATACGCCAAACACGAGATCGTGCTCGAGCACTACGTCGTAAGCACCGGTCTGGCCGAAATGATCCGGGGCAGCGCCCTCGCCGCATCCATTGATGCGATCTGGGCCTGCGAGTTCATCGAAAGCCCGCTGCAGCCCGGGTTCCTCCGCCAGAAAGAACTCTCCCTCGAGGCCGCTTCCGAGATTGCCCAGATCGGGGTGATGATCGACAACACGACCAAAACCCGGGCCATCTTCGAGATCAACAAGGGGACCAATCGGAATCCGGCCATTGATGTCAACGCCCGGGTTGCGCCTGAGGACCGGCGCATTCCGCTGCAGAACATGATCTACATCGCCGACGGCCCGAGCGATGTGCCCAGCTTCTCCGTAGTCAAAAAAGGCGGCGGCAAGACTTACGCGGTGTATAATCCGGCCATCCGCGCGGAATTCGAGCAGAACGACCGTCTCCGCCACACTGAGCGTATCGATCACTACGGGCCCGCGGACTATTCACCCGCCAGCGCCACCACCAACTGGCTTCATCTGCACATCGAGAAAATCTGTGACCGGATTGTGGCCGACCGCGAAGCTGCTTTGGCCTCCCGCGTCTCCCGACCACCCCGCCATTTGAATGCCTCGCCCGACGAGGAAGCCGCGCGGAAAGCTCCCCGGTCCCCGAAGCAGACCTCCTTCCTCGAGTAGTCGTCCCGGGGATCAGTTGGCCGCGAGCACAAAACGGGGGGTGTCCTGCAAGACCCTAAACTGCAGCCCGTCGACGCGTTCTTCATCGGACGAGGGCGCGATGGGGGCCGCCTGAAGTGTGTCCCGGTCTGTCATCTCTCGCGAGCCCGCTTTGAAGGTCTCCACGAGATTGGTGACGCGTTGCGCATAACCATAGCTTACATTGGGGGCGCGACCGGAAAGCACCGCGTCGACGCCGCAGTTCCAGGCCATCGCGATATTGAAGGCGCTGGCTTCCACCCCGGCCCGCTCAAAGTTGTGTTTGATCCACTCGTAATGCTTCACCGCGATCTCGTCGGCCGCCGCCCGGTCCACGGCCTGACGAAAGGGCCGGGCCGTATGCATCCGCCAAGTAGCCGGACGAAACTGATAAGGCCCCAGCTCTCCAAACCGGCCCTCGCGGGTCTGGTTAGTTGGATTCTCAACCCAATTGATCGCGCGGAGCGTTTCCCAGCGGTCGGAAGCGTTGGCTTCGATCGAAAATCCGAGGATGCACCCCAACAACAAAAGCAGATTTAACATTCTTTTCATAGGCGATTGACCCGCACAAAGCCCATCTGCCCAAGAGCCCACAAGTCGTAATTTTCCATCGAAACCGCCGTGGTGTCGGGGTGTCCCGGCTTTTACTAAATCACCCCGCAAGGTTGTAAAAACCAACCTTTTTACGCGTCGTTGTTGCCCAAAAATATTCGGCTATTTTGAACGCTTTTCGACGCAAAAGTCCTCGATCAGCCGCGCCACCAAAGCGGTCCAACCGGTCTGGTGGCTGGCCCCCAATCCCTGACCGGTGTCCCCATGGTAATACTCGTGAAAAAGCACCATCTCCTTGAATTGCGCACTCTGGGCTGAATCCACGCCGCTGCCGTGGCAAGCCCGCCTCTGCGCGTCCCCAGCGGGGAGGAAGAGCTTGATCAGGCGTTGCGCCAGCTCTTCGGCTGCCGCCTGCAAGGTGATCCGGCGTCCACTGCCCGTAGGGAACTCGACTGTAAAACTATCCCCATAGAAATGGTGATAGCGCTCCAGAGCCTCAATCAGGAGAAAATTGGTCGGAAACCACACTGGACCGCGCCAGTTGGAGTTGCCGCCGAACAAGCCCGAATCGGACTCCCCGGGCACATAATCCACCCGATATTCCTGACCGCCGGCTTGAAGGACGAACGGCCGCTCCTGGTAAATGCGCGAAAGTGAACGAATCCCGTACGGCGAGAGAAACTCGCGCTCGTCGAAAACGTAGCGCAGCACCCGCTCCAATCGCTGCTTGGAAGGGATCGCCAGCAGTCGCGTCGTGTCCCCCGACTTGCCCTTCGCCATGTAGGAAATCTGGGAGCCGAGATCCTTGCGGTTTTCGAGAAACCAGCGCGTGCGCTTGGCAAACCCCGGCAAACGGTCCAGCCGCGCTTCGTCGATGAACTCCACCGCAAACAACGGAATAATTCCCACCATCGAGCGCAAGCGCAGGGGAAACGTCTGCCCATCGAGCTGCAACTGATCGTAATAAAATCCATCCTCTTCATGCCACAGGCCCGTGCCGCCCAGATTGTTCATCGCATCCGCAATGGCCACGAAATGCTCGAAGAACTTGGACGCGATGTCCTCATAGGCCGGATCGCCCTCCGCCAACTCCAAGGCCATCGCGAGCATCGTGCTGCAATAAAAAGCCATCCACGCCGTGCCGTCCGCCTGCTCGAGTTGCCCGCCCGTCGGCAACGGCTTCGAACGGTCGAAAACCCCAATGTTATCCAATCCAAGAAAGCCGCCGGAAAACAAATGCCGTCCGCTCGGATCCTTGCGGTTCACCCACCAGGTGAAATTGACCACCAGTTTTTGAAAAACCTGCGCCAGGAATAGCCGGTCCCGGCTGCCCCGCGGGGCCGTCATCTTGTAGACGCGCCAGCAGGCCCAGGCATGCACCGGCGGATTTACATCGGAAAAATTCCACTCGTACGCCGGGATCTGCCCGTTCGGATGCATGTACCATTCGCGGAGCAACAGATTGAGTTGCGCCTTGGCAAAGTGCGGATCGATCCGGGCAAACGGGATCATATGAAACGCCAAATCCCACGCCGCAAACCAGGGATACTCCCATTTGTCCGGCATCGAGATGATGTCCCGGTTAAAGAGGTGAGGCCAGTCACTGTTGCGCCCCGTCCGCCGAGCGGCGGGCGGCGGAGGCTGCTCGGGATCGCCCTCGATCCAGTCCTTGATGACGAAATGATAAAACTGCTTCGACCACAGCAGACCGGCAAAAGCCTGCTGGGCCACGTTTCGCTCTTCCGTCCCTACGCCCCGCGGCAGGACCGCGTCGTAAAAAATATCCGCCTCGTCGCGGCGCGCCGCCATCGTCGCCGCAAAGCTGTCCCCGAACACCTTGACCGGCACTTCCCCCTCGGCGTAAAGCCGCAGCCGCGTGACCGTCTTCTCGCCCGGCCCGAGGTTGAGAATCCGATGCGACGCCACCTTGGTCCCGGTCCGCCGCGCGCTCACCGCCCCGGTCTGGCCCTGGACGACATAGTCGTGAAAAGCATCCTTCACATTGGGACTCGAATTCTCGCCGTTGAACAGTCGCTGCGCGTTGGTCTCGTTTTCGGTAAACAGCAGCGGCGCATGGCCGTTCTCCATCGGCTCAATGTCCCAAAAAAAACGCCCGAGCGACGCGTGATGCGTCTGCACGTGCCCCAATCCCACCTGTTGCATGCGCGGCTTCACTTCACAGCCCTCGTGCTTGCAGCCCCACGACCAGGTGTTGCGGAACCACAGCGTCGGCAGCAAATGCAGCGTGGCCCGCTCCGGGCCGCAATTGGTGACCGTGATTTCAATCAGAAGATCGTTCGGCCCGGCCTTGGCATACTCGACCGCCACCTCAAAATAGCGGCCCTCAGCAAAGACCCCGGTATCGTGAAGCTCAAATTCCGGTTGGGTCCGACTGCGCCGGCGGTTCTCCTCGCGCAACTGTTCATAGGGAAACTCTGCCTGGGGATAATGATACACCGCCCGCATGTAGCTGTGCGTCGGCGTGCTGGCGGTGTAGAAATACGCCTCTTTCACATCTTCGCCATGATTGCCCTCGGGACCGGTCAACCCGAACAGCCGCTCCTTCAAAATCGGATCGCGCCCGTTCCACAGCGCCAGCGCGAAGCACAACCGGCACTCGCGGTCTGTGATCCCCAGCAGACCATCCTCACCCCAGCGGTAGGCGCGGGAGCGCGACTGCTCGAAATTGAAGTACTTCCACGCTTCGCCGTCCGTCGAATAATCCTCGCGCACCGTGCCCCACTGGCGCTCGGCCAGGTAGGGACCCCAGCGCTTCCAGTTTTTTCCCCGGGACGCGTCTTCTTCCAGACGGGCGTGCTCGGCGGTAGGGTGACGGGGGGGGGTCAAGCCGCCGAGACTACGACCGTCCCGCGGATAGGCACGGAAAATCTACACGCCCGCTTTTTCACAACAATTGCTGCAGCGCCTCGCGCCCGGCCTTGCTCACGACCAAGAAGACATTCCCGCCCTCGACCCAACTGACCAACGACACCTGGTTGCGGTCGGTAATGCGGAGCGTGGCGGCGGCCACGAGCGCCGGGAAATCCACGGCCTTGACCACGTAGCAGTGAAACCATTCGCCGTTGCGATTGAAACAGACCTCCAGCACGTCGCGACCCTGAAAGGTCACCCGGTGGCAACCGTTCGTCCGCAGCGCCTCGAAATCCACCGTCACTTCTCCGCCGAGGCGGGTCGCAGGAAAGGCGAGCTTGGCTTGGAACGCGCTGGCCTGCGGTCCGCCACCGCCATGCGCCTCGTCGTGCTTTGAATCGGCGATCACGAAATCAGTCAATGTCGGGCTGGCGAGAGCCGACTTGGGCCACAACGCCAATCCGACCGCGAAAAGCAGGGCGAAACTGGCCGCCATCGTCATGACGGCGGGACGCAGCCACCACCGGCGGGCGCTTGGGGCCGGCGCCGTCACGCGTCCGCCCGCGAGGATCGCATCACGGAGGCCCGCTGGCGGCTGAACCTCACTGAGCTTTGCACTCATGGCGCGGTCAAAGAGCAGTTCGCGCTCGAACCACTCGCACAGCCCGGGATCGTGCTTGGCGTGCTCCAGCGCGGCACAAAAAGTCGCATCACTGACGTCACTGCCGTTGGACCGAAAGCCTTGCAGGATGAATTTTGCCTCGGCGTTGTTCATGATAATTTCCTCGTTGTCGGGGCGTGGAAAGGAATCACTTTCCCGCGCGCCCCGGCTTCCTTGCGGGCGAGGGCGGCCCGTAACTTCGCCTTGCCCCGCGACAGGCGCGACATGACGGTCCCGATCGGAACCTCAAGCATGTCGGCAATTTCCTTGTACGACAGATCTTGAATGTAGAACAGGGTCAATGGCGCCCGGTAGACTTCCTCGACTTCGTGCAACGCTTCGACCACCAACCCGGCGTCCATGCCGGTGACGACATCGACTTCCGGCGCGGCCGGATCGGATTCACCAACCGGCAGGTCATCGAGTGCCGTCACATGCTCGGCGCGGCGGCGACCGCGCAGGAACTCCCGATAGAGGGTCGTGAACAGCCACGACTTGGCCTTGCTCACATCGCGGAGCTGCTCGCCCTTCTTCGCCCAGATGAAAAATGTCTGCTGCGTCAGATCGCACGCATCCGACGTGTTTTTCGTCAGACTGAGTGCGAAGCGGTAGAGCGGCGTGTATTGCGCGTCCACCAACTGCGTAAAGACTTCACTGAGCATGTGGGTTTAAGAGGCGCAGAGGTCGCGCCATATTCCAAGAAATTTTTACCGGGGCCGCCTCACTCCCCAAGCGCCGCCTCGATCTGGCGGCTGGCGGAGCGGAGAACCTCGAGACGGGCGTAGCGTTTGTTGTCCGCCGGGACCAGATGCCACGGCGTGGCGGGCTGATTGGTGAGCGCCAGCATATCGCCGACGGCGATTTCGTAGGCCGACCGTTTCTTCCGGTTGCGCCAGTCTTCGGCGTTCATCTTGTGTTGTTTGTGGGGCGCAGCCTCCCGCTCGCGGAAGCGGCGCAGCTGCTCCGCGTGCGACACGTGGAGCCAGTATTTCAGGACAATCGTGCCGTGCTCGGCGAGCTGCCGTTCAAAGTCGTTGATCTCGCCGAAGGCTCGCCTCCACTCCTCCTCTCGGCAAAAGCCCTCCAGCCGCTCGACCAGCACGCGCCCGTACCACGAGCGGTCAAAGACCGCCATGCGCCCGTCCTGCGGGATGTCCCGCCAGAAGCGCCAGAGATAGTGGGCGTGCTTTTCCTCGTCGGAGGGCTTCGACACCGAGATCACCCGGTAGTCCCGCGGATCAATTGCACTCGTGAGCCGGCGGATGGCGCCGCCCTTCCCCGCGGCATCCCACCCTTCGAAGGCGAACACGATGGATCGATTCGCGGCCAGCGCCGCCCGCACCGCCCGGTTGAGCCGGCCCAGCCATTTCTCGCGCATTTCATCGTAATCCTTCTCCGACAAATCTTGATCCAAGGGCAACGCCTGCAGCCGCCGCAGGCCGGCCGGTCGCAACGACCGGACCGGACGCGCCGGGGCGGCCGGCGGCCGGCGAGCGAACAGCTTCTGTTGCTTTCGGAACTGGGTCAGGAGGAGCTGCCCAACCTTGAGGTCCCGCGCGCGCTCATCTTGCGCGTCAATGATCGTCCAACGCGCCCCGGGACGATCGGTTTTCGCCCGGATAAGCCGGGCCGTCTTCGCCAGGCGGTCGTAGATCCGGTGATGATGCCAGTCCTCATCCGTGACCCGCCAGGCGGTGGCGGGCTCGGTGCGCAGCGTCCGCAGCCGGCGACCCTGCGCCTCCTTGGAAAGTTGCAGCCAGACCTTGAGGATGAGCGTGCCGCCGCCGGAGAGAAGCTTCTCGAAATCGCGGATCCGTTCCGCCTCTTGCGCGACCTGACTGAGGACGCGTTTGCTGCGCGCCTCCTCCCGCAGCGTCTCGGTATACCACGAACCGGCGTAGAGCCCGATTCGGCCGATGCCCGGCAGACTCCGCCAGAAGCGCCACTGGTGGGGATGTTTCTCCTCCTCCGCCGTCGGTGCATGGTAGGAAAATGTCTCCACCCCCCGCGGGTCGAGCCATTCCGCGAGCGTGTTCAGCAGGTTACCCCGCCCGGCGCCTTCGGGTCCGGCAAGGATGAGCAACACCTTGAAGGGGGTCTTCTTGAGCTCCACCTGAAGTTGCACAAGAGCCTCACGCAGCACCTGCGCCCGAGCCTGATAAGCTTTTTTCGACAACCGCTGCTCTGCTTTGGCCATGCGGCGACCAACTTGGCGGGTGGGGCCGCGATGTCGAGCCGAGGATGCCGACCAGGCCCCATTTGCCCGTCAGGTTATGAGCGCGGCCGAGTTGGCCCAGTCCTGATTCGCCGGGATCTATGACACCAAGCGCCGTTGTCTTGCCGATTTTTTTCTGCGCTTTACCGAACAGCGCCCCCGAGTTATCCAACAGACCAAGTATCCCCAGTCACCCACCCGCCTCCACTTTCTTCGCCCACCCAGCCTGACTTGCTTGCCCATGAAATCTCGCTTCCGCCTCTGCGTCCTTCTCGCCGTTCTGTCCGCCACAGCTTTTGCGCAACTGCCCCGCGTCACGGTCGAGGGCAATCACTTCGTCGACGCGAGCGGGAAAACAATCGTCTTCCGCGGTCTGTGCCTGAGCGACCCGGACAAGCTCAGCCGGGGCGAGCATTGGAACAAGGGATACTTCGCCGCGGCGAAATCCTGGGGCGCAACTCTTGTGCGCATTCCGGTGCACCCGGCGGCGTGGCGGGCGCAAGGCCAGGAGAATTACTTGAAGTTGCTCGATCAAGGCGTGCAGTGGGCGACCGAGCTGGGGATGTATGTCATCATTGATTGGCACAGCATCGGCAATCTGCGCACCGAGCTGTTCCAGAGCTCCTACAGCCCGCTCTACCTAACGGACCACCAGTACGACACCACGATGAAAGAAACCTTCGAGTTCTGGCGTCTGATGGCCACGCGCTATGGCAAGAACCCCACGGTGGCGTTTTTCGAACTCTTTAATGAGCCCACCGTGATCCGCGGCCAATTGGGCACCTGCACTTGGGCGCAGTGGAAGGAAATCATGGAGGAGACCATCGGCATCGTCCGCGCCAACGGCGGCGAGGCGATCCCGCTGATCGCCGGCTTTGACTGGGCCTACGACCTCAGCCCCGTCGCCAAGGACCCCAACAACGCTCAGGGCGTGGCCTACGTTTCCCATCCCTATCCGATGAAACGCAAAGCGCCTTGGGAAGCGGCCTGGACGGCCGACTGGGGCTTCGTTGCCGACAAATATCCGGTTGTGCTGACCGAGATCGGTTTTTGCGCCGCCGACAAACGCGGCGCCCACATCCCCGTGATCGGCGACGCAACCTACGGGGATGCGATCACCTCCTACTGCGCGGCGCGCGGAATTTCCTACACCGCTTGGGTCTTTGATGCCGAGTGGTCGCCCATGCTGATCGAAGACTGGAATTATACGCCGACGCCGACCGGCACGTATTTCAAAAACGCCCTGCAGAACCCGCCGCCAGTTCCGTCGACCGCCGGAAAGTGAGCCGAAATCTCAGGCTCCTCCTGCGCGCCGGGCGCCAACCCATCCCGACGATCCGTCGCCGCCTCGGAGAAGCCGACCGCCGGATTCCACCGTCCGGTCTTCGCCGCAATCGAGGAGTCCGCTCGACCGCCTGGATTTCCGACTATCCCAACAGCAGTGCGACCTGGATTCCGGGACCGTGGACGCCCTCGATCAGAATGCCCTCGACGTCCGCGGTCTTGGATGGCCCGGTGCACCAGACGATGTTCGGGTCAGCCGGCAGCGCTGCCACGGCTTGCGGCACATCAAGAAATACCTGCGCCCGCGCCACGACCGCCACATGCACCCAAGGCGCCAGCGCGGCCAGCCGGCTGGAGGTATCGGCTTCGGTCAGCACGACGGTCCCAGTTTCAGCGATGGCCGCGGACGCGCGGGTGATGCCGAATTGATAGTCATCCACCCGCGCCCGGTCGAAAATCGTTTCCACCTTGATCGTCGGCGGAAAAGCCGGGGCCAATTGCGGCCAGAGCCCGGGATCGCAGTAGCCGTGCCGCCAATTGTTTTTCTCCAGCAACGCCACCAAGTCCGCGACGGCCGTCAGCGGCGTACCATTCACCCCGCGCAGCCGTTCGGCAAAGAGGGTCCACCCATCGACCGCCCCCCGCGCCTGCCGCATGACAACCAGCTCGGCCTCCCAATCGGGCAAGGCCGCCCGTTGCGGCAGCGGGGCCAGGGCGCTACGCACGCGGGACAGAATGATTTCACGATCGGTGCTCATGGCGGATTTTTCGGGAGGTCGGGACCGCTCGACCCACTGCGGGAAACGTTCGGCGCCCCGGGCGGTTGCGCCCTGCCCTGCAGCCATTTTCTGAATTCACCGCCGCGCCACGCCGGCAGCGTGCGTTTATCCTCCCAGGCCCGCAGCGCGGGGATCGGGAGCAATTTCGTCGGCAGGTAGTCGATAATTTTGCCGCCGAACAACGCGGCCTTCCACGCTGTCGGCTGCGAGCCCAGCAACGCCCACGCCCCCATCGGCGGAGTGCCCGCCGCCGCCAGAGGCGCA
>CAZAOI010000008.1:0-27815 GCA_964486705.1 uncultured Oleiharenicola sp. | reverse complement strand
TGGCGGGATGGACGAGACTCGAACTCGCGACCTTCTGCGTGACAGGCAGACGCTCTAACCAACTGAGCTACCACCCCGTAAATCGGGAAAGAGGCGGCAACGTAGATTTGCACTTAGGCATGTCAAGCGTCGTTTGAATTCTCATCCCACCGCCTCATTCGCGAAATATTGCCGCGCCCTCTCGCGGTCGGCGGCGATCTGCGCCTGCAGTTCAGCCAGACTGCCGAACTTGCTCTCCGGCCGAATGAAATGCAGCCATTTCACCGCCAATTTGTCGCCGGTGGTCAGCGCGGTTTCCTCCAGCAAATGAACCTCCAGCAACGGTCGGCCGGCCGACTCCACGGTCGGGCGCACGCCGAAATTGGCAACCCCCCTGCCCCGGGTTCCGCCGACCGCAGACACCTCCACCGCATAAACGCCGTAGCGGGGCTGCATTTCCGGATTCCACCCGAGATTGAGGGTCGGAAACCCGATGGTCCGGCCGAGTTGGCGACCCGGCTCCACAATCCCTTCGGAAAAATACGCATAACCGAGCAGCTGGTTTGTTTCGGCGATGGCGCCGGCGGCCAGCAATTCGCGAATGCGCGAACTGCTGATCGGGACCCCATCGTGCATAAGTCGCGGGGCGCTGACGACCGCCAGTCCGGCCTTCGCCGCCTCCGCCTGCAGCACAGAAATGTCACCGGCCCGGCCCCGGCCAAAACGCCAGTTTTCGCCCACGTAGAGTCCGCTGAGCTGAGGTAGGCAGCGCTGCAGGTGGGGCAAGAATTCCCGCGCGTCGATCCGGGCGAACTCCCGCGAGAAATTTTGTTCGACCAGAAAATCCAAACCCAGTTGGCGCAGAACGCTGCGTTTCATCTCCGGCGGCATCAAGAGCCGGGTCGGATTCTCCGGGCGGAAAAGGGCACTGGGATGGGGCCAGAAGGTCAGGACGCCCGCCAGGCCGCCGACGCGTCGGGCCGCCTGCACCGCCGAAGCGATCACCGACTGGTGACCCCGATGGACGCCATCGAACATCCCGATGGCCAGATGCAACGGGCCCGGCGGCAAGGCCGTGTGCTCCAGGCTGTCAAACTGGAACCACGCACTCACTGCGCCACGGGGGGCGCCGCCTCATACACCGGGATCAGGCGCTTCTCGATTTCCGGCAACGACAGCGCCTCAATTTCCTCGAGCGGCAGGCACTGGGAAATGCTGAACTTTCCGCTGCCCGTGCGGCGCAAAGCCGAAAGATGCGCGCCGCAGCCGAGCTTTTGGCCGAGATCGTGCGCGATCGTACGCACATAGGTGCCCTTGGTGCAGTGCAGCGTGAAGGTGATCTTGGGCAGGGCGAAGGAGGTCAGTTCCAGCGACGCGATGCGGATGAAGCGCGGCTCCCGCACCACCTCCTCCCCTTTGCGCGCCAGTTTGTAGAGTGGCACCCCGCCGATCTTGATGGCGGAATGCATCGGCGGCATCTGATATTGGTCGCCCAAAAAGCCCTTCATCGTCTCGCGCACCTGCGCCTCGGTCAGTTCCGGCACGGGCCGGGTCTCCATGACCTCCCCTTCGGCATCCTGCGAATCGGTCACGACCCCCAGCGTGGCCTCGGCCTCATAGACCTTGTCGACACTGATGAGATACTGGGAGATCCGGGTCGCTTTCCCGATGAGCATCACGAGCAGGCCCGTCGCCATGGGATCCAAGGTGCCGGCGTGGCCGATTTTCTTGATCTGCAGCTTCCGCCGCAGGTGGTAGACAACGTCGTGCGACGTCAGGCCCCGCGGTTTGTCCACGAGCAGCACGCCCTCCATTTCCTTCGGTTGCTGCAGGCTCATTTTCCGCCCCCGTCCACGGTGGCCAGGCGGTGCTGGAGCGCCGCCAGCAGTTTCGGGTAGAAGCCCGCCAGCGTGTCCGGATAATTCAGGCCCGCGGCATTGGCATGCCCGCCGCCGTTGAACTGGGCCGCGACCAAGTCCATGCGCAGCGCGGCGTGCTTGCCGCGGAGGCTGGCCTTGATGACGCCCGCCCGCTCTTCAATCAGCACCCCGATCTCCACCCCCTCGATCGAACGCGCATAGTCGACGAGGCCTTCCGTGTCCTCAACGGTGGCACCGACGGCGTCAAAAATCCCATCGGGCAAAACGCCGATGCAGGCCCGCCCGCCGCACTCGAGCTTCAGGGAGCTGATGTAATGCTGGAGCAGCTTCAACTTGCCGAACGACTCGCGTTCGTAGAGTTCCTGGCCGGCGACGGCCGGTTCCGCGCCGTGGGCCATCAATTCGGCACTGAGGCGGAATACCCGGGTGGAAGTGGACGGAAAACGAAACTGGCCGGTGTCGGTCATGATCCCCGTATAGAGGGCCTGCGCGGTGGTCGGGTCGATCGGCAGGCCGAGATCAAGGAAGATGCCCGCGAGCACCTCGGCGGTGGCGGCCGAAGCGGTGTCGACAAAATTGAACCGGGCGAAGCCGGAATTGGAGAGATGATGGTCGAAACAGCCCATGGCCGCGGGATAAAGTTCCCGCATCCGGTCGCCGGCCCGTCCGTGGTCGGCACAATCGGTGAAAACGGCCACCCGGCCGGTATGGGCCACCTCCTCCCGCTGATAAAACGGGGTGTCGCCGAGCAAAAACTTGATCCGGCGCGGCGCGTGATCCGGGTTGATGCAGATGGCATCAAGGCCCTGGCTGCGCAGCACCCGGCAGAGCGCCACCTGGGATCCGATGCAGTCGCCATCCGGACGCTGGTGGCCGATCACGACCACCTGTCGGCCCGCCAACTCCGCAAGCAAGGCGCCAAACCCGACCGCGAACTGGGGGTAATACTTCACGATTTTTTCTCCTCGCGATCGATCTCCCCGAGCAACGTCTCAATCCGCAACGTGCGCGGCGCATGGTTGTCATGCACAAACGCCAGCAGGGGCACATGCCGGAGGACCACGTTCTTCGCCACCGTCTCGCGAATCTCATCGCGTTTGCCGCGCAGCCACTTCCCCGCGCGGGTGGCGTCGGCGTCCGATCCCAGCACGGAATAGAAAATCTTGGCCTCGCGCAGATCGCCCGTGATCTGCACGCCCGTGACGGTGATGGCCACGGCTTCGCTGCTGTAGCGCGAATGCAGGTAGGCGCTGATTTCGCGCTGCATCAGCTCGTTGACGCGAAGAAGTCGGTTGCTCATGGCAGCGGGGCTGACGGGATAGAACCGTGGGGCCGGGTCGGGCGGGTGCGGCTTAGAGGGAAGCGCGCACTTTTTGAATCTCAAAACATTCGATGCGGTCGCCCGGCTGGTAGCCGTCGAAGCCGTCGAGGCGGATACCGCACTCGAGGCCGGCGCGCACCTCATTGGCGTCGTCCTTGAAGCGCCGGAGCGTGCCGACCTTGCCTTCGAATACCGAGTCCTTGCCGCGGCGGACGCGGGCCGTGGTGCCGCGATTGACCTTGCCCTCGGTGACGAGACAGCCGGCCACAAAGCCCTTGGCGACGGGGAAGAGCTGGCGAACCTCCGCCACGCCGAGCTTGTTTTCCTTAAGATCGGGATCGAGCAGGTCGGCCATCATTTCCTTCAGCCTGTCACTCAGCTCATAGATGATGCCAAAGCCCTGGATGGTGACCCCATGGTGCTTCGCGAGGGCGACGACGCCGTTTTCCTGCTTCGTATTAAAGCCGATGATGACGGCCTTGGCGGCGCTCGCCATGAGGACATCGTTTTTGCTGATGATGCCGACATCCGAGGCGACAATATCGAGCGAGACCTTGGAACTCTTGATGCCTTCCAGCATGCTCTTGACCGCTTCCAGCGAGCCGAAGACGTCGGACTTGAGGACCACGCGCAGCGCCTTGCCCTGCGCCGCCGCAATGTTGGCGAAGAGCGCGTCGAGCGAGGTATCTTTGACCACCGCGTCGTCCGTGACGTTCACCTTCTTCAGGCGGTCCTGCTCTTCCTCCGCCACTTTTTCGGCCTCGCGCGCATTTTTCGCGGAGACGAAATTCATCCCGGAATCCGGCGCCCCCGACCAGCCGATGACCCGCACCGGCATCGCGGGCGGAGCTTCCTTCAAAGTCTTGCCCTGGTCGTCGAACATGGCGCGAACTTTCGCGTAGTGCGGACCGCACACGATCGCATCGCCCACGCGCAACGTGCCGCGCTGCACAATGACGGTGGCGAGCGGGCCGCGGCCGGCGTCCACCTGGGACTCGATGATGACGCCGCTCGGCTCGGTCTTCGGGTTGGCTTTCAGTTCCATCACGTCGGCCTGCAAAAGGATCATCTCGAGCAGTTCCGTGATGCCCTGGCCCTTGGTCGCGGCCACTGGCACGGTGACCGTTTGCCCACCCCAGTCCTCGGGGGCGATATTGCGTTCCTGCATTTGTTGCTTCACGCGGTCGAGGTTGGCGCCTTTGACGTCCATCTTGTTCACCGCCACCATGAGGGCGACCTTGGCATCCTGGGCATGCTTCAGCGCCTCGTCCGTCTGCGGCATGAAGCCGTCATCCGCCGCGACCACCAGCACCGCGATATCGGTGACGGAGGCGCCGCGGGCGCGCATTTTCGTAAAGGCGGCGTGACCGGGAGTGTCGAGAAAAGTGATCTTCCGGCCGTTGTGCTCGATCTGGTACGCCCCGATGTGCTGCGTGATGCCGCCCGCTTCACCCGCCGCCACGTCGGCTTTGCGAATGGCGTCGAGCAACGAGGTCTTGCCGTGGTCAACGTGACCAAGGATGCAGACGATGGGGCCGCGCGGGGCCAGATTGATCAGGTCCTCGTCGCGGGCCTTTTCTTCCTTGGTGATCTTGGCCTTCTCCGGCGTCACCACCGGGATCTGGGTTTCACCGCGATGCTTAATATCCAGCATGAAGCCATGCTTCTCCGCCACCTTGGTGGCGACGGCTTCATCGATGGACTGGTTCATCGACGCGAAAATGCTCAGCTCCATCAACTCGGAGATCAGTTTGAAGGGCTTCAGGCCGAGCGCGACGGCGAATTCGCGCACGATGATCGGCGGCTTGAGGTGGATGACCTTGACGCCACCTTCCTCGGTGACGGTCACCACGGAAACCGGCGAAGGCGTCGCCGGCAGGGCCGGGGCCGACTTACCCAGAAATGGCGGGGTCGAAAAAGTGGGCCGCGGTGGCGGCATCGGTGGCGGCGTCACCGGCGACTTGCTGGCGGGCGCCGGCAGAGGTGGGGCCGCTTTGAAAACCGGCGCCGGCACGGGAAAACTCGGGGCGGAGCGCTGCACGGGCGGCGGCGGCATCGGCATGCGCGGCGCCATCATGGTGGGCGGGGCCTTCGCGAATGGCGCCGGGAGAACCCGGGGGGCCGGCACCGCGACGGGGGCCGGCGTGGCGGGCGGAGGATTCAACGCGGCCCGCGCGGCGGCGGCGGCCTTGACCACCTCTTCCTTCTCGCGCACGACGTCCTGCGCCGACTTCACAAAAACCCCGGGCGGCAGCCGGATCGCCGGCGGTTCGATCGGCACGGGAGCGGACGGCGCCACCTCGGCCACCGGCGCCGCGAGTATCGGGCCGTATTTCTTCTCAATCTCGTCGTAATATATCGTGCTGACGGTGCTGGAGACCGACTTGGTATCCGCCGAGACATAGCCCTGCTCCTTGAGCCAGGTCAGCATGTCCTTGGGCTCAACGTTATATTGCTTGGCGATCGCGTGGATACGGGAACTCATTCAGTGGGCAGGGTGGTCGTCAGGAAAATTCAGGAACCGGATACTTTGGAAATGATATCACCGGCTTCGTCGGCCGTAAAGCCGGAGTCAGCCAGGTCGCTCGCTTCGACGCCTTCGAAGGCGGCGGGCGAGTTGATGCCTTGCGCCACCAGGCGCTCGGCGATGTTGGGGGCGAACCCAAAGGTGTTGACGAGCAGACCCACGGCTTGGGCGCGCGGATCAACGGCAACCACCTTGAACTCCTCAATATCGAGGCGCCAGCCGACCAACCGGGAGGTCAGACGGGCGTTCTGGCCCTTGCGGCCGATCGCCACGGCGAGGTCTTCGGTCACCACGCGGACCAGCATCCGTTTACTTTTCTCGTCGAGAATGATCTCCCGCGGCACGGCGGGCTTGAGCGCCTCGATCAACATTTCCTTCGTGTCGGCATGATACGGAATGATGTCGATTTTCTCGCCGCCGAGCTCGCGAACGATGCTCTTCACGCGCGCGCCGCGCGCGCCCACACAGGCGCCGACCGGATCCACCTTCGGGTCGGAACTGGTGACGGCGATCTTGGTGCGATAACCCGGCTCGCGGGCGAACGCCTCGATCTTCACGGTGCCGTCCGCAATCTCGGTCACCTCCAGTTCGAACAGGCGGCGGACAAATTTGGGACTGGCGCGGCTGAGAATGATCTCCGGGCCGCGGCTGCCGTTCTCGATCTCCAGCAAAATGCAGCGGATGCGCTCGCCGGGAGCGTACTCTTCGCCGGGCACCTGTTCCTTGCCGGGCATCACCGCCTCGGCCTTGCCGAGATCGATGTACAAATCATTGCGTTCACGGCGCCGGACCGTGCCGCTGACGATGTCCCCGACGGAATCCTTAAAGTCGTCGTAGATGCGCTCCTTCTCAAACTGGCGGAGCTTTTGCATGATCGCCTGCCGCGCCGTCTGCGCCGCGATGCGGCCGAGATAGGACGGGTCGATTTCCTTCTCGATAAAATCACCCACGACCGCGCCCGGCTTGAACGCCTGCGCCTTCTCCACATGGATCTGCGTCTTCGGGTCGGAACCGGAGTCAACCACCTTGAGCAGGGACCACGCTTTCATGTGCCCGTTTTTGGGGTTGATCTCGATCTTCAACTCCTGCCCTGAATTAACGCCCTTGAGCGCGGCAGTTTTGATCGCGTTGACAATGGCGGAGATCATATCGGCACGGGGAATGCCTTTCTCCTTCTCCATATACTCGAGAACGGACAAGATTTCGCTGCTCATAGTGGTGGTTTTGATTAATGGAAAAAAAAAGCGGACCCGAGGGCCCACTTCTTAGAAAGTGAACTAGTTGTAGGATGATCAACATATTGTTTCGCGCGAACGCTTGTCAAGCCCACGGCAAGCTTTCAGTTAGTCAGGCACTTGCATGCCTTCCCGTTCCAGGAGCCAGCCGAGCAGGCCTTGGGCGTAGCCGTGACAAAGCGGCTGCGCCCGTCCGTCGGTCACACCCAGCTTGGTCAGGGCCCGAGGGACGCGCGCGGGAATATCGCCCAAATACCAGTGAAACCACAGGGCGAATCCATCCCCGACCGACGACGAGGCGAACAAAGGCAGAAAGCCATCGCAGACCAGATTGTCCACCCGGGTGCCGCCCAGCGCGCTCCCGATCAAACCGGACTTCACTGAATTCCGGATTTTGCCAAGTTCCAGAGTTCGCCGGGCCCGTTGGGTGGGGACTTCGGTTGCGCCCGGGAACGCCTGCGCGGAAAAGAGCCCCCGCAGGTCTTCCGGCCAATCAGGACTGGCCGCCACCCACCCCTGGTACTGTCGCAGGCGCAGCCGGGGGTGATTCGCCGGCCGCACCCCTTGCAAGTGCCAGAGCGCCGGCTCCCCCCCGAACAGCTCGCTCACGTCGATTCCCGTGGCCCAGACCTCGAGCGGATATTTCGCCGCCACCGCCAGCATCGCCGCTCGATTTTGCCGGTAGCCGAGAATCTCGAGAGCGGTCTGGTGCGCGGCCGCCCGCCAGCCCAATTTTTCGACCCGCAGCCTGGCAAAAAACACCTTCTGCTCCCAACGCGCCCGGGCTTTTCGTTGCAACAGCGCCTGCAGTTCAACCGGCGGTGTGGCGGCCAGTTCCTCCAAATGCCGCCATTCATCGCGGGCGGTGATGACCTCCAATGCATCGTCGGAGGCATATTCCTCCAGGTCGCGATACAACAACGGCAACAAAACCAACGCCGGAATCGCGGATCCGTCGCGGCGCCGGGCCGGAGCCTCGCTTCCGGCCGGCGGAAACAGGACCACATGCAACACCACATTGGCGTAGGCGGGATCGGATTCATGGCCGTGGGCTCGCCAGTCGGCCACGTGAAAATGCACCTCGACATCGCCCGTGATTTCCCGGCCGGCGATGACCAGCCGCGCCTGGCGAAAATCGGGCCCGCCCAGGAGATTCCACCCGCCCGTCGATCGGATCTGCAGGCTGCGTCCGTCGGTCAGCATCAGCTCGCGCCGGTCGAAATCCACCTGTCGCCAAATCTTCTGCACGACCCGTTCCGCCATCGTAAACGGACCGTAGAGTCCCTGCATTTCCGCAACTTGGTTATTCGAGCCGGCCATAGGTACGCATCCGCGCCGCCTGGCCCTGCGACGAACTTGCAGACCCGAAGTTGGACGGAATTATCGGACGCGGCGAGGCGAAAGACGCCGGAGCTCCGGCCGCCGGGCTAGGGGGAAATCAGAGGTGACCCCGGGAGGTCGGCATGAGTCAGGGTTTCATAGTTTAGATTCAACATGGACCTTGGCGCCCGCGGCCGGATTTGCTCGTGAATCAACCGCCGGGTCATCGGCAGCGCGACCCCCCTTCGATTGTGGTAATGGTTATAGCCCACCTCCCACATATTGGTTCGGGTTGTTGTCGAGCGGTCATCGCCGCTCACTCCCTGCATTGAACCGGTGAGAAACTGGGTGGCCATGAGCTCCATCGCCGCCGTGTAGCGCTGCTGGTTTTCGGCATACACATCGACCCCTTGATGCCAGGCGACCTCGGCTGCATGGAGGGCCGACCCCAGTCCGAACTGGGCATGGTGGCCGTTGTCGCGACAGGTCTCCTGGATCAGCCCGTCAATCCATCGCCGGGGGTTAAACCAAAATTTATTCAGATCGCCCCCGTCGCCCGCGATTGATTTGGGCCGGGGCCCGTCGGCGGTGAGATAGAAATAGGCTTCACTCCTTGTCTTGAGGCGTGCGAGCCCCAGTTTGAACTCCGCCTCGTCCTCGTTGAAGACCGCAATCGCCATCAGGGCGTCGATTTGGGTCAGATCGACGTTTCCATTCCAGGAACTCGCGGGGTTCAACTGCGGATAAAAAGCCCGTCGAAACATGGCTTGCAGATTTCGGATCTCGCCGGCGCTCCAGCCGGGATAAAGGCGCATGATTTCCGCCGCCGGAGCCAGGACTGCGCCGACCCACCCGGCCTGCAGCCGATCCTGCTCGGAACCCGCGGTGAAGGCCTGCAGCGCCGCCCACGAATTCAGAATCGCGACGGATCTCTTGGCATAAGTCTCGTCGTCGGTGAAATACCACAAGAGCGCCTGCGTGTACGCGGCGATGGCGTCATCGCGCGAGACTTCCGCCTCCTGGTTTCGGGAATTGATGCTGGTCAACCCATGCGGGCCGCGGGTGGCCGGACCGGAGTTGATGATTTGCACCAACTCTCCGGTCCACGGCTGGGCCCCCGCCTGGATCCGGGCCTTCACAAAATCCAATCCCGCCCGGGAACTGAGCGCCCCGGGATGGACAAAGGTCATCGCGGGCGCGGAGCCGCTCCCGAGGACAAAGACGGTAAACAGAAGGGAGAATAGCTTCATGCGATTCCGCGTGGTCTCCGCGTGCGGGAATGCCGCGGGGAATATGTTGTGTTCGCGATGAGGGTCGCCGGCGGGACTGGGGCGACCCAGCGCGCGAGTCGCCCCAGCCGGGAGCGACTCATTCGGCTTTGAACCCGTTGCCCGTGGCGGCCCAATAGATGCCGCCGTACACGTGGTGCATAAAAGTCGCGTCCTTGTAGGTCGCCGAAAGATGGCCGAGCGCGGTGTAGAAAGCCCGCCCGCCATCGTACTCCTGATACCAGCTCACGGGATGAAACGCGCCCATCCCCTTGCCCTGTTTGTCACCCCAGACGACCGCCGGCTGATAGGTTTTTTCATCAACCGACAACAGAAAATGCAGCTTGTCCGACAATGGCGCCTGAAACTCATACCACTCTTCCGTCGCGAGAAACCGTTTGGGAAACCGATCCATTCCCGGAAAATTACGCTCTTCCACCTTGATGGTGGCGGTCTGGACCGGGGGATGGATATGAAACATATACCCCACCATTTTGGTGTACCAAGGCCAGCCATATTCCGTATCCGACGCGCTGTGAATCCCGACAAAACCACCGCCCGCCCGGATGTACTTCTCAAAAACGGCCTGCTGCGCGTCGTTCAAGACATCGCCGGTCGTGAGCAGAAAAATCACCACTTTGTATTTCGCGAGCTCCTTGTCATTGAAGACCCGATTGGCGTCTTCCGTCCAAAATACATTAAAATCATGCAGTTTGCCGAGGTCCTGAATGGCGGTCACGCCGGCGTTGATGGAATCGTGATGCCAGCCGGCCGTCTTGGAGAAGAGCAACACGCTGAACTGTTCCGCCCAAACCGGGGTCGCAGCGACCGCGGCCAGGAGAGAAACGAGGATGAGTTTTGGTAATTTCATAGGAAAGGGGTGTGCGGGCGCCGGGGAACGAAACGGGATTCGTCCGCCGCCCGGGCGGTGATCAAGCGGTGAGGAAAAAGAGAGCCGAGGGAAGTCAAGGCGGTGAAGGGTGGATTAACAAGGGCGCTTCGTGTTCAACCCGAGGGAAAAGATCCGGCATCGGCGACCGGGGTGGGCTCATTGGCCTTGAAGCCGTTGCCGGTCGCCGCCCAATAGATCCCGCCGTACACATGGTGCCGGAAGGCCGGATCGCTGTAGGTGGCGGGAATATGCCCGAGCCCGGTGTAGAAGGCGCGCCCCCCGTCGTACTCCTGATACCAACTAATCGGATGGAACGCGCCCATCCCTTTGCCCTGTTTGTGACCCCACTCGACCGCCGGTTGATAGGTCGTTTCATCAACCGACAGGAGATAATGCAGCTGATTCGAGAGCGGCGCCTGGAACTCATACCAGACCTCCGTGGCCAGAAACCGCTTGGGAAAGCGATCCATGCCCGGAAAATCATAATCCTCGACCTGGAGCACGGCGGTTTGCAGCGGGGGGTGAATGTGAAACCGATGCCCCACCATTTTCGTATACCACGGCCAGCCGTACTCGGTGTCCGAAGCGCTATAAATTCCGACAAAGCCCCCACCCGCCCGGATGAATTTCTCGAAGGCGGCCTGTTGGTCGTCGTTCAAGACATCGCCGGTCGTGAGCAGGAAAATCACCACTTTGTATTTCGCGAGTTCCTGGTCATTGAAGACCCGGTTGGCATCAGCCGTCCAAAAAACCTTAAAGTCATGCAATTGGCCGAGCTCCTCGATGGCGGACACGCCGGCAGCGATGGAATCGTGATGCCAGCCAGCGGCTTTGGTGAAGAGCAGCACGCTGAACTGTTCAGCCCGCGCGGTGCTCGCCGCAACCAAGGCGAGCAGCGCGAGGAGCAGAGCTCGGGGTGAATTCATTGGAGCGCGCTGGCGGGCGCGCCGTCCGAGGAGGAAAATCTATTCCCGCGGCCATCCGGCCCCTTCGCCAGCGCTTTGGCGGCGAAGAAAAAGACGGAAGCAACCCGGAGCGAAGGCATGGCTTCCCCTACGCTTGCGCCGTTTCCGTTTCGATCTTGCGCGGGAACGGCGCAAACCACGCCGCCAGCACCGAGGGGATCGCGGCGAACATCACAATGATAAAGTAGGTCTTGTACCCGAAATGATCCGCCAGCGGGCCGCTGATCATCTGGGTCGGCACCAGCATCAGGTTCATCAAGGCGGTGCAGAACGCGTAGTGCGTCATGTGGTATTTGCCCGGCGAAATCACCTGCATCATGTAGAGCATGTTCGCGACAAAACCGAAGCTGTAGCCGAATTTCTCCACCGTCACCAGCGCGCTAATGGTCCAGAGCGAGAGCGTGTGGCCCGGCCCCGCCATCTGGGACAGAATCACGAAGGTGATGTGGGGAAGGTTAAGGCAGAGGGCCATGAAAACGAGGGTGTTTCGCTTCAGGCCGCGTTTCGCCATGAACGCTCCCCCGAGCAGGCCGGCAAAAAGGCTGACGAACGTACTGACCGTGCCGTCGATCAGCCCCTTTTGCTTCAGGCTCAGACCGATGCCGCCGAGGTCGGGGCTGGCCTGCAGGAACAGCGGCGCTTCGATCAGCAGCAGCCCCTCCGAACTGCGATAAAGGAACACAAACAGCAGCATGCCCCAGATTTTCTCCTTGCGGAAAAAATCCACGATCGAGTCCGTGAACGTGCGGCCGATCTCGCCGACACTGTGCGGACGCTCCGTGATCGAGCCCGTGGGCAGAATGAACCAATGGTAGGCGGCCAGCGCGAGCAGCGTCACGGCCGCGAGGCCGAGCGCCCAGCCCCAAGCGGCGGTGGCGGACATGCCGTGGTCCTCTTTGAGCGAACCGGCCACCCAGACGATCACCGCGGTGGCAAACAGCCGGCCGACGTTCCAGCCCACGCCTTGCACGCCGATGAACGCGGCCTGCTTGGCGGGACTGAGCGTGGTGATGTAGATCCCGTCCACGCAGATGTCCTGCGTGGCGGAGGCAAAGGCCATCACCCAGAGGACCGCGATGGTGATTTGAAAATAATTGGGCAGCGGCAGTGCGATCGCGATGCCGCAAAGGAGCACGGCCATGAGGACCTCCATCGTTAGGACGAAAAATTTCTTCGTCCTGTACATGTCGAGAAAGGCGGCCCAGAGCGGCTTGAGCGACCACGCAATGCCGATGCTCGCGGTCGCGATCGTGATCTGGCTGTCGGAATGCCCGAGGTCCTTAAACATGGTCCCCGCGACCCAGATCACGATAGCGAAGGGAATCCCTTCGGCCAGATAAGAGCTGGGAACCCAACTCCAAGGATTGCGGACGGGGGCGACGGGGGAACTCATAGTTTTGTCAGGGGGAAGTTGAGACGAGGGGCGACACCGCGGGGTAAAATGCGGCGCGAGCGAAAATTAATTCGCGCGAATCAGGTCAGTCCGCCGCATTTGCCCGCGTTGTCAATCGGACTAGATCGTTTCTCAAATCCCGAACAAAGGATCTCATTCATCCCGCCCGCGCATCTGGTATAGTCAGCGTTTTAGCCGGACCCGGTCGCACCGGCTTTCTGCCCTCCCCTCATGTTTCCCCATCTTTTCTTTGCCGCTGACGCCCGGTTTCCCTTGAAGCTCGCGGCCGGCACCGCCGAAATGAACGGCAACCCCGTGAATGTCCGCTCCCATGCCTGCCTACACCCTGAAAGTTAACGAACAGGCCCGCACGATTAACGTCGCGGCGGATACGCCCCTCCTCTGGGTCCTGCGCGACCACCTCAACCTCGTCGGCACCAAGTACGGCTGCGGCCTCGGGCTCTGCGGCGCTTGCACCGTCCATCTGAACGGGGTCCCCGTCCGATCCTGCCAGACTCCGATCTCCGCCATCGGCAGCACGCCCGTAACCACCATCGAGGGCCTCGACCCGGCCGGTCGCCACCCCTTGCAGAAAGCCTGGTGCGATCACGACGTGCCCCAATGCGGCTACTGCCAAGCCGGGCAGATCATGACCGCCGCCGCGTTTCTCAAACAGAACCCGGCACCGACCGATCCTCAGATTGACGAGGCGATGGCGGGCGTCCTCTGCCGCTGCGGCACCTACATCCGAATCCGCGCCGCCATCAAGGATGCCGCCAAGGCTCTGGGAGGTGCCGCATGAAACCCACCGCTCCCTTTTCCCGCCGCGACTTCATCCGCGTTTCCGCCCTCGTCGGCGGTGGCTTGGTCGTGAGCTACGGCCTGCCCGCGTTCGCCCAGTCGCCGGGCGTCGACAACACCGCCCGGGGCTTTACGCCCAATCCTTTCATCAAGATCACGCCCGATGGTCTGGTAACGCTCGTCGCCAAGAATCCCGAACTCGGACAAGGCGTGAAGACCTCCCTGCCCATGATTTTGGCCGAGGAACTGGGGGCGGATTTTTCGAAAGTGAAGATCGAGTATGGCACGCTGGATTCCCAACTCGGCCCGCAGGAAGCGGGCGGCAGCATGTCGATCTTCGACAACTATCAGCCGCTCCGAAAAGCCGGCGCGGTCGCCCGCACGCTGCTGATCCAAGCCGCGGCCGAGACCTGGAAAGTTCCCGCCGGCGAATGCAGTGCGGCCAACAGTTGTGTCACTCACGGACCCACCGGCCGCGTGCTGAGCTTTGGCGAACTCGCCACGAAGGCCGCCCTCTTGCCGCTGCCGGATGAGAAATCCGTGATCCTAAAACGCCCGCAGGAAAACAAGCTCATCGGCAACCGCGTGGGCGGCGTGGACAACCCGGCCATTGTCACCGGCCAGTCGCTGTTCGGACTTGATCAAACGGCGCCGGGCATGGTGCACGCCGTCTATGTCAAATGTCCTGTCTTCGGCGGCAAAGTGATCTCCGCCAACCTCGACCGGATCAAAAAACTGCCCGGCGTCCTCGATGCCTTCATCGTGGAGGGCACCGCGGACTATTATACCCTGATGCCCGGCGTGGCGATCATTGCCGACTCGACGTGGGCGGCCTTCAAGGCCCGCCGCGTCTTGGATGTGGTCTGGGACGAGGGTCCGGGCGCCGCCCACAGCTCCGCCGACTATGAGCGTCAAGCCGCGGCGCTCGGCGCGACCGCCGGCAAAATTGCGCACGAGGACGGCGACACCGCGACCGCGCTGGCCGGCGCCGCGAAAACCGTCTCCGGCGCGTATCACTACCCCTATCTGCATCACGCGCCCCTCGAGCCGATGAATGCCCTCGCGATTCCGCAGGCGGACGGCGGGATGCAAATCATCGCCCCCACCCAGAGCCCGGAAGACGCGCAAGCCGTCGCGGCCAAAATTTTAAAACTCCCCAAGGAGAAAATCCATGTGCGGTTCACGCGCATTGGGGGCGCCTTCGGCCGGCGTCTCGTCAACGACTACGTCGCGGAAGCCGCCGCCCTCGCCCAACGCGTGGGCCGGCCCGTGAAGCTGACGTGGACCCGCGAGGACGACACCCAGCAGGGCAAATATCGCCCCGCCGGCTGGCATTTCCTGAAAGGCGGCCTCGACGCCACGGGCCGGCTCGTCGCGTGGCACAATCACTTTGTCACCGTCGGGCTCAACGACACCGAGAAGCCCGGGACTGCCGCCAACATGGGAGGGCAAGAGTTTCCCGGCCGGTTCGTGCCCCATTTCCGTTTGGAGAAATCGATTCTCAGCACCAACGTGCCCACCAATTGGATGCGCGCCCCGGGCAGCAACGGGCTGGCGTTTGTCTTCCAGAGTTTCATCGATGAACTGGCGCATGCCGCCGGCAAGGACCCGTTCGAGTTCCGCCTCGCCCTGCTGGGCGCCGACCGCGTGCTGCCGGGCTCCGGCCGCTGGGACCCGCCCTACAGTGCCACCCGCATGAAAGGGGTGCTCCAGCAAGCCGCGGAAAAGGCCGGCTGGGGCAAAAAAATGCCCCGCGGCTCCGGCCAGGGCATCGCCTTCCACTTCAGTCACGGGGGTTATGTGGCCGAAGTGGCCGAAGTCAGCGTCACCCGCGACGGCACCCTCGCCGTGCAAAGTGTCGTGGCGGCCGTGGACGTGGGTCCGATCATCAATTACAGCGGAGCGGAAAGTCAGGTGCAGGGCTCCATCATCGACGGGCTCGGCGCCGCCTGGCTGCAAGAGATCACTATCGGGGAAGGCCGGGTGGAGCAGACAAACTTTCACGATTTCCCCCTGCTGCGAATCAACGCGACTCCGGCCCGGATCGAAATTCACTTCATTCAAAGCGACAACCCGCCGACCGGCTTGGGTGAGCCCGCCCTGCCGCCACTGCCGCCGGCCGTCTGCAACGCGATCTTCGCAGCCACCGGCAAACGGATCCGCCGCCTGCCCATCGTGCGGACCGATCTGCAGTGGGGCTGAGAGCGAGTTACCACCTGACCCTTCCTTTTCTGATTGCTCCTCCCCGCGCGGCCTCTGCCTCCGGCTTCCGTTGGAGGCGCCTCCGACCCACCGCAATGAATCCCATTCCAACAACCCTCTTTTTGCTCGCGGTGATGTCCGCACCCGCCCTGGTGGCCGCCGATCTCGGCGTCGCCGCCCCCGGCCCCGCGGCCACACCCGCGTCGACCGCCACCCACCCGACCCTGACTCACTCTATGAATACACCCTCCCTCACCGGTCTTGATGTCGGATCCCCGCGCCTTCACGGCGCGACCAAACAGTCGCCTGCGGGCATAGAAATTGTGGCCGGCGGCGAGGACATCTGGGGAACCCGCGATGAATTCCATTTCGCCTACATCAAGGTGACGGGGAATTTCGAGCTGAGCGTCCGCCTCGATGCCCTCTCGATGGCCGATGTCTACACTAAGGCCGGCGTGATGCTGCGCGCTTCCCTCGCCGAAGGGGCCGAGCATGTCATGCTGCTCGCGTTCGGGGACAATCAGCCGCGCAACAAAAACAACGGCGGCCTCGAGTTTCAGTCGCGGTTGACGGCCAATGGGCCGTGCCACGGCATCTATCCGCCGCAGCCGCTCCCGCCCCAGCCGGATTTCCCCGCCAGTTATCCGAACGTGTGGCTGAAGCTGATCCGCACCGGTGATACCTTCACCAGCCAAAGCAGTCGGGACGGACAACAGTGGAAGACGTTCAGCGTCCATCAGCAACCCTTGCCGGCGGCCGCGTACCTGGGTCTGGCCGCGACGTCACACAACGTGAATCAGACCATCAAGGCGGTTTTCACTCAGCTCAACCTCAGCCAGCAGCCCTGAGCCGCACTCGGCCGCCGGCGCGCAATCTCCCGCCCCTCCCTCGCATAATAATTTTCCCATGATTTCACTCCAAGGCAAATGGTCCCTCGTCACCGGCGCGAGCCGGGGCGTCGGCTGTCATCTCAGCGAGGGCCTTGCCCAGCTCGGGTCCAACATCATCCTCCACAGCCGTGAGCTGTCCCACACCCAGGCGCTCGCCGCCAAAATCAAAAAAACGGGCGTGCAGGTCGTCACCGTGGCCGGGGAACTCTCCGACCAGGCTCAGGTTGATGCCCTGCTCGACGCCGCGCTCCAGCAGGCGGGGCAGATCGACATTCTCTACAACAACGCGGCCATCATGACCCCCTATCGGGAAAATGTCTGGGAGGTCACGGCGGATGATTTCCGAAAAAGCTTTGAAGTGAATGTCATCAGCCTGGCCCGGATTTGTTACCGGCTGGTGCCGCCGATGCTCGGGCGCAAATGGGGTCGCGTGATCAACCTGACCTCGGGCATCAAGGAACAGCCCGAATTGTCCGCCTATTCGATTTCGAAGGCCGCCGTGGACAAGCTGGTGCGCGATTTTGTGCCCACGCTCGCCGGCTCCGGCGTGCAGATGAATCTCCTCGATCCCGGCTGGCTGCGCACCGATCTGGGCGGGCCCAAGGCCCCCAACGATCCCAGCTCGGTGCTTCCGGGTGCGCTCGTCCCCGCGCTGCTCGCCAACGGCGAAAGCGGCCGCTTCTTCCAAGCCCAGGACTACGCCGGCTTAAGCCTGGCGCAGGCCGTCGAGAAAGCTCTCCGCAACGCAAACACCGTTTGATCCCCTTAATCCCGCTCCCTTCATGAACCTTCTTCGTCTGACCCTCTTCACCCTTTCGGCGCTGCTGGCCGGCTCCTGCCACGCCGGCGCGACTCCGCCCGTGATCAACACCGATGCCGCCGTGGCGGTCATTGCCAAGAAACTCGCCGCCTACGACGCCGCCCAACCCGACAAGGCGGCTTATCCGAACGAGGCCAAGGGCGCCCAATGGTCCACCGTGCCCGCCAAGGACTGGGTGAGCGGCTTCTACCCGGGTTCGTTGTGGTACACCTACGAATTCGCCAAACGCCGCAATTGGCCCGATCAGGCAGCGTGGCGGCAGCGCGCCGCCACCTGGACGGTCGGCCTGACCGGCGAGCAGTTCACCACCACCAATCACGACCTTGGCTTCATGCTCATGGACAGTTTCGGCCACGCCTATCGGCTGACCGGCGAACCCCACTATAAAGCGGTCGTGCTGCAAGCGGCCCAGTCGCTCGCCAAACGGTTCCGTCCGGAAGCCGGCATGATTCGTTCCTGGGGCAGCATCGACGACCTGAAGGACTACACCGTCATCATCGACAACATGATGAATTTGGAATTGCTGCTGTGGGCCGCGGCCAACGGCGGCACCACGCAGGGCGGCACCGCCCAGGATTTGGTGAACATCGCCACCCACCACGCCGATCGTTCAATCGGGGATTTCTTTCGCCCCGACGCCAGCACCTACCATGTGGTGGAACTCGACCCGTTGACCGGCGCCGTGAAACGCAAGTACACCCATCAGGGCAAAGCGGATGACAGCTGCTGGTCCCGCGGTCAGACGTGGGCGATCTATGGCTATGCCTACATGGCGGAGGCGACGAAGGACAAAAAATATCTCGAGCAGTCCCTCAAGGCGGCCAACTACTACCTCGCCCACCTGCCGGCCGATCATGTGCCCCCGTCGGACTTCAACAGCGACCTCACGGGCCTGGAGTTCAAGGATTCCAGTGCCGCCGCCATTGCGTGTTGCGCCTTCTTTCGCCTCAGCCGTCTCAGCGACGATCCCGCCGCGAAGGACCGCTTCTGGCAGGCCGCGGTGGCGACGCTGGCCAGTCTCACCCAGGCCCCGTATTTTTCCGCCGCGCCCGACAAAGCCAGCGCCCTGCTCTATCAGGCCCGCAATTACCACGCCGATCCCGCTCATCGCCTGACGAACACCAGCCTAGTCTGGGGCGACTACTACCTGTTGGAAGCGCTGCTGGCCTACGACGCCGGCAAAAAATAAGGATCGCCGGGACATCTGACCAAACCAACGCCAACCCAGGATGCCCATTATTTTTGCTCCCATTTGTAGGAGCTTGCTTGCAAGCGATTCAGCATGGGGGTCCGTCCGCGTGCCCTCCGAATCGCCTGCAAGCAGGCTCCCCCATTCCGACCCAGCCGGGGCAAGCTCCGGTGCGTAACGCCCCTCCTCCCGCTCAGCCAGTTCAATTCTTCGCCAACCCTCTTCACGCACCCCTTTCCCTCAACCTCAGCCTATGATCACTCGCAGCAAACTCTCTCCCACCGGTCCTGAATTCTCCCGCCTCGTCTACGGCACTTGGCGCATGCTGGACGATGGCTCGTCCATCCAGGAAATTAATCGCCGCCTCCACCGTTGCGTGGAATTGGGCATCACCACCGTTGATACGGCGGAGATTTACGGCCTCTACAAAGTCGAGGCCGCGCTCGGCCAGGCGCTGGCGCTGTCCCCCGGCCTGCGCGCAAAACTCGAGATCATCACCAAGGCGGACATCTACGTGCCGAATCCCAAGCACCCCGCCAGCCGGGTGGCTTGCTACGATGCGACCGGGGCGCGCCTCCGGCAAAGTGTGGACGAATCCCTTCGGCTCATGGGCACGGACCACGTCGAGCTCTTCCTCGTCCATCGGCCCGACTGGCTCACCAGCATCGACGACACGGCCCAGGGACTAAACGACCTGATCCGGGCCGGAAAAATCCGCAGCGCGGGCGTGTCGAATTACAGCGCCACCCAATTCGCCGCCCTCAACAGCCGCATGGAGCAACCGCTCGTGACCAACCAGGTGGAGTTCCATCTGTTGCAGATGGCTCCAATCTACGACGGGACGTTCGATCAGTGCCAGCAGCAGCGCTTCCAGCCCATGGCGTGGAGTCCCCTGGCCGGCGGACGCCTGTTCGACAAAACCAACGCCGCCGCCCTCCGGCTCGCCACGGCCGCCGCGGAAATGGCCGCGCGCTACAATGGCGCGACGCTGGAGCAACTCGCCTACGCGTGGATCCTGGCGCACCCGAGCCGCCCCATTCCGGTCATCGGCACCAACAAGATCGAGCGCATCGAGAGTGCCGCGAAGTCGGCCGACATCAACCTGCAGCGGGAAGATTGGTACGCCCTCTGGGTCGCCGCCCAAGGGCACGGCATTCCGTAAGGTGCGTGAGGAGGAGTCCGCCTCAGCCGAATCGTCGCAACCTAGCTAATGAGCCCAGCCTGCGGGCCGCTCTCTGCCACCCGCCGACCCTGCTCTTCCCGTGAAATTAGGCCTGCCCCTGCAACTCGTCCCGCATGGCTCAGTCGTGACCGAACCCATCATGCTGAAGCGAATCACGGTCAAGCTGACCCGATAAGCGCCCGGATTAACCCACGGCCCGGGAATGACTTCTCCCTCACGGCATCAGCCCCCTCCTATTGATTATGAATCACCATAGGGTTTTCTTCGCTGTCGTCCTGGCCTTGTTCGCGTCGACGCTCACCAACGGAAAACTCGTGCCCTGGACCAAGGGAATCGATGGCGCGGGGGCGGCGTTCATGGGCGACACGCTTTATGTCGTCTCCGGCGTCGGCAACCCCCGGTTGATCTCCATGCAGGCACTGCCTTGGCCTGCCACCACAGGAGGCACCGAGGCGGGTGCGCCCGGAGCTCCCATCTTTGCGCAGTGGGACTTCCCCATCGTCGAAGGCTCGGCGAGCCCCACGCAGACGAGTGGATCACTCTCGTTGGGCACCTTCACCGGTTTTTTTGCGGATCTCGCAACCGAATCCGGCGGTGGAATCATTGCGAATGGCACGAGCTGGCAGAAATCGGATTCGGCGATCGGGATCATCGTGCGATTTAAAACGCCGGTGGACTTCTCCGCGATCACTAGCATCACCTTCACCATCCGAGTCGACAATCCGCCCACCGAGAATCCCGGCGTCCAGGCCTATGTGCAGAACGGACCGGACGAACAGTACGCAGGTGACTACAATTTTTTTGTCCCGCCGCCCCTCTCGGAGTTCGCCACTTTCACCTATAAAATCAACCCGCACGCCAAGGGCCTGGATATAAAAAAGATCACCACATTCAGAATCAAGGTAAGCGGGCCGCCGACCAGCGTCAACGGGAGTGCCCTCGGCGGGAAGTATCCCGTTCTTCACGTGCGAAAAATCATCATGCAGTAAAACAAAACCCTCCTCATCCGCCCCCAATGACATCCAACCTGAACCGCCGGTCCTTCCTGAAAAATTCGCTCCTGCTCGCGGGCGCCGCCGCTCTCGGCCGTTCCCGAGGCTACGCCGCCGATATCCGCGGTCAGGGTCTTCCCGCCAACAAACGCGAGCGCATGCTGGCATGGTTGAACGGAGACCTGGACTTCGTGCCCGCGGCATTTTTCATGCATTTCGACGCCGACCACAAAGTCGGCCTCCCCTCGGCCCGGCAGCACGAGGCCTATTTCCGCCAGACCGAGATGGATTTCGTGAAGATCCAGTACGAACAGCACTACCCCCCGCTTGACTGGCTGCAACTCCCGTCCGACTGGGCCAAGCTTCAGCCCCGCGGCCTCGATTTCTACGAGCCACAACTGGTGACTGTCCGCGAGTTGGTCAAGAACCTGAAGCGCGAAGCCCTCATCGTCATGACGCTCTATTCGCCGTTCATGTGGGCCGGCCATAGCGCCACCCTGCCGGTGTTGCTCCGGCATATGAAGGAAGACCCGGCGGCCGTGAAACGCGGCCTGGATGTGCTGACCGAAAGCCAGATGCTTTTCGTGCGCGAGTGCATCAAGATCGGGGTCGACGGATTCTACATGGCAACCCAAGGCTCGGAGACCGGCCAGTTCGAAGATCCCCAACTCTTCCACCAGTATGTGAAGCCGTCCGACCTTGTCGCCATGCAGGCGGCCACGGCGGCCTGTCCCTTCAATATCCTGCACGTCTGCGACTACAACGCGCCCTACGCCAGCTACGAGGCGGTGGCCGACTACCCGGGACATGTGGTCAACTGCAACCCGCAGCTCACGACCCGGACCATGTCCTGGCAGGAGATCGGCGCACTCTTCCAGCGGCCCGCCTTCGGCGGCCTCGATAAGAAAGGAATCCTGAGCAAGGGCAGCGCGGCCGAGATTGAAGCCAAAACGACCGCCTTGCTCCGCCAGGCCCCCCGTCGCTTCATGCTCGGCTCGGAATGCACTGTGCCGAGCGAAAGCTCCTGGGACAACCTGCGCACCGCCGCCCGCACCGCCCACGCCTTCAAACGCACCTAAGGCCAATTTCTCACCTTGGCGCAGCCGCCACACCTTGCTCGGGGTGTGATGGCTGACAAGACTCTCGCCCCCAGAAAGCCCATGCTTTTCCCCCAGCGAAGCTCCCGCTCCGATCTGCACCCCGCCCGCCCACCCCAGGCCTGAGGCCGGTGTTTCCTCCTCCGGGGCAGCCTGGCCGCGCTTTTCGCTGGCTGCAGTCGGTCACAGGAGCCCACAGCGGTTCAAACCGCTCCCCCTGCGGACACTCGCGCTTCCTCGGCGCTATCCTACCTCCGCGCCCAGCCCGTCGGAGCGGCAATCAACGGTCCCCCGTGGATTGCCCACGTCTTGCCGATCGACTTGGACAAAGACGGCCTGCTGGACCTCGTCTTCTGCGAGGCGCGCGAAAATAAATTGGTCTGGCTCCGCCAAACTTCGCGCGGTGTTTTCGAGGAAAAAATCCTCGGGACCAGCCTCCGCGCTCCCGTCCATGTGGAGGCCGCCGATATGGATGGCGACGGGGACCTCGACCTCATCGTCGCGAGCATGGGCGAGGTATTCCCCAACAACGACCGGATCGGCACCGTGTTCATCCTGGAAAATGATGGCCGGCAAAACTTCACCCCCCACGCGGTGCTGGAGAACACCTCGCGGGTGACGGATGCGCGCGTGGCCGATCTCAATGGCGACGGCCGGCTCGATCTCGTCCTCGCCCAGTTTGGCTACGATCAGGGCGAAGTCAGCTGGCTGGAACGCACCGGCCCGTGGGAATTTCGCCGCCACGTCATGCTGGAGTTGTCGGGCGCCATCAACGTCGGCGTCGCCGACTTTGACGGCGACGGCAAGCCGGATGTCGTCGCCCTGCTCTCCCAGCAGTGGGAGGAAATTTATTATTTCCAGAATGACGGCCGGGGCAACTTCACGAACCGACGCATCTGGGGCTCGACCAATGAGGATTTCGGCAGCAGCGGGATTAGCGTCTGCGATCTGAACCGCGACGGCCGGGCGGACATCGTCTATTCAAACGGCGACGGCTTCGGCCCCGCGTCCACGCCCGGGCCCCGTCCCTGGCATGGCGTCCAGTGGCTTGAAAATGTCGGGGGCGGCCAGTTTCGCTATCATCGGGTCGGTAATTTGCCCGGTGCCTACAGTCCCATCGGTCTCGATCTCGATGGGGATGGCGCCATGGATATCGTCGCGGTTGCTGCCTATGCGGACTGGAACAACAAAAACCGCAACGTCATTTCATTGCTGTGGTTTCGCAACGACGGGGCGATGAACTTTGAGCCGCGGATTCTCGCGAACGGGCCCAAGGACCAGATCACCCTCGCCACCGGCGATTTCGACGGAAACGGGAAACCGGTGCTCGTGACCGGCGGGTTCTACATCTACCCGCCATTTGATTCGATGGGTCGAATCACCCTCTGGCGGAAGCCCGATTCGCCGTGAACAAAAAAACCCTCCGGTTCATTGTCGCCGGCACCGTCCTTGCCGCCGCCACCGTGGGAGTCTGGTGGTGGCAACGCGCCGCCGCCAGCCAGAGGCTCGCCATCGCCTCGCTGCCGGCGGCACCTGAACTTGGCCAAGCCCCAACCATGCTGCGCGACCAAATGGCCGCCGCCGAAGCGCAGGCCCGCACCCGCTTCGGAGCCCGGGCCGGTCTCGCCAAACTCAGCCGGCTCTATCACGCCAATGGTTTTCTGAACGAGGCAGGGAGCTGTTACGCCGGCCTCGAAAGACTGGAGCCCACCGAGCCCCGCTGGCGACACTTTCACGCCACCATTCTTGCCGGGTACGGGGAAGTCGAGCCGGCCATGCTGCTCTGGCAGCGCGTGGTCCAACTCGCCCCCGATTTTCTTCCCGCCCAACTCCGGCTCGGTGATTGCCAGTTGAAAGCCAACCAGCCCGCCGCGGCTGCCCTGACCTACACGGCCGTGCTCCAGCGCGAGCCGGGAAACTCCTACGCCCTTCTCGGCTTGGCCCGGCTCGACTTTGAAGCGGAACGCTGGGCCCAGGCGCAGGAGCGGCTGGAAACCGTCGTCCGGCAGACCGACTCCGTGCTCGGTTACGATCTGATCGTCACCCTCTACGAACGTACCGGCCGGGCCGAACAGGCGCTCGCGATCCGCCGGGCGAACAAAGCCTCCGGCGCCTTTCGCGACCCGCCTGATGCCTGGCTCGATGGGTTGATGGACGTCTGCTACGATTCCTATCGGCTCGCCCTGAGCGCCGGATTTCTCGCCCGCAACGGCGACCCCGCCCAGGCCGTGGCACTGCTGGAACGCGCCATTGCACTGGCCCCTGACGACGTGACCGCGCACTTCCAACTCGGCACCCTCAGTGTGGCGCAGGGTAACTACCGCGTGGCCCGCGAACAACTGGAACACTGCACCCGCCTCGCCCCGGATTTTGCCGATGGCTGGGCGCAACTCAGCGCGCTCCAATTGCAGGTCGGCGAAGGCCCCGCCGCCGCCCGCACCCTTGCGACCGGCCTGGCGCATTGCCCGACCTCCCCCGGCCTCCACCTTATGCGTGCGCGCGAGCAGCAAAAGCTCAACTTGAACCACGAGGCCATCGCCGCCTATCGCGAGTCGATCCGGTTGCGACCCAACGAAGCCGCGGCCTACATCGGACTCGCCTATCTATTGATCAACCTGGGGCAATCCGACGAAAGCATTCGCCTCCTGCAGCAAGCCTTGGAAGTCGAGCCCGCCAATCCCGTGATCCTCAGCACGCTCGCCTTCAATGCGATCCTCACGGGCGACGAGTCTGCCGCGCGGCGCTGGTTTTCCCAAGTGCGCAACCAGCCCCGCGTGCCACGCGAGGAAGTCGAAAAATTGCACGCGGCGTTCCAGCAGCAATTCGGTCGCTCGCTGCGCTGATCAAGGCCCAAAGCAGGCGAGCAGCCTCGCCTGACCGCGCCCGACCCGGCGTCGAGGCGGAAGCGTGAGCGGGCAGCGCCGCGGATTCGGTTGCCGTTGCCCGCAAGCCGCCCCCCATCGGTGCTACTGGGACAGTTTGATCGAAATCCGCTTTAACAAAATGGGTTCGGTCACGACCGAACCATGGCGGTTGATCTGCAGGCCAACGAACTCGATCTTGTTGCGCTTCTTGCCCTTGCCCCCAAGAAAATCGAACGGCGTCAGCGTCAGGACCACATCTCGTCCGGCCTGATCGGCAAACGCGGCGAGCGGCCGCCGCGCTCCGCTCCAGACGTAATGGCCGGATTCGCCCGCCTGGAGGCAAAGATCCAGGTCAAGTTTACCGTCCGCAAAATAGGCGCGCGGAATATTCACGAGAAACTGAACTTCGAATTCATCAAAATTATGCGGGAAGTCCAAGGACTCGCCCATATACACATTTCCTGAGTGCCCGGCCGGAATCTGGCCCTCCTGCCATTGGGGAATCAACATCAGGCTGTCGCCGCTCGCAGTGAGCTGCTTGGTGATATCCATGGTCTCCTTGGATACCTTTACCTTAATCCGGTCGACATCCGCCGGCGTGGTGTAGGTAAACTCGTAAAACGACGCCGGATTCGCGACCGATAATTCCGCCGGCGCCGGGACGATTCGCGCCCGATTCAGGGCCACGGTCAGCCGGCGAATCTTGATCGGCGCCGAGACCATCGAGCCATTGCGGGTGAAGGCGAATCCCACCCGTTGGATGCCGCGCCGATTGTCTGCCGCTTCGCTGAATTCGGACGCTTTCACGATCACCCTCTTGTACTCGCCCGTATTGCCGGAAAAGTCGCTCATCGTGAAGCGGCGCCCATTGAACAAGTAGTCGTCCTCCGCGCCGCCTTGCAGGCAAAACACCACCCCGAGTCGTCCCTCCTCCACATACGCCGGCGGCACACTGATCTCAAAGAAACTTTCCGATTGGGTGCAGTCGCTCCGCACAACGTGCTGAAAAACATACAGACGACTGTTAGCCACATTACAAATCCCGGGATCCTTCGCCGTCGCGTCGCTGGCTGACCAGGTAGGAGTAATCACCGCAGCCTGTTCTTCGACGAGGGCGGTAATCTCGACCTGACGCGTTCCCAGATTGCTGGTATCAATCACCCAGCGGGACGGATCGGACACGGCTGGCTCGAGAGTGTCGATCGCCTCGGAAGAGGAGACGCCAGCCGCGAGGGAACCGCCGACCGAGCCGGCCAGGACGGTCGCGACGACCGTCAACCAGCACAACCGGCGCGAACGCATTTTCAGATGAAGTTTCAACAGGAGTGATGGACGAACCAGGGGGAATCAATTCGCTACCGGCAGTGGGATCACTCGCCGACCCGGCCCCGCCACCGTCGCATCCTGAAATCCGTCTCCGGTCCCGCCGTTGTCGAAGCCAATATCATCAATGAAGAAGCTGCAATCCACCCGCTGCTCCCCAAAGAAACCCATCTGCAGTTCGGCAACCTTGGTCGGATCGTAGCCCGGCACGGTGACGAAATCAGCGAGCGGAATCGCGATTCGATGCCACTCTCCGTCCATCAGGTTTGGGCAATATTTGATCAGTGCCACTTTTTCGGTGTGATGTTCCGGCGTATCAAATTCCTCTCCTGGACCGGAGGTTTTCGGTCCGCACAGCAGATTGATTTGCAGATCCGCCGCTTTGCCCGCGTGCTTCACCCAGAGAACCAGTCGCTGCATCTGACGGACATCGGTGCCCTCCCCCTTTGTGAATGCCGTCCAGTTCCATCCGGCCCAAATCGACTTGGTGCCGTTGCAGCGCATTTCCAATGCGATCGTTCCGCTGTGCGCGACGACGGCTTGCCGTTCCAAGGTCACCACCTCCTTATGCGCCCAGCCCGACCCCTTGACCGTCTGTTCGCCATCCCAGACGATGATCGAGCGAACTTTCGATTCTCCATCGGCGTAGCTGTTCGCGGCCGCCGCCAACAGCATCGAAAACAAAATCGCCCCCTTCCTCCGTTTGACTCCCGGGAGCAGTATTCTTGGCAAAAAATTCATTGGCTGGATTTTATCGGGGTTGATTTGAAATCCATCGCCTCCCCGGGGTTGCCCGGGAGGCGATGGATTAAAAGTCTCCACGGAACCCGCTACTTCGGAAACGTGACGGTGATCTTTTTCAGCAAAATGGGCTCAGAAACGGCCGAGCCATGCGGGACGAGTTGCAGGGCCACATACTCGATCTGATTGCGCTTCTTGCCGTGCCCGCCATGGCCCGGAAGAAAATCGTCCTGGGTCAGGGTCAGGACCACATCCTGCCCCGCCTTGTAGGCAAATGACGCCAGTTTGCGCGGCGCTCCGCTCCAGACACCGTTGCCGGCCGATCCCGCCTGGATGCACAGGTAGATGTCCAGTTTGCCTTCAGCGAAATAGGCCGGCGGGATGTTCACCACATACTGGACCTCGAAGCGGGCGAAATTGTGCGGGGTTCCCAAGGTCTGCTTCAGGTACGCTACGCCGGAGTGACCCGGCGGCAGATGGTCCGGACCCCATTGGGGGAGCAGCACCATGCCCTGCGCGTGAGCATCCAGCTTGCGTGTGATTTCCCGGGCCTCGGTGGAATTTTCCACCTGGACCTGGTCGATCGCCGCCTGGGTCGCGTAGGTGAACTCGTAGAACGAGGCCGGGTTCACGATGTCCACCTCCGGCGGCAGAGGAACTATCTTCGCACTGTTCAGCTGGACGGAGATCTGGCGAATCCTGATCGGAGCCGAAACCATCGACCCGTTGCGGTGGAGGGTGAATCCCACCCGCTGGATGCCCCGGCGCTTCACCTCGGGCTCGCTAAAGTCGGATGACTTCAAGGTCACGCGCTTGTAGCCGCCTTTCGCCTCGGCGAAATCCTTCATCAAGAAGGTTCTCCCGTTGAACAGGTAGTCGTCTGCCTCACCCCCTTGCAGGGTGTATTGGACGTCGAGACGGCCCTCGTCGACA
>CAZAOI010000007.1:0-28377 GCA_964486705.1 uncultured Oleiharenicola sp. | reverse complement strand
GGTGTCAGCGACTTCTTGCTCGTTGGCGGGTTCGATGGTGACGGTGCTGACGATGCCCTTGTCGGTGTCGACGGTCTTGTTGGTGTAGGAGGCGCCGACGGGTTTGAGGCAGGACTTGTGCACGACGCCGGTCGTGGGGTGCGTGCGCCGGGGCGAGGCCAGCGAGTAGACCACGAGGTCGATCGGGCCCATGTCGCGGGCGATCATCGCGAGCGCCTGTTGTTTGATCTCGGCGGAGAAAGCGTCGCCGTTGAGATTGCCGGCATAGAGGCCGGCGGCGCGGGCGGCCTTGGTTACGGCGATGGAATTATACCAACCCGGGGTGGCGGGGCGGCCTTCCTCGGACGGGCGCTCGTAGAAAATCCCCAGCGTGGCCGAGCCGGTGCCGAAGGCGGCGGTGATCCGCGAGGCGAGGCCGAAGCCGGTGGAGGCGCCAATGACCAGGACGTTCTTCGGCCCGTGCTTGATCGGGCCTTGGGCTTTGACGTAGTTGATCTGTTCCTGGATGTGCGTGGCGCAGCCGGTGGGATGGGCAGTCACGCAGACGAAGCCACGGACCTTCGGTTTGATAATCATGTGCCCGCAAGCCTTGCCGGACCGGGCTGGGTGACAAGAGCCAAGTGTCCGGGGGGAATCGGTTTGGGCGCAGGACGATTCGGTTCCGGGGAGTTGTTGCCCGGGGCCCGGCAGCGGTCTGCCGGGCGGGGCGGCGCCTATTTCCCGCGCAGTACAATCGGGCCGGTCAGCGATCGTCCGGCGCCTCCGGTTTCCAGGCTGATCGAGAAGGCGGTGGCGCGAGTGACGGACTGGTCGGGGGTGAAGGCGAGGACGACGCGACCGTCGGGGGCGGGATGGAACACGCCGGCGTCGACCGGATTCGGGTACGCCGGGTCGGTGATCCAGAGCTGATAGTTTTGGTGGGCGGCGAGAGCCGGCAGGGCTTCGCTGGCGAGCAAGCCAGCCTGTTGCTCGGCATCCCACACGACGACGGCCTGCGCGAGGTGCGGAAAGTTGCTTGTCGGGGTCAGGGTGGAGAGCTGCAGGCGCGTGAGATTCTCGGCGCGGCGCAACTTTGTCCCGAGGTGATTGATCATGTTTTCCGCCAGCAAGGTGCGCTCGGCGAGCTGCGCTTGGCCCAGCTTATAGGCAACCTCGGCGAGCATCCTCTCGGTGTGGACGGACTGGTTTTCGCTGCTCAAGGTGACCACGCGGCCGCCCAGCCACAGGGCGAGAAAGGCAAGCGCGACCGCCACGGCCCAGGGTGCGAGCCGCGCCCAGAAACCTTTCATGTCGGTAATACTCATGCCGGCGGGAGGAAGGCCTACGTTTTTGATTTGCCTGCGCTTGGCAACCGCAATGCGCGGCTCAAAGCAGCAGCAGCCCGATCAGGCCGAGGAGAACCAGGACGGTGAGGACGCTGAGGATTAATTTTTCGTGTTTGGTGACAGCGAAGGGCATGGGCAGGCGGATTGTTTCGGCGACTTGGGGCGGGGGCGTGGTGGACTCGGGTACAAGCGGCGACGGCCGCATCAGAGTCCGGTACCCTTGAGCCGGGACAGGATTTCGCGGACGAGCGGGTCGCCGGCGATTTCGCCCCAGGGTTCATTGCTGGTCACGCGGACAAAATATTGGTCACCCTGCCGGCGGAAGCCGTAGTGCAGGGCCAGCTGCAGCAAGGCCGGCACGGAATACGGATCGCGGTAGTTGATCGGGCGGCCGTCGTAAATATGCCAGAACCACACGTGCTGGGGAAACCCGGCAGCGTTTTGAAACCGCCGGTGCTCGGCCGGCGCACTCTGCAGTCCCGGGAGTTGGAGGACTTGCTGGCGATCGGGCACCGTTTGGGCCGACCAGCCGGCTCCCGGCCAGCAGGCGTCGGGGGTGTGCGAGGCCACGCGGCTGACCGTGGCCTGCCCGGCGGGCCAATAGGCGACATAGACATTCAGCTGCCGCAACTGTCCGTTGCTGGTGGTTCGCAGATAGGTCCGCTCCATCAGATGCGTGGTCTGGAGGACATCAGCAAATTGATAGAGCTCTTTCGACGTGACAACATCCCACCCGGCCGGTTGCGCGGGCAGCAGGGCCGCAAGGTTCGGAACGGGTTGCCCGGCGCGAGTCGCCGGCTGGGCGCTGACAAAATAAAACGTGCCCAGCGCCAGCGTGGCCGTGACGGAGGCCCCGAAAAAACGCAGCGACCCGCGCGGCGGTCGGGAGGGCGCGGCCGGAATCGGTTCGGCGCGGGGCCCGGCCGGCGCCTCGAGCAGAATCGCCAGGCCCGCCAACACCGCCGCCGTGATGGCCAGAATGGCGAAGCCCGTGACGTCATGCCAGAAGCCGGTGATGTCTTTGCCGGCATTGGCCAGCAGAGTAAGAACGAGCGAGCGCAGGAAATTCATGCCCAGAGCGAGCAGCGGGGCGACGATGATCAGCAGCAGGCGGCCGGCGGTCCGCCGGAGCTGCCAGGCGGCAAAGAAGAACCCGGCATAGATGCAGGATAACAGGCTGCGAATGCCGCTGCAGGCTTCCGCGACGCCGACCGAGGTGGTGGCGAGTTCGATCACATTGCCGTGCTGGCGGGCGGGGACCCCAAAGACATGCAGCGTTTCCAGGACGGCGCTGGTGACCCAGCCCTGCAGGCCCACGGTCAACCGCGCGTAGGTGCCGTCCGGCAGCGGCGCCGCCAGCAGCCAGAGGAAGATCGCGGTCACACTGATCCAATTGAACGGCTGCACCCGAACCCGTTCGTCAGCGAGAATCAGAAGGCCGCCGAACAGGAAACAAACGAGGGAGGCCGCGAGCACGAACAGCACGAGGGCGTGGGTCCAGGCGACCGATGCCGCCAGCAGTCCGGCCAGCGCAAACAAAACGAAGCCGGCGGTCAGGGTGCCGGCGAGGGTCAGGCGCAGCGCAAAACTGGCCGGCAACCAGCCGGGCGGACCATCGCGCCGGCTTTCCCGCAGCAACAGGACGAAGACGAGCGGCGCAAAAAAACCATGGGAAAGGTCGGGATTGTTTTTCCATTCCGGCCAGAGCCGCGCGCAGAAAATTGCGACGAAACCGAGCAGGAGGCCGCCCACGGCGAGCACGGATGACGGCGCCGGTTCGGGTGCCGCCGGGGCCGGGGAAGACGCGGGGGCCGGCCTCATTTTTTCGCGGGCGCCTGGGACCGTTCCAGCACCGCGTAGAGGACTTCGGTGGGCAAGGGCACGAGCGGCAGGATGTGCGCCACGCGGGCGTCAGGTTGACCGGTCTGGATGAGCTCCGCCAGGCCGCGCAGGACCCGGGGATCGGTGCCCGTGAAGCGGCTGATTTGCGCGCCGACCAATTCAGCGTGTTCCCGGTCGCCGGCTAAGCCCGCGGCCAGAAAGGCGGCTTGGTAGAGCGGCAGAGTTTCGGTCGCCAGGAGCGGGCCTTCCCGGGTGAATTTTTCAAAAAAGCGGGCGAAGAGCGCGGGGTCGGGGTGCCCGATCAGGTAGGCGCAGAATTGCGCCACGCCCCGGGCGGCGAGCGGATAGCTGAGCAACTTGCCGGCTTCGGTGTCGAACAAGGCCCTCTGGGCGGATGCGTGATAGAGCCGCAGGAGCATGAAGCCCGCTTCATCGGGTGCGATGCGATCGCCGTAGGCCTGCAGCAGTTGCTGCGCTTCCCCGGGGTGGTCGTGGCGGAGCAGTCGGTCCACTTGATAGTACGGCACGTAGTTCGACTCGGTGAGGCGACGAAATTGGGTCAGCCGGGGCAGGGCCTCGGCCGGCTGATGCAGCAGCAAAGCCCGCTCGGTCGTGAGCAGATCGCGACACCAGCCGGGCAGGGCCTCGCCCTTTTCGAGCACGAGGGTGAGACCGGGCGCATCGGCCGTCGCGCGGGCGGCAAAAAGCAGGGCGTGCAACCAGGCGCTGCGCTGGCTGGGATCTTCCAGCAGCATCGTGGCGGCGAGCGGTTTGATTTTGTTGTACGCCGCGCTGGCGAGCAAGGTGCGCAGCCACAGTTGGGCGGTCTGCGGGCGTTGCTCCGGCACATCCCGCATCAGCCGTTCGTAGACATTTTCCGAGAAGAACGGCCGGGCGGCCACGCGGCTGAGACTGGCGAGAGCCAGCCCCGCCGGGTAGTTGCGAGGATTCAACTGGCAGACCATTTCGAGCGCGAGGATGGCCTCCTGATAGTTTCCGGCGGTCATTGCCTGCTGGGCGCGGCGGGCGTAAAGGCGTTCCTGCGAACCGCGGACCTCGCTCCAGCGCGGCGGCCAGAGAAGCGAAAGGAAGTGAACGTCGTATCCGGTCAGCCGCAACGCGCCAAAAACGGCGAGAGTCCCGACCAGATAGAGCGCCAGGAGCGAGCCCCCGGCATAAGCGGCCGCGCGGCCCCAAAAAGGCCGCACGCGCTCGGCATCGACGGAGCAGCGCCAACCCTCGGGGGTCTCGTGGAGCAAAGGACAGACGCGGCGAAAGCGGCGCGGTTGGTTCCAGGGAATGACCGCATCGCACCGGCTGTCAAAAGCCAGGCCGGAGTCACCATAGTTTTGGCAGGGACAAGAGTCGCGCTCCGCGCCCCGCAGGTGGAACCAAGTCTTGCGGGCGTTCCAATAGAACAAGGCCCACCAGAAACGAAAAAAGTCTCCGATCCATCCGATCACCGCGCGAAGCTAGGGAGAGACCGGCGCGCCGCAAGGAACAATCGACTGTCCGCCCGCGCCGGGGGCGGGCCGGCTCGGCGCCGTCCCCGGCCGACATGCGGCGGGCTTAAACTTTCGTCGAGAACAGCTCGGGGTCCAGTTGGCCGTCCGCAACGCGGGTCGTGGGCCCGGACATCCGAATGGAAAAATCCGGGCTGATTTCGATTCCGATCTGACCACCGGGCATGTGGACCGTGACGTTTGCGTCGACGAGGCCGAGTTTGTGGGCCACGGCCGCCGAGGCGCTGGAGCTGCTGCCGGAGGCGAGCGTGTAGCCGGCGCCGCGTTCCCAGATTTCGATCCGCACGTTCTGGCGGTCGAGCACCTGGAGGAACTGCACATTGATCCGGTTGGGGAAATTCGGATGCCCCTCGATCGCGGGCCCATACTGTGTCGCCAGTTCGGCGGAGATTTCCGGCAGGACGATCACGCAATGCGGATTGCCGATTCCGGCGGCACAGAAGGTGAATTCCCGGTCTTGGATCCGGAATTGCTCGTTGAGGACGTCGCGCACCGGGCCGGCGACGGGGATTTGGTCGCTCTGAAAACTGACGCGGCCCATCTCGATGGTGATGAGCTGGCCGGCTTCCATGACCTTGGATTCCACGACCCCGCCGGGCACCTCGATCGAGAAGGGCGCGGCGCCCGTGAGTTTCTGGTCGAAGAGAAAACGCGAAAAAATGCGCAGGCCGTTGCCGGATTTTTCGGCCTCGGAGCCGTCAGGGTTGAAGATCCGCAGGCCGAACTGCGCGCGCTTCGAGGGCAGGGGGCCCCAGAGAATGCCATCGGAGCCGGCGCCGAAATTGCGGTGGCAGATGACGCGGATCTGCGCCGGCGTGGGCGCGGTCCAGCCGGGATAGTCGGCCGGATTCATCACGAGATAGTCGTTGCCCAGGGCGTGGTATTTAAAGAAGCGCATCAGTCCCCGCATGGATAACCCATGCGCCGCGCAGAAGACACGGAAAAAGTGCGGCGAATCTCAGCTCGAGGCCGGGACCGGGGCGGTCGCGACTTCGGGGGGCGATCCGTAGCCCAGCAACCGGCGCTCCTTGATGAACGTCGCCACTTTGGTCGGCACCAGGCCTTCCCAGGATTCGTCGCCGGCCTTGATCCGCTGAAGGACGTCGCGCGAGAAAATGTTCAGGTAGTCCGGGTTGCTGCCGACGATGCAGTCGAGATTGTGGTTCTCGAGCAAATGCGCGTAGAGATTCTGCAGCCGGCTCGAGACCTGCAGATTCCGGGCTGTGATCATGATGCCGGAAGAAAGCGCGCCCCCCGCGAGGCTTTTCGCGGCGTGATCGCCCGGATGATAGCGGTCGTAGGCTTCCTTTTGCATGGGGTAAACGTAGAGTTTCACCGCATGGCGGAACATCCGCCCCATGGATTCAAGGATGCCGCCCTCCAGGTCTTCATAATACTTTTCGTTGAAGATTTCCTGCAGGGTGTTGATGCCCATTGGCACACCGATCATTTCCTTCGTGTAGCGGCGAATGTAGGAAACCAGCCGGTAATGCTCGGAGTAATTGGAAATCAGGGTGGTGAAGCCGATGTGACCCAGCATGTCGACCCGGGCCAGAAAGTCACTCGCGTCCAGGTCGCCGAGGGAGAGCAGGTTGTTCATGGTGATTTCCATCAGGACGAGCACGTCCTTGTCCTTCACCATGGGTTCCTGCATGAATTGCGCGGCCGCGCAGTTCAGCATGTCCACGTTCACGTGCGTGACCGGGCGGAAGCTCCCGCGCTCGACGAGGACGGCCTTGCGATAGAGCACTTCGGACGGCTGGAGGACGTCGCCGTTCGGCGCAAACATCACCGCGTTGGTCAGGCCGAACTGCACGAGGTGGAGCGACAGCAGGCGGTTGTCGATATGCTGGAACGCGGGGCCGGCGACCTTGAGGATGTCCACTTCCACCCGGTCGGCCCCGATGTTGTCGACGAGCGACTGCGTGAGCCGTTTCGGGTCCGCGACGTAGTTGAAGGCGGCATAGATCAGATTTACGCCCACCATCCCCAAGGCCTGCTGTTGCTGGAGGTTTTCCTTATCCCACATGCGCACGTGGACAATGATGTCGCTGGGCTCCGCCAACGGCTCGTGCTGGAAGCGAATGCCGAGCCAGCCATGGCCATCGGTGTTGCCCTTGAAACTCTTGGTTGCGACCGTGTCCGCAAAAACGAAAAACCGGGTGCGCTCGCCGCGTTTTTCCGAGAGACGCTCCTTCAGCAGCTGGTACTCGTGGTCGAGCATGGTCAGCAGGCGTTCCTGGGAAACATAGCGGGGGGCCTTGCCGTAAATCGCGTCGCTGAACGTCATGTCGTAGGCCGACATGGTTTTGGCAATGGCGCCGGAGGCGCCGCCGACCGAGAAGAAGATTCGCGAGACCTCCTGACCGGCGCCGATTTCCGCAATCGTGCCGTAGTGCATGCCATCAAGATTGATGGTTAGCGCTTTGCGGTTGGTCGTGAGCAGCTCTTTTTTGTCACTCATAAATGCAATAATGGTGGCCTCCTCCCCAAAAGAAAAGGACTTGCTGGTTAAATCGGCGCATCCGGCCGGTAGTTTAGGCCCAAGAAGGATTATCGCGCGGCCCTGCGGGCCATCTGCCCAAGTTCCGGAGCTGCAATCGTTTTTCGCTGGCGATGGCGCCGGGCTTGCCTAGCTTGAGGATTCTATGAAGAGCTTCTTCACTTCGTTTTTTGCGAGCCTGACCGCCATGATCGTCTTCGGCTTGGGCGGAGTCGTTTTCTTTTTCCTGCTCCTCGGGGCCTTGGTGGCCATGGGGGAGAAGAAGCCGGTCAGTGTGGAGAAGGGCTCCTACCTCGTTTTCGATCTCGCGGCCAATATCCAGGACGCCCCGTCGCAACTGGACGGACTGGAGGAGTTGACGGAGGCCTTGGGCGGGACGACCACGCGGGTGCTGCAATTGCGCGAGGTGACCCGGGCCTTGCAGGCGGCCGCCAAAGACGGCGATATCGCCGGGCTGTATTTGACCGGGCAAGTCCGGGCCGAGGGCTACGGTTCCGGCTTCGCGGCCTTGAAGGAAGTGCGCGAGGCGGTCGAAACTTTCAAGGCCTCCGGCAAACCCGTCAAAGCTTACTTCGACTACGCCAACACCCGCGACTTCTATCTCGCCTCGGTCGCCAGTGAAATCGTGCTCGACCCGTTCGGGGCCATCCTCATGCCGGGCCTCGCCACGCAGCCGATGTTCTACGCGGGGGCGCTGGAAAAATTCGGGGTCGGCGTGCAGGTGACCCGCGTGGGCAAATACAAGAGCGCGGTGGAGCCGTACACCCGCAAGGACATGAGCCCGGAAAGTCGCGCGCAGATCCAGAAGCTGCTCGACGACGTCTGGCTCACGCTCACCAGCGCCATTGAGCAGGCGCGCAACTTGCCGGCTGGTTCGCTCCAGAAAATCATCGACGAGCAAGGCTTCATCCGCCCCGATGCGGCCAAAGCCAGCAAGCTTATCGACCGCATCGCCTATCTGGACGAGGTGCTGGTAGACCTGAAGGGCGCCACGGGCCGCAAGGGCACCAAGGAAGCGTTCCGGCAAATCGCCCTCAAGGATTACGCGAGGCTCGTGTCGGCTGACGGCCTTGTCGCCCGGCGCGCGGATGGCGGGAAGATCGCGCTCAGCTCGGGCGGGCGGGGCAAGGTGGCCATTGTCTACGCGGAGGGTGAAATCGTCGATGGCACCGGATACGAGGACGGTTATGTTTATGGCGCCAAAACGTCGCGGCTGCTCCGGCAGATCCGCCAGGACGACACCATCAAGGCGGTCGTGCTCCGGGTGAACAGCCCCGGCGGCAGTGTCTCCGCCTCCGAGGCGATCCAGCGGGAAGTGCGGCTGATCCAGAAGGAAAAGCCGGTCGTCGTTTCGATGGGCTCGGTGGCGGCCTCGGGCGGCTATTGGATCTCCACCCAAACGGAGCGCGTCTTTGCCGAACCTTCGACCATCACCGGCTCGATCGGGGTCTTCGGCATGTACCTGAACTTTCAGGGTCTCGCCACGGACAAGCTCGGACTCACGTTCGACACGGTGAAGACCGGCAAGTTTGCCGATTCCAATACCATCGTCCGGCCCAAGACGGAGGAGGAACTCGCGCTTTTCCAGACTTTCGTGGATTGGGTTTATGACCAGTTTATCGGCAAGGTGGCAGAGGCGCGCAAACTCGACCGCGCGACCGTCCAGGAGATCGCGCAGGGCCGCGTTTGGTCCGGGGCCGAAGCGCTCAAGCTGGGCTTGGTCGACGAACTCGGCGGGCTTGCCGCGGCGGTCAAGTTCGCCGCGCAGAAAGCGAAGCTCGGGGATGACTTTCGCGTGGCGGAGTATCCCCGCAAAAGGCAGTTCGCCGAAACAATCTCCGAGGCCTTCGAGGGGCGGAGACACGAACAGTCGTCGTTCGCGGGACCGCTGGGTGTGTTTCTGCACGAGGCAACCCAGGAACTGAGATCGCTCGCCCGGTTTAATGATCCGCGCGGACTTTACGCCCGGCTGCCTTTTGAGCTGCAACTGAAGTAACCCGTTCCACCCATGAACCAAGAATTGACCTTGATCAGCGACTGCCCGGCGACCGCCATTCCTGCGGGCGACAAGTTGGTCCTCCCACTCGGAACACGTGTTTTCATCACCCAGACCCTCGGCGGCAACGTCACGGTCCGCACCGACCATGGGCTCTTCCGCATCGCGCGCGAAGACTCCGGTGCGATTGGCGGTTTTTCGCCCGCCGCCGAGACGGTCGCCTCCGCGGCGCCGGTGGAGTTTAGTGAACAGGCGGTCTGGGATGCGCTCAAGACCTGCTTCGACCCGGAGATCCCCGTGAACATCGTCGACCTCGGCCTCGTTTATGACCTGGCGGTCGAGAAAACTCCGGCCGGCACCAACACCATCGAGGTCAAGATGACGCTGACCGCGCCGGGTTGCGGCATGGGCCCGGTCATCGCGGAGGATGCGCGCCAGAAGATTTCCGCGTTGCCGGCGGTGGATTCGGCGAAGGTCCATATCGTCTGGGATCCGCAGTGGACTCCGCAGATGATTTCTGCGGCCGGCCGGAAAATTCTGGGACTTGAGTGAGGCCCGGATGGATTTTACGGCCAAGTTTGGACATACGAACCTAATTGCCGCGGATTGGCGCCGGCTGGCGGATTTTTATCAGCACGTGTTCGGCTGCGTGCCCGTGCCGCCGGAGCGGGATTTGCAGGGCACGGTGATGGAGCGCGGGACCGGGATTCCCGGGGCGCACCTGCGCGGCCTGCACCTGCGGCTGCCGGGTTTTGGGCCGGACGGACCGACCTTGGAGATTTTCACCTACACGGAAAATGCTGCGCGGGTGCCGGCCGTCACCAATCGTCCGGGGTTCGGGCACATCGCGTTTATTGTCTCCGATCTCGAGTCGGCGCGGCGGGCCGTGCTCGCCGCCGGCGGTTCCGCCCATGGCGAGTTGGTGACGACGAGCGCCGGTCCGCGGACCGTGAGTTGGATTTACCTCTGCGACCCGGAAGGCAATCTGATTGAGCTGCAGAAATGGGCGGACTGAGCCGGACTCGTGCCGGGATCGACGAATTGGTCTCGCTCAGGCGGCAAACTAAAAAGGGGGCGTCAATTTCCCAGCCGCCGCGGCCGCTGCGCGACTGACCCTGGGTTCGCAGCCGCGAACCACCGGAGACCGACGCCCACCCCACTGCCTGATTCCGGCTGAGCGGTCGGCCTACGCCGTCACCGTGTCGAGCGAGCAGCTGGCGAGCGGAGTTTCGCAGTTCGGGCGGGCGATGATGCCTGGATACGGCTCGAGGGAATAAGGGCGGGTTGGGTCGGCGAGCAAATGCCGATCGCACACCGCAAAAAGCTCCGCCTCGGTCATCGCGCGGCGCATGTCGTGCAGAAACGCGCCGGAGTCGTCCACGCTCTGGCCGACGAAGTTCAGGTATTTCTTCATCTTGGCGACATGGGCGGACTCGGGGCAGGCCGGCTGCTGGGTTTCGCGGTAGAGGCGGTCGATATATTCGCGGACATCACCGAGGGTGGGGGTGAAAACAGTGGAGGGTTGCCCGGTTGCTGGCTGGTGCCAGCCCAGGGTTTGTTCGGGCCGTCGCCCGGCAAAAGAGTTGAGAGTGGAGTGAGGCAGAAGGGATGAAGCTTGGAATCGTTCGCGGCACTGCCGGAAGATCCACGGGTTGCGGATGGCGTGGCGGCCGATCATGAGACCGGCGGCGCCGGTCTCCTGGCGCACCGCGGCGGCCTTGGCGGCGGAGGTCACGTTGCCGTTCGCCAGCACGGGGCAGCGCACGGCCCGGGCGGCGAGGCCGATGAAGTCGTAGTGGACCGTGCTGTGGTAGCCTTCCTTCACAGAGCGGCCGTGGACACTGAGCAGATCGACCGAGTGCTTGTTGATGAGCCCGAGAATTTGCTCGTAGTTGTCCGTCGAGTCGAAACCGAGGCGCATCTTGACGGTGAAGAGCCCGGGCACGGCATCGCGCAAGGCGCCGAGCAGTTCATCGATCTTGGCGGGATCGCGCAGGAGGCCGCCGCCGACGTTCTTCTTGTAGATTTTCGGCGCCGGGCAGCCCATATTCAGGTCGATGCCGGCGATCGGGTATGGCAGCAGTTCCTTCACCGTGCGGACCATGTCCGGAATATGTTCGCCGATGAGCTGGGCGAAGACCGGGCGACCGGTTTGGTTTTCCGTGATTGACCGGAGAATGTGCTTCTCCGGCCGGGACTGGCCGTGGACGCGGAAGAACTCGGTGAAAAAATAGTCCGGGGCCCCGTAGTGGGCGATGACCCGCATGAAGGGCAGGTCGGTCACATCCTGCATCGGGGCAAGGGCGGTCAGCGGCTGGCCGGGCGAGATGCGCGGAGGCAGGCGGGAAAGTGACGAGTGATGGGTGACGAGTGACAAGTTGAGAGGGAGATTCCTCGCTGGGCTCGGACTGACTGGCAAGGAGAGTTTTAGGTCAGGGCGGGTGGGCCGGCAGGTCCCTCGGCCGGCTCGGGGTTGTCGGGAGTGGGCCAGTTCCCAAGCGGGCACAGGGACGTGCCCGCCCACCCGCGGGGTGAGGGCACCCCGCCCACATCAGAACCTACTGGTCGCCTTCCTCTTTCGGCTCTTCCTTCTGCTGCTTGAGGACGCGCTCGAGGATTTCGCTCATGTCCTCGACCAGTTCGAACACTTTCTGGGCGACATAAATTGGCCGCTTCTGCTGCAAGGCCAGCACGATGGAGTCGCTGGGCCGGGCGTCGAGCTCGAGCAGCTTGCGGCCGAGCTCATTTTGCATCTGGAGAATCACGCGGGCAAAGTAGGTGCCTTCGTTGACGTCGTTGATCACGACCCGTTCGAGGGCGATTTCAAAGCCCGTCAGCAGGTGGCCGATGAGATCATGGGTCAGCGGGCGCTCTTTTTTCACGCCATTGATGGTCATGGAGATGGCGCTGCCGACGCTCGGATCGACGTAGATGACAAAGACCTTGTCGTCGTTGCCGAGGAAAACGGCGCAGCCATTGGCGGTCGGCATCAGGCCTTTGATGGAAACTTCAACAATCTCAGCGGGCATGGGAAAAAGGTGAACGGGAAAGCCCAAAGTGCAAGCCGCGGACGGCCAGATGACGCGGACAGCGCCCGCGCCGCGCGCCGATTCAAAAACCGTGGAGAGTAATGCGCCAGGCCTTGGCCTGTTTGAGGACCGCGGGCTTTTCGAGGATGATAACTTTGCCGGCTTCGAGCGCGGCGGCGGCGAGGCCCGCTTCGTGCATGGTTTCAAGCGTGCGCTGACCGAAAACCGGGACATCGAAACGGAAATCCTGCTGGGCCTTCACGGTTTTGACGAACAGCGTTTCATCCGTCTTGAACGTGCCGGCGCGCCGGAGCATGGCGTCGGTGCCCTCGAAGGCTTCGACCGCAAGCACCGTGCCTTTGCGCACCACGCAGCCTTGGCCGATGTCGAGCCGGGCGATTTCCCGGGCGACGTGGATGCCGTGCTGAAGGTACTCCTCGTCAGTGGGCAACTTGGCCCCGGTCATGGATCCGGGGGTGGCGAGTTCCTCATCGATGAAGGCGCGGGCATCGAGCAGGGTAACGCCGATCTTCTCGATCTCGGCGGCGATGGCCCCGAAAATGGTCTCGGCATTGCGCCGCTTGAGCGTGAACAAAATCTGCGCGGCCTTGAGATCGGGGGTGAGGCCATGAAACAGCTTTTTGGGCTTCACTTGTCCGGCCATGAGAGCGGAGCCGGCACCGAAATCCTTGAGGGCCTCGAGCATCTTGCCAACCTGCCCGACATTCAGGACGACGCGCTCGGCCGGAGGGAAACTGGCAATGAGTTCCGGGCTGGTTTCGTCGTCCATCGCGACGAGGCGCAAGGGCACGCCGGCACGGCGGATGGCGGCAGCGGTAATCTCCGGGTAGCGTCCGCGCCCGGCGATCAGGGCGACGGGCCGCTGCGCGGCAAAGTCGGGAGGGAGAAAAGCGGAGAGCATAGGCAACAACCCGACTACGGACTACTGCCCACCGGACGACAATCCCGGACTGCGATGATCGGCGTCCGGGCGGCGGTGGGGGCGGGTCGCAGGCCGGAGTCTCCTGGCTTGGAGTCAGGACTGTGAGCCGTAGTATTTTTTGTAGCTCCGATAGTAGCGGTAGTTGCTGTAGTACTCGATCCGGCGGGGCGAGAGGCCGTTGAGGACGATGCCGAGCAGCTCGTTTTTGCTTTGCTTCAGTTGCTTGATATAAAGGCGGATGTGTTTGCGGTACGCCCGATTGAAGCGGCACACGTAAATGATCTCGTCGGTATATTCGGAGATCAGCAAGGAATCCGTGACGGCCCCCATGGGCGGCGAGTCCACGACGACCAAATCAAAATGCTGCTTCATCGTCTCGATGAACTGACCGAAGACGGGAGTGTCCAGCAGCTCGGTCGGGCTCTTGGTGCGGCCGCCGGAACGGAGCAGATAGAGATTTTCATCCACCTTGGTAAAGCCGAGGGCGGGGTCGGTGAAAGGATCGGCGGGCAGCTTGGCGCCGGATTCGAACCAGGTGATGAGGCCGACCTCATTGGTGAGCTTGAAGTGGCGGTGCAGCATCGGGCGGCGCAGATCACAGTCCATGAGCAGCACCCGTTTGCCGTGCCGGGCAAAGGCGGCGGCGAGGTTGCAGCTGATCATCGTCTTGCCTTCGCCGGGGATGGTGCTGGTGACGAGAATCGATTTGGGAAAATCGAGTTTCGACTGGATCTTGACCGTGCTGTAGACGCTGAGAAAAGCCTCGGAGCCGGGCGAGGCCTTGTTGCTGTTGACGAGCGAATGTTTTTCCGTGTCCGGGACATCTCCGAGCTCGGGGATGATGCCGAGCAGATTGGCGCCGATGAAGCCCTCGATGTCCCAGGCACTTTTGACGCGGTCGTCGAGGAAGCTGAGGCCGATGGCGACGCCGACAAAGAGCGCCAGGCCGAGGCCCACACAGGTCTTGACGATGTTGCGGAGCACGGGGGTGTAGGGCGCGCCGGCCGGCTGGGCCCGGTCCAGCGGGCGGACCGGAATATTCTCGATGTTTTTCGAGGTGGTGGTCTGGTTGAGCCGGTCGAGGATCTGAATGTAGTTGTTCTTCGCCACCTGGGCTTGGTTTTCCAAGCTCTTGAATTCGACGGAGAGTTCGCCGAGGCGCAGGTTGTCCTTTTCGGCTTCGCGGTATTCCTTTTCGTACGAGGCTTCGGTTTCCTGGAGCTTGACGTACTGCGTGCGCAGGTCGGCGACCGATTGTTGGAGATTGTGGGCGAGCTGCGCTTTGACCACCGCGAGCGAGTTGGCGAGGTCGATCATCTTGGGGTGCCGTTCGAGGTAACGTTCGGAGAGGATCGACTGCTGCTTGCTCAGCTCGGCCAGCTGGGCCTTGAGCGCGGGGATGGTGCCGTAGCCGGAAATGTAGCCGATCTCGAGGAGGTTGCCGTCGGGCCGCTGCTGCATGCGCGCGATCTGGCCGAGCAGCGTTTCGATGTCGAGGCGGCTGAGCCGCGCCGTCGTCAGCGTGGCGTTGATGGCGCGGAGGCGTTCGCCGACGATGTTCATGCTGTTGTCGAGGGAGACCAGGTTGTGCTTGCGCCGGTATTCCTGCAGCCGCCCCTCGGCCGTCTCCGATTCCTTGCGCAGCACTTCGGCCCGGGCGCGCAGATAGTCCACGGCCGACTCGTTTTTGCCGCCGACGCTTTCGATCAGGTAACGCATGAACTGCTCGACATACCGGTTTGCGACCAACGCCGCCCCCTCCGCTTCGCGGTTGGTGACCGTGAGCGTGATGAGGAGACTGTTGCGGATGGACAACGGGGTCATCGTGCCAAGCAATTCCCCGACCGAGGGTGGCGACGCGCCCGGAACCAGGTCCGCGAGGTAGGGGCGCTGGAGCAACTTGATTTCGTCCGTCGTCAGCGATTGGGCGACCATGGTCCGCAGCCGGCCACTTTCCAGAATCTTGAGGTAGGTGTTGACGTCGATATCCGAGCGGACGGAGGAATCGACGACCTGCTCGGTGACCACCACGCGTTCCGGGCGTTCGAACTGCATCGTGGCCGTGCTGGAATACATCGGCTTCTCCCGGGCTTGATAATAACCGACGGAGAGCGCCACGAGTAGGGCGATGGGCAAGGCGATCCAGAGCCGCTCCCGGAGAATGATATAGTAGTCCCGCAGTGACCGGCGCTCGACCACGGGCTGGTCCTGGCCGTGCGGGGACGGGTGGGGGTTTTTCCCCGAGGGGGAGAAAGAGCTGGAGTCGAGGGCGGACATCAGGGGCGACGATTAGATCAGGCGCTCGGGCACGTAGACAATGTCCCCCGGCAGCAACAGCAGGGTGTTGTCGTCGTTCTTGTTTTCCTTGGTTCCCCTGATCACGTTGTCGACGTCGATCACAAAAGTCTTCTTGGAGCCATCCGCAAGGACGCGGGTGACACTGACGGCGGAACCCTTGCCGATGTCCGTAATGCCGCCGGCTTTGGTGACCAGTTCGACGACCGTGAACGTGGATTCGATCGGCAGGGTGTAACGGCCGGGATTGCGGATCTGGCCCTGAATCGAAACTTCCCGCGCGGCGTACTCCTCGACGTTAACCGTGACCTGGGGGTTGCGCAGGAAACGGCCGTCCTGGTAGGCCTTTTCGATCGCCGCCTGCGCCTCGACCACGGTCATTCCGCCGACGACAATTTCGCCGAGCAGCGGCAGGTTGATCCGGCCGCGGGCATCGATCCGGGTCAGGCTGGTCAGATCGTCCTCCAGATAAATCGAGACGCGAACCCGGTCCGCCAAGGCCAGGGTGTGGATGTAGTTCTTCTTTCCTTGGTCGGTGGTGGTCTGCGCGCCCAGGCTGGCCCCGGTGGTCAAGAGCAGGCTGATGAGCAGCAGCACAACGGGGGTGAATTTCATGACGAGCGGCCGCCCGAACCGGCCACCCCCTGCGGCGCGAACGGTTCGCCCGGTGGGCAGACGGATATTTCCAGGGAAATGATCGTCATGGCGGTGAAGAATCCGGGCTAGTAGCGGGCGGAGATCTCGAGGGAGACTCCTTGGCGCTCGAAATTCGCGAACGCTTCCGTCGAGTCGTTTTTGAGATAGAGATAGCTGGCCGCCAGCTGCACGTTGGCGGTTAACTTAAAGTGGGCGGCGAAATCCCAGCTCCAGAATTTATCCCGGCGGTTCAGTTGGCTGACTCCGAGGAACGCGTTGCGCCCGTAGCCGAGCGTGGATTCCAGATCGAGTTTCCGGTTCAGAAGGTAGGTGGCCTGCAGGGAGACGCCGGTGGAGTCAACCGACGAGCCCGTGGCGATGGTATTGAAATCCCGACTGATCTGATTGGTGAGGGAGAATTTCCGGCTGACCGTCCAGCTGAGCGCGGCGAGGGCGTTCAGGTGGCCGAAGCGCTCGCCAGGGCTGATCTGGCGGATTTGATAGCCGACGCGAACGGTGCCGTTGATCTTCGCGAACAGCCCGCCGGTGGCGCCGAAATTGAACCAGTGGTCTTGGGTCTTTTCACCGGTCGTCGTTCGGGAGAGCCGCAGGCGGTAGCCGGTCACGAGATCGAGCTTCGAAGTATAGCGGTAATAGCCGTCCAGGGCCTCCGAAAATTCGGTGTAGTCGGTCAGCGCGGTATTGTCCGTGTAGTTGCGGCTCAGAAAACCGGTCGCGGCACTGACGGAGAACTTGTCGTTGATCGGGTACTTGAGCGTGAGGCTGACCGGAGCGTTCCAGGAATTGGTGCGCACGTTGACGGCGCTGTCGGAACGGCTTTCACGGTAGGCACTGACGCTGAGCGACCCGGTGGTCCGGCCGGTGGCTTTGCTGAACTCGACGATGAAATTCGGGTTCAGCGCATTTTCATCCGTGAAGGTTTTGAACCGCAAATACGTGAGTTTGGCGGTCGAACTGACGGCGAGAATGCCGGCTTTGCGCTTCAGTTCGACGCCGACCTCGGTCGTCACGCTGCTATCACCCTGATTGGTGGAATCAAAAAAGATATTTGAACTGTAGCCGTAGGCCGCGCTCCCAAAGATGAATACCTGGGTTCGGGTTCCTTCGAGATTGAGCAGGGCTCGGGCGGATGGGGCCGAACCGGCCACGAGCAGCAGAGTGAGGCAAAGGCGATGGATCTTCGTTCGATGAATCACTGAGGTCGTCGGATCAGGGTTAGCCACCGGGCAGACGATCTGGGCTAACGGTGATATTGGTCGGCAAGGACTGCGGAACGGTTGGGCTGGCGATTATTTCCTGCCCGGCGCCCGCGGCGTCGGGGTTGGCGGCGGGGTCGGTTGCTTGGGTCGCCTGCTCCTGCGCGACGTCTTTCCCAATCGCCTTGAACGTGACCGTCCGCTTCGCATTGCAGGCGATGGTCACCCGTTCGTCCAAGCGCAGCAGGGAGTCGGGGGGAATCAGGCCGACGGAAATCGCCGCCGGCTGATCGGTCCGGCCGGACCGGATGGTGGCCCGTTCTCCCGCCCGGAGGATTTGCCCGCCCGGATCCTTGTCGCCGATTCGGACGGTGATATCGCCTTCCAGCAGGTCGACGATCGTCATTTCCACGGTGGTCTGGATCGAGACCCGACCGCGGCGGATATTCACCAGCGCCTGCGGGGTGGAATAGGTCATGGTGCTCCCGGACAAAAGGTGACTGGTGCAGACGCCGACCGCGCCGCGCGCCACGAGCACCACGCTCTGGGAAATTGAGGGCTCGGTGATGGTTTCCGCGCTCTGTTTATCCGGCGGTTGAAACGGTTCCTGGGCAAAATGACCAATTTCGACCCGGGTGTTTTGATCGACGAACATGCCGGTGCCGTTCGAATAAACGAAGGCGTCATGGGAGTTGGCCTTGGTCTCGATGATGGTGCCCGGGGCGTCGAAGGTCATGGCCTGGCGCGGGGTGTAGATTTTCCCGCCCTGGAAAATCTGGGTTTCGCCCTTAACCTCGGCCAAATAAATTTTGCCGGTCGGGCCCTTTTTCAAACCCGCCGGGGCCTGCGCCCAGCTGCTCGGCGCCAATCCGCCGAGCACGACTCCGACCATCACCAGCAGCAGTTGATTTTTCATGGCGGCGTGGCGGGCCCGACGTTTTTTTCGGTTTTGGCGAAGCGGATTCCCATCGGGGCCATCAAGGGTGGAGGTGAGGCCTGAGACAAGGACAAATCGGGCTCGGTCCAGGGCGTTAGTGTTGTTATACCAAGATGTTAATCAAACGGCCTTTCACGTAGATGGTCTTCTTAATCGGTTTGTCCGCGAGGTGCGGCGCGACTTTGGCTTGGGCGCAGGCCAAGGCCACCAGTTCGGCCTCGGGAGTGCCGACCGGGGCGGTGACTTCACCCCGATGTTTCCCGTTGACCTGAATCACCACCGTGAGGGTGGTGGCGACCAACTTGCTCGGATCAAAGGCCGGCCAGCCGGCGGTCATGATGGACTGGCTTTCCCCCAGCCGGGACCAAAGTTCCTCGGCCAGGTGCGGCGCGAACGGGGCGAGCAACCGCAGCACATCGAGGAGCGCGGTTCGCGGCAGCGCGGCCTCTTTCTGCAGGGCATTGAGCAAAATCATCATCTGGGAAATGGCGGTGTTGAAGCGCAGTCCTTCGATGTCGTCGCCCACTTTTTTGATGGTTTCATGCAGCAGGCGGGTGGTCTCCGGCGAAAGCGCGGCCCCGGGCGAGATCCGGGCGTTGACGAGGCCTTCCTCGTTCAGGCATTCGCGCCAGACTTTGCGCAGGAAGCGGTGCACGCCCTCGATCCCTTTCGGGTTCCACGGCTTCATCGCCTCGAGGGGCCCGAGGAACATGAGATACAGCCGCAGCGAATCGGCCCCGTAGGCCTGGATGACGTCGTCGGGATTCGCGACGTTGCCGCGGCTCTTCGACATCTTGACGCCGTCTTCGCCGAGGATGATGCCCTGATGGAAAAGCTTCTTAAACGGCTCGGCTTGCGGCACGACGCCGAGATCAAACAGCACCTTGTGCCAGAAACGGGCGTAGAGCAGGTGGAGGACGGCATGCTCGGCGCCGCCGACGTAGAGATCGGGCACGTCCCAATATTTCATCGCTTCGCCGCTGGCGAGGGCGTCGGGGTTCCGCGGGTCGAGGTAGCGGAGGTAATACCAGCAGGAACCGGCCCATTGCGGCATGGTGTTCGTTTCGCGGCGCCCGCGCACCCAGAGTCCGTCCGCGGGCCGGGGTTCGGTGGCTGGCACGGCGGCGCCGGTTTCAACCTGCAACCAGATCTCGAGCCAGGCGGTTTCATTGGCGAGGGGACTTTCGCCCAGGCCGCTGGGTAGATACGATTGCACCTCGGGCAAGACGAGCGGCAGCGACGCGTCCGGCACGGGCAGCGCATGTTGCACGACGCCGTTCTCCGTGAAGGTGACCGGGTTGGCCGGCAGATCCTGCCGCACGGCGGCGGCGCGCTGATAGTCGGCGGCGCTGACCCAGACGATGGGGAAGGGCTCGCCCCAGTAGCGCTGGCGGGAGAACAGCCAGTCGCGGAGCTTGTAATTGATCGTGCTCTTGCCGATGCCGCGGGCGGCGAGCGCGGCCGTGAGGCGTTTTTTGGCCTCAGGCCAGTCGAGGCCGTTGTAGTCGGCGGAATTCACCATCTGGCCGTCGCCGGTATGGGGCAACTCGGTCGAACCATCGGCGGCCGCGATCACCCGGATGACCGGCAGTTGGTATTGCGTGGCGAATTCGAAATCGCGCGCGTCGTGCGCGGGCACCGCCATGATGGCGCCGGTGCCGTACCCCATGAGCACGTAGTCGGCGATCCAGACGGGCAACCGCGCCCCGTTGACCGGATTGATCGCGTAGCTGCCGGAGAAAACCCCGCTCTTGTCCTTGGCGAGATCGGTCCGCTCGAGGTCGCTCTTGCTCGCGGCTTTGAAGCGGTAGGCCTTCACCGCGTCGCGCTGCGCGGGCACGGTGAGCGCATCCACGAGCGGGTGCTCCGGCGCGATCACCATGTACGTGCAACCGAAGAGCGTGTCGGGCCGCGTCGTGAATACCTTCAAGGTGCCCAGGGCGGCCTGTTCGAATTGAAAAACCACCTCCGCGCCTTCGCTGCGTCCGATCCACGCTTCCTGCATCCGCTTGGTCGAGTCGGGCCAGTCGACGTCCTTCAACCCGTCGAGCAATTGCTCGGCGTAGGCCGTGATCCGCAGCACCCATTGGCGCAGATTGCGCCGCTCGACCGGGAAACCGCCGACCTCGGACTTGCCGTCGATGACTTCTTCATTGGCGAGCACGGTGCGGAGCTCCGGGCACCACCAGACCGGGCGCTCATCGACGTACGCCAGGCCCTTCTTGAAGAGCTGGAGGAAAATCCACTGCGTCCACCGGAAATACTTGGGGTCGGTCGTGTCGACCTCGCGATCCCAGTCATACGAAAACCCCAGCGCCTTGATCTGCCGGCGGAAATTGGTGATGTTGTTCTGGGTGTTCGACGCCGGGTGCGTGCCGGTCTTGACCGCGTGCTGTTCGGCGGGCAGGCCGAAGGCGTCCCAGCCGATGGGGTGGAGGACATTGAAGCCGCGGGCCCTCTTGTAGCGGGCCAGAATGTCGGTGGCGGTGTAGCCTTCCGGGTGGCCGATGTGCAGGCCCGTTCCCGACGGGTACGGAAACATGTCGAGCACGTAGTATTTGGGAAGGGCCGAGTGATTCTCGGCGCGGAAGGCCTTGGTTTGCTCCCAGAAAGATTGCCAATGCGGCTCGATTTCGAGGAAGTTGTAGTCTTTGCAATTTGTAGCCATCGATTAAGGTCCGTCACATTGAGAGATTCTCCTTCACCGTCAATCATCCGCCCGCTGGGCCTTGCCCTGCTGGGCTTTTTTGTCGCGACCCCGCTGGTCCCGGCCGCCATGACCCGCGGTTTTAATCGGCTGCTTGAGGGCGTGGTGCGAATCGACGTGCGCGAAGTGGCGTTTGAAGAGGGCGCCAAACGGCTCACCGGCGGGGTCGGTTCCGGCGTCGTGATTTCCCGGGACGGGCTGGTCTTGACCAATGCCCACGTCGTCAGCCCGCAGGCGGTGACCATTTCCGTGACCCTCGCCAGCCTGGAGCGCGTCGGCGCCACCCTGGTCGGCTGGGATCATTGGACGGATCTCGCGTTGCTCCGGCTGGACCTGCAGGAGGTGAAGCGGCGCGGGCTGAGTTTTGCCGCGGCGGAGTTTGGCGATTCGGACGAGCTTTACGCCGGCCAGACGGTTTTTGCCGTGGGGACGCCGCACGGCCTCACCCGCACGGTGACGCGGGGAATTATTTCCAATCCCAACCGCTATTTCGCGGACAGTGGCGGGGTGCGGGGCTACGAGACGGGCGCCTTCAACACTTGGCTGCAAACCGACGCCGCGATCAATCCCGGCAACAGCGGCGGGCCGCTGGTCACCGAGGACGGAAAAATCATCGGCATCAATTCCCGGGCCTACATCGGGGCGGAGAATCTGGGCTTTGCCATTCCCGCCAATGTCGCCCGGAAGGTGGCGGCGGCGCTCGTGCGCGACGGCACCATCATCCGCAGCTACATCGGGCTCGTGCCGGGAGTGCTGCAGGACCTGGAGGGATTTTATGCGCTGGCCAACAATACCGGTCTGCTCGTCAACAGCGTCGATCCCGGCTCGCCCGCGGCCCGGGCCGGTCTGCGCGCGGGTGATGTGATGCTGACCCTGAACGGACGCAACGTGGACGGCCGGTTTCCCGAGCAATTGCCGCCGGTGCTGCAAGCCATCGCCAGCCTGCCGGTCGGAACCAAGGTGGCGCTGGCGGTGAAGCGCGGCGCCCAGACGATTGAATTTTCCGTGCCGACCGAAAAGTTGGAGAGTCGCGTGGGCGAGGAGTGGGCGTTTGAGAAATGGGGCTTGAGCGTGCGCAAGGTCTCGCGCGCTTTCGCCCGGGAGAACCAGCTGACCGACGAGTCGGGCGTGATCGTGCTCGGCGTCCAGCCCGGGTACCCGGCGGCCGAAGCCGGGCTCGCCCGCGGCGACATCCTCACCAAGATTGCCAATGCCCCGATCACGGCGCTCGAGCAGCTCAAGCGGATCCATGAAGCCTACGCCGTCTTGCCCGAGCCGCAGTTGGTCGAGGCCCAGCGCAACCGCCGCATCTCCCTCTACGTGCTTAAACCATGAATGGGTTTCGCCACCTGATATTATGCTGTCATGTCGGTCCGCTGGTGGGCGGGTACGTCCCTGGGCCCGCTTCGGAAAAGGCCACGCTGGGGCACTCCCCAGCCGGCAGAGGGACCGGCCGGCCCACCCGCTCGTTGGGCAACGGATCTCACTTCGCAATGCTCGGCCTGCTCTTGACCGCAGTGGGGGCTGCCGTTTCCGCCTCCGCCTCGCCGCGCACGGACCTGTTCAACGAACGGCTGCAGTCCGTGGTGGCGGTGGAGTTTTTCATCCAGGATGAAATCGAGCGCCATCCCGTCGGGGTGCAGGGCGCGGTGATCGACGCCGACGGCACGATCATCCTGCCGGCGGGCGCGATTCTGCCCAGCGTCGCGCCCGGCCAGCTGAAGGACTTCAAGGTTTACCAGCCGGGCGCGACCGAGGCCGCCAATGCCAGTTACCTCGGCCAGGATGCGCTGACGGGCTGGCACTTCATTCGCGTCGAGGAAAAGTTCCGGAGCCGCCTCGTGCCGATCACGCGCTTCGCCCCCGGCGGTCGCGAACCCGAAATCGGCGAGGAACTCTGGGGCATCGGCCTGCGCAACCGCGACGAGGATTTCATGCCGTACTTTCTCAGTGGCCGCGTGGCCCTGATCGCCCGGCTGCCCCAGAAAACCGCCGTCCTCGCCAGCGATGTCGCGGGGCCCGGCCTGCCGGTCTTCAATGCCGCCGGGCAACTGGCGGGCCTGGCCCAGACCTCCTTCGGCCAGAATTTCCTGCTTTTTTCCGCCAATCAGCGCGGCACGCCGGTTTTGCTGGTGAACGTCGAGGAAAGCAGCGCCGTGCTGCTCGCGGACGAAGTCCTTTCCAACCTGGGCCGGATTCCGCAATCCGCGACCGGCCGCCCGATCGCCTGGCTGGGCGCCTACGGTCTCCAGTCGCTGGCGCCCGAGGTGGCCCGCATGCTCCAACTCGAAAATCAGTCCGGTGTCGTGCTGAGCGATATCCTTGAGGGGAGTCCCGCCGCCCAGGCCGGACTCCGGGAGCGGGACATCGTGCTCGCCCTGGACGGTCAGCGGCTGCCGCGACTCAAACCCGACCGGGTGGTGACCGGTTACTTCGGCCAGGAAATTCTGCGGCGCCGGCCCGGCGCCGTCATCACCTTGGAGATCCTGCGCGAAGGAGCCCGGCAGGAGATCCAGGTCACGCTGGGCGACGAACCCAAACTGGTGCGCGAGGCCGAGCGCCATTATTTCGAGCGGCTCGGTTTCACCGCTCGTGAATTTCTGGCCGCTGACGGCATCCTTCACCGCACCACCCCGGCCGAGCAACACGGCGTGATGGTGCAATTCGTGAAGCCGGGCAGCCCCGCGGCCACCGCCGGCTTGGAGCCGGATGACTGGGTGCGGGAAATCGACGGGGAAGAGATCATGGGCTATGCACAAGCCTTGGGCCGGCTCCACGGCATCGACGACGACAAAAATCGCCCGGAATTCGTGTTGCTCGTCAGCCGCAGAGGTGAGACTTCCGTGATGCACGTGAAGCTAAATTAACGATGTTTACCGGAATCATTGAAGAAGCAGGCCGGGTTGTCTCCTTCCAGCCGGCGGCCGCGGCGTGGGAACTGGTCCTTGCCGCCCAGATCGTGCGCCAGGAGGCCGCCGTGGGTGACAGCATCGCCGTCAACGGCTGCTGCCTGACCATCGTGCGCCTGGACGGCGCGCACCTGCACTTTGACGTGCTGGAGGAAACGCGGCGCTTGACCAATTTTAACGCCTTTCGCGCGGGCGCGGCCGTCAATCTCGAACGCAGCCTGCGCTTCGGCGGCAAGGTCAGCGGCCACTTCGTCACCGGCCACATCGACGCGCCGGGCGAGATCGTGGTGTTCGAGCCGCGCGGCCAGGATCATTATCTGCGCGTGCGGATTCCGGCGGCGTTTTCCCGCTTCATCGTCCACAAGGGGAGCATCGCGATTGACGGCATCTCGTTGACCATCGCGGAAGTGGGCGCGGAGGAATTCGCGGTCTGGATCATTCCGCACACGCTGCGGGCCACCAATCTGCACTCGCGGCGCGCGGGCGACGCCGTCAACTTGGAATTCGATTTGCTGGGCAAGCATGTCGAAAAGCTGCTGAGTTCCCGGACGCCCTGAATGCTCATGCCGACCCGTGACCAATTGCTCGCGCTCACCGACGAGCTCCGCCGCCTGAAGGCCGGAGGCGAGCGGCGCGTGACCGTCTCGGAGGAAAGCCTCGAGCAACTCCGGGCCGCGGTGAACACCCGTGTGGCCGAGGTGGCCGAGGTGGCCGCGGCGGAGGTCCGGCCGCCGGAGCCGATCCCGTCCGCCCCGAGCAAGATTTCCGTCCCGGTGGCGGCTGTTTCCCGCGCCGCCCCGCCGCCCGGCCCCGCGAAGTTTTCCGCGGCTCCTCCAGTCGTGCCGGTGTTCACCGGCGACAAGACGACCCGGTGGGAGGCGCTGCGCGACTTGGTGCGCAACGATCCGGTTTGTCGCGCGCAGGCGGGCCCCGGGAAGAAAATCGTGCTGGGCGCGGGCAGTCTGGAAGCGGCGCTCTTTTTTGTCGGCGAAGCCCCGGGCGCGGACGAGGAAGTGCAGGGCGAGCCCTTTGTCGGTGAGCCGGGCCAACTGCTGACCAAAATGATTCAGGGCATGGGCCCGAGGCGGGAGCAGGTGTATCTTTGCAACGTCATGAATTGGCGGCCGGCGATTCCGACCGGCCCGGGCGACGTGCAATTGGGCAACCGGCCGCCGACCGCCGAGGAGATGAATTATTGCCTGCCCTATCTGCGGGCGCAAATCGAGATCGTGCAGCCGCAGGTGATCGTCGCGCTCGGCGCCACCGCCGCCGGCGCCCTGCTGGGCGCCCACACCTTCAAGACGCTCGGCGAGATCAAGGGGCGCTGGCAGGAATTTGCCGGCCGCCCGGTGATGGTGACCTACCATCCGTCCTATGTCTTGCGCAGCAACACCAGCCGGGCCAAACGCGCCGTCTGGGAGGATCTCTTGCAGGTCATGGAGCGCGTCGGTCTGGCGCCCACTGAAAAACAACGCGGATTTTTTCTCTGATCATGCCCAACCGAATTCTTTTCGTCCTCGTCCTGTTGCTCGCGGCCCGCCCGGCGCTCCAGGCCGCGGAGACCCCGTTTGATTTCGACGTGCTGCAATTTCGCGCGAAGGCCTTGGCGGCCCAAGCCTACAAGGAGCGGCCGTCCCGCGTGCCGGAGGCGATGCTGAAATACAATTACGACCAGTACCGGAAGATCCAGTATGATGCGACGCGGGCGTGGTGGCGCAGCGAGAAGCTGCCCTTCGAGCTGAATTTCTTCCACCCGGGCTGGCTGTACAAAAAGACGGTCCAGCTCAACGAGCTGGTCGGCAAGGAGAGCCGGCCCATCGAATTTTCCAAGCAGATGTTTCTCTACGGCGAAAAGAAGCCGTGGCTGATTCCGGCCGACATGGGATTTGCGGGCTTTCGCATCCAGTACCCCCTCAACCAGCCGGGCAAGATGGACGAGCTCGTGGTTTTCCAGGGCGCGAGCTATTTTCGCGCGCTCGGCCGGGACCAGCGCTACGGCCTGTCGGCCCGCGGCCTGGCCTTGAATACGGCGGAGGCCGGCGGCGAGGAGTTTCCCGAGTTCCAGGAGTTCTGGATCGAGCAGCCCGCCCCGCAGGCCAAAACCATCACGGTCTATGCGCTCCTGGACAGCCCGAGCGCGGCCGGGGCCTATAAATTTGTCATCACACCGGGCGCGGACACCGTGATCCGCGTTCACGCCACCGTCTATTGCCGAAATAATCCCACGGTGTTCGGGATTGCGCCGCTCACGAGCATGTTTGCCCACGGGGAAAATACCGGCTGGGCCCGGACGGATTTCCGGCCCGAAGTGCACGACTCGGACGGTCTGCTGGTGGAAACCGGAGAGGGGGAGTGGATTTGGCGGCCGCTGACGAATCCCCAGGCGGTCCGCGTGGCCGCCTTCATGGACCGGGCTCCGCACGGTTTTGGACTGTTGCAACGCGACCGGCAGTTCGAGCACTACGATGATCTGGAGGCGCATTATCATTCGCGGCCGAGCGTGTGGGTGGAACCGTTGGGCAATTGGGGCGCGGGCTCGATCCGGCTCGTGGAGTTGCCGACCCCGGACGAAACGAATGACAACATCGTGGCCTTCTGGGTGCCGGCCCAACTCCCCCCGGCGGGCGAACCGATCAGGTTCGATTATAATCTGCACTGGATGACCGACATGGGCCGCCGGCCGCCGGCGGGCTTTGTTTCCTCGACACGGTTCGCGGATGTCATGGGCCGGCCCGAGTTGAAGCGCGTGGTGTTGGAGTTTACGGGCGCCTATCTTGCGGCCGAGCCGAATGATCCGGAAATCGAGGCGGTCGTGACCGTGGGCGCGGGCGCCCGGCAGGACGGCGCGGTCGTGGTGCAGAAGAATCATTTTTCCGGCGCCTGGCGGGTGGTGTTCGAGGTCCAGGCGCCGCCGGCGCGCGGGCCGGTGGAACTCCGTTGCTTTCTGCGCAAAGGCCAGCATGTGCTGACTGAGACATGGAGCTATCTCTGGAATCCCTAGACTCGTTCCGGCCGACCACCGGCACGCTGGAGCAATGGAGTGCGGCCTACGTGCGCGTGGAGGATTACCTGCGCGCCCACCGGCTGCACAACCGCCTCCACCAAAGCCGGCTGATCCAGCGCGTGCTGGTGGCGGCGGCCCGCCTGCACGCCGCGAATCCCGGGCTGGATCCGGCGACGGTGGCCATTGAGGAGACCGACCGGCTGATGGATGCCTGGTTCGGCGAACTGCTCGACGAAAAGGATCTGCCCCATGACCGCATCGCCGCCGAGGGCCGCGTCGCGCTGCTGCTGGCCGACGGCATGCAACGGTGGCCCTACGCCTTTCTGGAAAAGGAAAACGTTCCGGCCGATTTTGCCCTGACTTTGAAACAGAGCTCGATGAAAGCCGGCCCCGACCTGGCAATCTCCAGCATGGTGCCGCGCGAGATCGATCTGGGAAGCATCACCGAGGCGGCCGGCGAAACCCTGGATCGCATCGACAAACTGCCGATTGTCCGGGTGCTGCTACTCTGGTCGCTCTTCGCCGGCGTCCTGCTGGTGGTCTTCTATGCCACGCGGTAAATCCATGAGCGCCCCTTTCGCCGTCGAGCAGGTGGATCGCGCCCGCATCGGGCGGCGGCGGATCACGTTCTTCACCCTGGTTTTCCTGCTCACCAGCCTGGCGACCTGGTTTATGGCGGACTTGCTCTGGCGCGATGGCATGGAGGTTTTCGAATGGGTCGTGTTGGGCCTCTTCGTGATCCTGTTCGCGCACATTGCGGTCGGCTTCAGCACCGCCCTGCTGGGGTTCTATGTGATCAACCGGCAGGGCGATCCGTATCGCATCACCCGTTCCATCGAGGGCGAAGGCTTGGCGACGCTACCGCTGGCCTCCACCGCCATTGTGATGCCGGTCTTCAATGAGGATCCGAGCCGGGTGTTCGAAGGCCTGCGCGTCATCTACCGTTCGCTGGAACTGAGCGGCCGATTGGAGAATTTCGATTTTTTCATCCTGAGCGACTCCAACAATCCCACCAACTGGATCCAGGAGGAGGTGGCCTGGGTGGAACTCTGCAAACAGCTCAATGGCTTCGGCCGGATTTTTTATCGCAAGCGCCGGATCTCGATCAACAAAAAGAGCGGCAACGTCGCGGACTTCCTCCGGCGCTGGGGCCGCAAGTACCGCTATCTGGCCGTGCTCGATGCCGACAGCATCATGACCGGGGAGTCGCTGATCAAGCTGGTGGCGATGATGGAGCGGAACCCCAAGGTGGGCATTCTCCAGACGGCGCCGCGGGTGGTGAATGGCGTCACGCTCTACTCGCGGCTGCAGCAATTCTCCAACCGGCTCTACAGTCCGCTGTTTCTTGCGGGCCTGAATTACTGGCATCAGGGCGAGAGCAATTTCTGGGGCCACAACGCCGTGATCCGCGTGGCGCCGTTCATCGACTATTGTTGTTTGCCCGAGTTGCCCGGGAGCGAGCCGTTTGGCGGGCGCATCCTCAGCCATGATTTTGTCGAGGCGGCGCTGAT
>CAZAOI010000006.1:0-28774 GCA_964486705.1 uncultured Oleiharenicola sp. | reverse complement strand
CTCAGATGTAATACATCTCCGTCGGATTCTTCGTGGAGAGCTGGTTGAGCGTGTAGCTTTTGGTTTTCGCGACGAGGTCCGCGCTGATCTCGGTCCACACCTGCTTGAGCCGGCGGCCGCTGCGGCCTGCAAAATTGCCGCTGAGGTGCAGGCACTCGCCCTCGACCGCCATGAGGATGTCGTAGAGAGAAATTTCCTCGGGTGAGCGAGCCAGCAGGTAACCCCCGAGGTTGCCGCGGCGGCTGGTGATGAGCCCGTGCGTGCGCAGTTTGCCGAGGATCTGCGCGAGAAAATTGGCCGGCACCGCTTCCGTCTTGGCCAGATGCTCGATCTGCGCCAGCGTGCCCGAGCCGTGCAGGCGGGCCAGTTCGGCCATGACACGGCAGGCGTAATCGACTTTGACGGAAATCTTCATCGGCGGGGCGAAACTAGCCGGCGGTGCGGACCGGGCAACCCTTTTGGCGTCCGGCGACGCGGGCGAAAAGGGCGGCTGATAAAATGAAGTGGCGGGCCGCTTACCCCTAAGCGGCCCGCCTTTGCTTTCTGATTACCCCAAAACTCCCGCTAGGCGGGAGCAGTTGTGACTAATGCACGTCGTATGCCAAAAAAGGGGCTCAAAAAACATTCTTTTGAACCACGGGAGGCGGGCTCGTTTGCCAGCGGATTTGAGGTCTGGCGGCCGGCCCGGGCCCAATGGCCGCTGGAGGCGTTAGCCCGAATTATTTCATATCTGCAGGTGTGAAACAACTGGGTTAGGTGCCGCCAACAGAAGGAGGGCGTGGCGATTCGCAATCGACGGTTGGCGTCGGCATGGAGACCGACGCCCAACAACTGCCTGATCTCGCTTCAAATTACGTAGTCGCCGTTTTCCGGCTTCACGACCTCGCGCGGGGGCAGCAGCATGCCGGCGGCGACTGTGGCGTTGGTGCCCGGCTCGATCAAAATGAAGGAGCCGGTCAGCCGGTTGGTCGCGTAACCGTCGAACACGAGCGGCTGCGCGGCGCGCAGGCGGATCTCACCCAGGTCATTCATCGCCAATTCGGCGGGCTCCGGCTCGGTCTCGAGCGTGGCCATGTTGAGCTTGTTGACGAGTTCGGTGACCACCACCTGCACCGTGTGCGTGGTGTGCTTGAGGAAATATTTTTTGCCCCGCTGCAGCGCCCGCGGGTGCATCCAGCAAACCTCGGCCTGCAGGTCGCTGCTCGCGCCGGGCAGGTGGTCGGCGCCGATCAACATGCTGCCGCGGCTGACGTCGATGTCGTGTTCCAGCACAAGGGTGACGGATTGCGGGCAGAACGCCTGCTCCACCGGGCCGTCGTAGGTCCAGATTTGCTTCACGGTCGTCACGATCCCAGCCGGCAGGGCGATGATTTTCTGACCGGTCCGGACAATGCCGCCGGCGATCTGGCCGCTGAAACCGCGGAAATCATGGAGCGCGGCGTCGGTCGGATGATTCGGCCGATTGACCCATTGCACCGGGAAACGGAAGCCGGTGAGGTTCCAGTCGCTCGCGATGTGCACCGTTTCCAGATGGCCGAGCAACGTGGGGCCGACATACCACGGGGTGTGGGGCGAAGGGTCGACGACGTTGTCGCCATTGAGCGCGCTGAGCGGAATGAATTTCACATCCTTGATGTCGAGGCGCGGCAAAAACTCCTCGAACTGGGCGCGGATCTCGTTGAAGCGCGCCTCGCTCCACCCCATGAGGTCCATCTTGTTGATCGCGACGACGAGATGCGGGATGCGCAGGAGCCCGGCGAGAGCGGTGTGGCGGCGGCTCTGCTCGATGACGCCGGTGCGGGCGTCGACGAGGATGATGGCGAGATTGGACGACGAAGCGCCGGTCACCATGTTGCGCGTGTACTGGATGTGGCCCGGGGTGTCCGCGATGATGAACTTCCGGCGCGGCGTGGCGAAATAGCGGTAGGCGACGTCGATCGTGATGCCCTGTTCACGTTCGGCGCGGAGGCCGTCGGTGAGGTTGGCGAGGTTGATCTGACCGCCGCCGGTGATGTCCGCCGACCGCTCCAGGGCCTCGAGCTGGTCCTCCATGAGCGATTTTGAATCGTAGAGCAGGCGGCCGATGAGCGTGGATTTGCCGTCGTCGACGCTGCCGCAGGTGTTGAAGCGGAGAATGTCGACCGGCACGGTCACAGGCGGGGCGGAGAGAAGATCTTCGGTGAACATGTTAGGTGATGTCTGCGGAGGGTAGGGCGGAGCGGCTCGCCGTTTCGACAAACTCAAGGCCCTGAGCCTGTCGAAGGGCTCCGCCGCGGCGCACCGGGCCGGTGCGCCCGACCTGCGCTGCAGCGCGGAATTTGCGGGTCATTTTCAATCGGAGAATTGAGTTTGATGCCCGCTCAGAAATACCCCGCCTTCTTGCGGTCCTCCATGGCGGCCTCGGAAGCCTTGTCGTCGGCGCGCGAGCCCCGTTCGGTGACGCGGGCGGCGGCGATCTCGGTGATGATGTCGGCCACGGTGGTCGCGGGCGACTCGACGCAGCCAGTGCTGATGATGTCGCCGATCGTCCGAACGCGGACGACGAGGTCGCGCACTTCCTCCGCGGGCTTGGGCGGGACGAGGGCATTGACCGGCAGCCATTGGCCCCCGCGGCGCACGCATGAGCGGCGGTGGCTGAAATAGATGCTCGGGACCTCAAGCTTTTCGCGCTGGATGTATTCCCACACGTCCATCTCCGTCCAATTGCTGAGCGGGAAAACGCGCATGTTCTCGCCTGGATTCAGCCGGCCGTTGTAGAGGTTCCAGATTTCCGGCCGCTGGTTCTTCGGATCCCACTGGCCGAAGCTGTCGCGGAAACTGAAGAAGCGTTCCTTGGCGCGGGCTTTTTCCTCGTCGCGCCGGGCGCCGCCGATGCAGCAGTCAAAGCGGAATTCCTCGATCGCGGCGAGCAGCGTCGGAATCTGCAGACGGTTGCGGCTGATTTCGCCCGGCGCGGGTTGGGCGATGCCTTTCGCGATCGCGTCCTCAACGGTGCGGATGATGAGTTTGGCGCCGAGTTGCTTCGCCCGGCGGTCGCGAAATTCGTTCAGTTCGGGAAAGTGGTGGCCGGTGTCGACGTTGAGCAGCGGGGTGGGCAGCTCGGATGGACGGAAGGCCTTCTCGGCCAGCCGGAGCAGGCAGATGGAGTCTTTGCCGCCGGAGAAGAGCAGGGCCGGGCGTTCAAATTCGCCCGCGACTTCGCGCATGATGTGGATGGCCTCGGATTCGAGGTGCTGCAGGTGGTCGAGATGGTAGCTTTTCATGGACGAAGAGGGGCCGGCGCCGCGGGGACGGCGGGCCAAGGGAGTTCGCCGGGATCAGGCGGGGACGGCCTGTTTCCCCCAGGCGGCGTGCAGGCCGCATTCGCGTTTCTCGTCGGCCTTGGCGGGATCGAAATAGTCCCATTCGTTGGGCAGCTGATGCTGCGCGAGGTAACCCTCGAGGTCGGCGTCGCTCCAATAGAAGAGCGGGCTCACCTTGAGCGCGCCGAAATTTTCATCGCGCGACACGATGTCGAGCCCGGCGCGGTTGGGGTTCTGGACTTGGCGCAGGGCCGTGATCCAGACGGTTGGCGCCAGCTCGCGCATCCCGCGTTGAAATGGTTCGAGTTTCATCAGGGCGCTGAATTTTTTCAGGCCGGCCTCGTCCTCGGTGGATGGAATCGGCCCGTGCAGGGCGTCGCGGTGGGCCGGCGTCAGGCGCGGCAGATACGGCTTGAGATGGAGGCCGAGCCGGGTGCGCAGTGCCTCGGCGTGCACGTAGGTGGCGGGGCGGTTGTAGCCGTGGTCCACCCAGAGCACGGGAATGTCGGGCTGGGCCTGGACGGCGAGGTGGAGCACGACGGCTTCGTAGGGACGGAAGTTGGTCGAGACGATCGCGCGGCCGCCCGATTGGGTGATGGCCCAGCGGACGATTTCCAGCGGCGATTTCGCGCGCAGCTCGGCGTTCCAGTGGAGGAGGTCGGAGGAGGTCATGTCAGTTGGCAAGGGGAGCGGGCGCGACGGCCGTGGCCGCGGCGCTCTGGAGCTGTTCGGGCCACACGACCCGCGAACAAAAATCGCCGAAGCGTTCGCCGGATATCCGGTCGTTTTTCCATCGCGTCAGCAATGGACGCAGCTCGGCCTCGATCTCGGCGTCCTTGACGGTGTCCTTAAAGACGCGGTTGAGCCGGGTGCCGGCGGCGTTGCCGCCGAGCCAGAGTTGATAGCGGCCCGGCGCCTTGCCGACGAATGCGATTTCGGCCATGTATGGGCGGGCGCAGCCATTCGGGCAACCGGTGGAGCGGATGATGATTTCTTCGCCCCCGAGTCCGAGCTCGCCGCCGAGTTTTTCAATGCGGTCGAGGAGCGCCGGGAGCATGCGCTCGGATTCGGCGAGGCCGAGGCCGCAGGTCGGCAGGGACGGGCAGGCCATCGCCGCGGCGTGCAGGACGGACGCCTGTTGGTCCACCTTGACGCCGTGGGCGGCGAGCAGGGCGGTGATCCCGGTCCGGTCGCTTGCGGGCACGTTGGCGAGGATGACATTCTGGTTCGCCGAGAGGCGGAACTCGAGGTGCGGAAATTTCTCCGCGACCTGGCGCAGCGCGGTTTTCTGGGCGTGGCCGGTCACGTCCTTGATGCGGCCGGTCTCTACGAAGAGCGTGAGGAACAGGCGGCCGTCCACCGCGCGGTGCCAGCCGTAGAGATCGCCCGTGGTGGTAAACTGGTAGGGACGCACCGGCTCGAGGGTCAGACCGGCGCGGCGATTGACCTCGTCGCGCATCCAGGCGGCGCCCCGCTCCTCGACGATATACTTCAGGCGGGCGTGTTTGCGATTCGTGCGGTCGCCGAAGTCCCGGTGAATCGTGAGCACGGCCTTGGCGACTTCGATGAGATTCTCGGGTGGAAAGAACCCGATGACATCGGCCAGCCGGGGATAGGTCTGCACGTTGCCGTGGCTGCGACCCATGCCGCCGCCGACCGCGAGGTTGTAGCCGATGACCCGATCGCTCTCGACCACGGCGATGAAGCCGAGGTCGTTGGTGAAAATATCCATGTCATTGACGGGCGGAATGACGAAAGAGACCTTGAATTTTCGCGGCAGGTAAGTGCGGCCGTAGAGGGGATCGACGAAGTCCCGGTTGGCTGGCTCGTCCAGCTTGAGTTGGACGTTGTCGATCCAGATTGCGTGGTAGGAGGGGGTCTTGGGCGCGAGCGCTTCGGCGATGCGGACGCTGTCCGCGAACACTTGGGCGCGGGCTTGGGTGTAGGCCGGCGTGGGCGATGCCGTGACGTTGCGATTGACGTCACCGCAAGCCGCCAGGGTGGAGAGCAGCGACTCGTTGATCTTCTTGATCAGCGGGCCGAGACCGGACTTGAGGACGCCATGAAATTGGATGCTCTGGCGGGTCGTGAGGCGCAGCGTATCGTTGCCGTAGCGGGTCGCGAGATCGTCAAACGTGATCCACTGCTGTGAGCTCATCACCCCGCCCGGGATGCGGCCACGGATCATCATCATGTGCTTCTTGGCCGTCTTGCGGAGGTCGCGGTCGTCCTGCTGGTAGATGCCGTGGAATTTCAGAAACTGTTCATCATCAGTGGAAAAATGATCCAGAGCGGGGTCGAGCAAGGTCGCGGCCAACGCACCCGCGAGGATGGGGTCGTTTTGCTTGAGGACTTCGTTCTTGGTCGGGGCAGCGGAAAGATTTTCAGACATGGCGTAGAGTTAGCTTGCATTTGTTCCAGGCTCCGTAAAGCCTAAAGTTGTTATGTTGACTAAAGAACTCATGTTAAGGCCTGGTGATGCCGATTCGGGCTTCGTCTGGTTGGTGGGCGCCGGGCCGGGTGCGGCCGACCTCATTACCGTGCGGGCGCTGAACTTGTTGCGCCGGGCGGAAGCGGTGGTCTGCGATGAGTTGGTCAACCGCGAGCTGCTCGAGTCCTGCCCGCCGGGCAGCGAGCGTCACTTCGTGGGCAAGCGGGCTGGTTGCCCCAGTGCCACCCAGTCCGAAATCAATGCGCTGCTCGTGGCCCTCGCCTGTGCGGGCAAGAAAGTCGTGCGGCTGAAGGGCGGCGATCCGCTGATCTTTGGCCGGGCGGGGGAAGAAATGCAGGCCTTGCGGGAGGCCGGCATCCCCTTTGAAATTGTTCCGGGGGTTACCGCCGCCACGGCGGCCAGCGCCGCGGCCCAACTGCCGCTGACCCACCGTGATCATTCTTCCGCGGTGGTTTTTGTGACCGGCCACCAATGCGCGGCCAACACGTCCGCCCTCGATTGGGGCGCGCTCGCCAAATTGCGCGCCACGCTCTGCTTCTATATGGGCGGGCGCCGGCTCCCGGAGATCGCCCGGAATCTGCTCAATCACGGCATGCCGGCTCAAATGCCTCTGGCGGTGATCAGCGAGGCCAGTCGGCCAACCCAAAAAATTATCACCGGCACTTTGGCGGAAGCCGAGTTGCTTTCTGCTGGTCTGGCCGGGCAACCCGCCCTCGTGGTCATCGGCGAGGTTGTGCGGCACTCGTCTTTTCATTCCGCCTTGCCCGGCCTCCAGGCCGAAGCGCGGCAAAATTCCTCCGCCTATGCCAACGCCTGAAATTTTCCCCCGTCTTACCCAGGCTTGGCGCCAACACTGGGCCCGCATCCTGGCGGCCGATGCCGCCGAGCCGAGCCTCGAGCCGGAACTGCCAGCGGCCGTGTTCGTGTATCCGCCCGTCCGCCGGGATGGTCCGGCCGATCAGATCAAAACCGCGGCTCTTTCCCGGTCGGCGAGGACCTCCACCAGCAGCGGGTGACTCCCGACCAGACCGGTCATCCGCGTGCGCAGTGCGGGTTGGGAGGCTTCCGCCCTTCGGCAGATTTCTGCGACGTCCCCGGCCGGCCCGGCATGGCGGCCGGGCAATAGAAATTGCATCGCCACGATGACGGGTCCGGCCGACCACGGTGGCGTGCCCAAAAGATCGGCGAGCAGCGGGGCCGTGAAATCATAGGCCGGCTCCGGTCGCCGTTCCATGCTGCAGGGAGCCACCGCGGCGACGTCCGACCCGAGGAGCCCGGCGAGCTGCGACGCCAGCTCATTGCGCACGGCGGTGACGGCGGCGACCGGACTGCCGTGGTCCACCAGGGCCACGCGCACGGGCTCGGCGGCAGCGGGCGGGAGCGAGCTGGCTCGCGACATCGCCGCAAGTTCGACCCGCACGTTCTCCGCGAGGATTTGCGCGAGCCGGGCGTCGCCGGCCGCGTGGAGCGGCGGTGCGAGCCGGACGCGAAGGGCCGGAAATGTCACCCGCAACCGGGCGAGATTCTCCGGCAGAAAAACGGTCAGCGCCCGGCTCGGGCCGAAAAACAGCGGCACGACCACGAACTCACACGCTCCGGCCCTCAGCCGTTTTTCCAAAGCTGGAACCAGGATTTCCGCCGGCTGGCTGAGAAGTTGGCGCGGGTCGATGCCGGCGGAGTGGAGCAACGAAACCGGCGCGACCGTGTGGCCGAGCCGGGAGGAGAGTTGCACCGCCAGTTCGCGCAGCCCGAAGGTGGCGGCAGGCTCAAGGGAGCCGTTGTCGACGAGGAGGGTCAGGGGCGCGGGCATCGGGAGCCTATGTTGCAGTTCGGCGCTTATATCAAATCAAAGCCGCCAGATTCAGCAGGCCGGTCTTTGGCGACGGGTCGCCCGCGCCCCGCAAAACATCCACTCACGCCACACACCCTGCTGAAGATAACCGCTTTCGCCCAGTCGAAGTGTCGAATGACTTGCCGTCCCGTCGCCCTTTCGTTCTTCTTCCTGCCACCCATGGTCCGCCACCATACGCTGCACGACGAGGAATTGGCCAAGGCCGTTGCCTGAGCCATGAAACCTGCGCCATTCGCCAGTCCCGAGTATGTCCGGCTGGTCGCCGACCTGAAGACGCGGGTTGAATCCGCCCGTTTGGGCGCGGGCCGGGCGGTAAATCGCGAATTGGTCTTGTTGTATTGGGACATCGGTCGCGGGATTGTGGAGAAACAGCAGGCTCTCGGCTGGGGGGAGTCGGTCGTGGAAAGGGTGGCGGCGGACTTGCGGCAGGCCTTCCCGTCTATGAGCGGATTTTCGCCCCGCAATCTACGCGATACGAAGCGATTTTATCTCGCTTACGCCGACGAGGCAATTTGGCGACAAGCTGCCGCCAAATTGCCTCCAGGCAGCGACGCACGGAAAGGCCTAATTTGGCCACAGCCTGTGGCCAAATGGGGTGATGATCAGTCTGCCGTGATTTTGCCACAACCTGTGGCAGAAACCGGGGCTGGTGCAAAACGGCCACAAGCTGTGGCCAAATTACCCGGCGGGCAGCCGGCACCTTTGGTGCCGCCGCTGGTGGCCGATGTTCCCTGGGGGCATCACCGCTTCATCCTCGACAGAGTCTCCGCGCCCGCCGCCCGGCTCTATTATCTGCAGGCCACCGCCCGCTTCGGTTGGAGCCGCAACGTCCTGCTCAACCAGATCAAGGCCGGGGCCTACGAACGGTCGCGCAAGGCCGGCAAGTCGCACAACTTTCCCGCCGCCCTGCCGGCGCACCTCGCCGAGCAGGCCGAGGAGGCGCTCAAGAGCAGCTACAACCTGGAATTCCTCGGGATCGGCGGCGCCGTCCGGGAGCGCGAGCTGGAGGACCGGCTCGTCGGGCGGCTGCGCGACTTTATTTTGGAGCTGGGCTACGGTTTTTGCTTCGTCGGCCGCCAATACCGCCTCGCGCTCGGTGCGAAGGAATATTTCGTGGACCTGCTCTTCTACCATCGCTTCCTGAAGGCGCTGGTCGCCATCGACCTGAAGGTGGGCTCCTTCGAACCGGAGTTCGCCGGCAAAATGGATTTCTACCTCAACCTCCTCAACGACCGGGAGCGCGCGCCCGACGACCGCCCCTCCATCGGCATCATTCTTTGCGCGGAGAAGGACACCTTGGAGGTCGAGTATGCCCTCAAGACCAAGGCTAATCCCATCGGGGTGGCAGCCTACCAGCTCCAGCCCAAGCTCCCCGCCGAGTTAAAGGGCAAGCTGCCCTCGACCCGGCAGCTCACCGCCGCCCTGCGCTCCGCCTTGCAACCACCCCGCCAGACCTGATCACGCCCCGTATGCTTGCCACCGACACCTTCCGCCGCGCCCTCATCGAAACCGTCCGCGTGGATTGCATGGGCGCGTTTCACGGCCAGCCCTTGGGGGCAACAGGCAACGCATTATCTGGAACCAGCTGAATGTCCGTTTTGAAAACAAAGACGAATGGCATTGCATCGTGGCCGCAGGATGAGCGGCCACGGGAGCGGCTTTTGTCGAAAGGCGCGCACGCGCTGTCGGATGCGGAGCTGGTTGCGATTTCGGATTTGGATGTTGCGATGACGAAAGCCGCGAAGGCAGGAAGCTAGAGCGTTCATCGGCTTCACCGGCACGCCCATCGAGAAGACGGACGCGAACACGCGGGCGGGCTTCAGCAAGCCCATGCTTCAAATCCTCGGCATCCGTGGAATCAGTGCAATCCGCGGTAAAGAAGAACGGCGGTAATTGGCGTCAGGGCTCGATACCCGTCACACTCACGTCGTTGGCGTATTCGACGGTGAACTTCACGGTCAATTCGCGCTTTTCGCCGGGTTTCAGGTCGAGCTTCCACTTGAGCGTGCCTTCGTCGGTCGGCTTGGCTTCCTTGGCGTCGGGCGAGAGGAGTTTGACGACGACCTTCTCGTTGCGGGAGAGAGGGACCTGGTCGGCCACGATCACATGCTCGGCGGTCTTCTTGTTATTCTGGATCGTGATCAGGTATTCGTAGGTGATGCGCTTGCCGGAGTTGGTCAAACCGGTGTCCTCGGTGAATTTCTGGACGCGCTTGTGTTTTACGCTGATGCCCTCGTCGGCGCCGAGCGCGAGGTCGAACTTCTCCCCGGCCATCACGGTGCGCAGGGCGCTGGTGGCGACAAACGTGCCGTCGAGAAACACATTCATGCCGCCGGCGAGCAGTGGAAACTCGGAGGTGTTGACGACCTTGGCGGTCAGGAACGCGGTGGCCAGGCGCTTGGGCACGGTGAGATATTCAGGATTGGCGTTCAGCCGCGCGCTTGTGATCGGCACCTTCTGCGGCGAGTTGTCGCTCGGCACACTGGCGGACATGGCGATCTTGAAGGAAGCACTGGTGGCGCCGGCTTCGATCGTGGCGGCGGCCATCTCGGCATCTTTCATCTCCAGCGCTCCGCCCTGGGCATTGCTCGTCAGGGATTGCATGTTGACCTCGCCCACCGCCATCGAGGCGTTGACCGACTTGGCGGCGTAGGCGCTCCGCTCCAGCTTGTCCCTTTCTTGCCGGAGGGCGACGGCACTGAACACATCCAAGTTCCACACACTCAACACGGGTGCGGCGCCGCCGAGGCCGGGGCGCGCAGTCGAAAGGGTGAGGGCAACATCCTTCCATTCCTCGCCGGTATTCTGGCGGACGAGGCCGAAATAGCCGAGCGCGACAACGCGCTCGCTGCTGAGCACGCGGGCGTCGTAGCTGGGCGCCCAGCTGGCGCCGGGCACCGTGTAGGAAAGGGCGACCTCGAGGTTGCCGGCCTGGGCGGCGGAGACCCGCACCGTCACGGTCTTGTAGCCGCGGCCGCCGGCACCGCGTAGCTCGTTGAGCTGGTTTTGCACCGTGGTCGTTTTCGTCTGCAGGTCCTCGCGCTGTTCGTCGAGCGCGGCGTGCTCGGCGATGATCTTGGTTTTTTGCTCGGAGAGATAGACCATCGAGGCGGTAAACTGGTTCAGGTCGGGCCGCGGGACGTCCTTGGCGGGGGGGGCAAACAGCGCGGCTTCCATTCGCTCGAGGATGGTGCTCTGGGCGCGGAGAGCGCCGTTGCGGTCATCGAGCCCGCGCCCTTGTTTTTGCAGGCCCTTGAGCAGGTCCTCCAGTTCCTTCACTCGCGCATTCGGCGTAAAATCAACATAGGTCTGTTTGGCGCTGACATCGAGAATGAGTGCTTGGGCTGTGCCCCGGCCACTGACTTGCAGCGAACGCTCGTTGATCGCCAGGGGGAGATTGGCGAAGACGAGTTCGGTCGTGCCACCGGCCAGTTCGACGGTGGCGGTCCGGGTGACAACCGCGCGATCGGTATAGACCGTGACGGCGGAGATGGTGGAACTGACGGGCGCAGCCCCGAGCGCGAGCGGCAGGAGAGCGAGCAGGGAGAGGAGACGGGTGGATTTCATGGGAATAGTTTTGATTGGATTGTACCTCGAGACGTTCCAGCGGGTGCTTTCTTAGAACAAATCGGGAAGATCGGTCGCCGCAACCCGCTTTTCGGCGGCGGCGCGCAATCGGCGTTTGCCTGTCCCCGGTTGTTGGTCTTTTCTTCGCTGCACCATGCTCTTCCATTGCGTCTACTTCTGGTTGAAACCCGATCTCACCTCCGCGCAACGCGCGGATTTCCGCCGCGGCGTCGATTCCCTCACGGGCATCAAAGCGGTGGAGCACATCTCGATCGGCGGCCCGGCCGCCACCACGGCGCGCCCCGTGATCGACCACAGCTTTGATGTCGCCTTGATCGTGCAATGCCGCGACGTGGCGGCGGAGGCGGCCTATCAGGTGGACCCGATCCACCTCGCCTTCGTCAACCAGTTCAAGACGTACTGGAGCCGCGTCCAGATCTACGACTCACAGTGAACGTGATCGCTCGCCCCGCCTCACGGGCTGACGTGTGGTTGGCTTTGGGACGGATCTTCAAGTCCGATGCCCCGATTGAAAAACACCCGTCTCTTTCGCGCGACCGCGCGGGTCGGGCGCGCCGGTCCGGTGCGCCGCGGCGGAGCGAGCCGCTTCGCCCTCCCGTTTGAAGACCGGCGCTCCTAACCCGGATATTTCACACTCATGACGAGCAATTTTAGAAAAATATCCGTCTGCCCTCCGGGCAGAGCGACTTTGTCGCGGTTAGCCCCGACAAAGTCGGCCCCACAGGGCGAATATTTAACACCTCTGAGTGTGAAATATTCAGGCTAACTCCATGCCCAAGCTTAACGGCCAGGTTATCATCATCACCGGCGCCTCCTCGGGCATTGGCGAGGCCGCGGCCCGCCGGCTGGCGCGGGGCGGGGCGAGAGTCGTTCTGTCCGCGCGGCGAGCGGACAGGCTCGAGGCGCTCGCGCGCGAGCTTGATCCCGCCGGAGCCACGGTTCTCGCCGTGGCCGGTGATGTGACGAACGCCGCGGACCGCCAGCAGCTGGTCGATGCCACGCTCGCCAAATTCGGCCGGATCGACGGGCTCGTGAACAACGCCGGCTACGGTACGCGCGGTCCGGTCGAGATCGTGCCGGTGGACGCCATCCGCAAGAATTTTGAGACGAATGTCTTTTCCCTGATCGCGCTCACGCAGCTTGTGTTGCCGCACCTGCGTGCATGCGGCAGCGGTTGCATCGTCAACATCGGCTCGGTGGCGGGCCGCATCGCGCGGCCGCTGTCGTCGATCTACGATTCAACCAAGCACGCGCTGGAGGCCCTCACCGATGGTTTGCGCGGCGAATTGAAACCGTTCGGGGTCCGCGTGACGCTGATCCGGCCGGGGTTCATCCTCACCGAATTCATCGACGCCGCGAGCAAGGCGTCGGACCAGTACACCGACCACGCCGGACCCTACGAACCATTCATGGCCGGGTTCCGCGTCGGCTCCGAAAAACTGCGCCGCGTGGCCGGGGTGCCGGATGACATCGCCCGGCTGGTCGAGATCGCGCTCGTGAGCGACAATCCGGCCGCGCGCTACAGCGGCCCGTTCCACGCCAAGATTTTTCTGTTCCTGAAATGGATTTTGCCGGACCGCGCCCTGGCCTTCATCACGCGGCTCCGGCGCTGAGCGCTCTTTGTCCGCCATGACCAACGCTCCCCGGTCACGTTCCCTGCCGGCCCTCGCGGGGTTCATCGCCGCCAGTATGACGGCGGGCGCGCTCGGCGCCTGGGCAACTTTTGCGAACGTCCGGACTTGGTATCCGCTCCTGAACAAGCCGTCGTGGAATCCGCCAAGTTGGATCTTCGGGCCGGTCTGGACGACGCTTTATGTCCTGATGGGTCTGGCGATCTGGCGGGTTTGGTCGGCCGAACGACCGGCGGGCGCAACGTCGGTGCCGGGACTCGTGCGCGCCTATTTCGTGCAGTTGATCTTCAACGCGCTCTGGTCGCTGTTTTTCTTCGGCCTCAAGCAGCCGGTCTGGGCCCTGGTGGACATCGCGGTCCTTTGGGGGCTGCTCGTCTGGCTGCAGATAGGCCTGTGGCGGGTGGATCGATGGGCGGGGGCACTCTGGCTGCCCTATGTTCTCTGGGTCAGCTTCGCCTCCGTGCTCAACGCGGCCATCGTGCGTTTGAACTAGGCATAATTTCATCAAGAAGGGTCGGAATCAACGGTGGGGCGAATCCTCCGGATGAGCCGCGCGTAATCCACCGAGCCCTTGACTCGGCGGAAAAGCAGTAAGACGGTAAGTCATGACCACGACACTTTCCACGAAGGGACAGGTGGTGCTGCCCAAGGCGACCCGGCGCAAGTTGGGGCTGCTGGCCGGGACCCGCTTTGATTGCAAGGTCCGGGACGGAACCATTGTGCTCACCCCGGAATCCCGGCCGCGGGCTCGCCCGCAACTCGGGCGCAATCCCCGCACGGGCCTGCCGGTGTTGGTGGCCCCCAAGGGCGCCGCTCCGCTCACCTCCGCGCGGGTGCGCGACCTGCTGGCGGATTTTCTGTGAAATACCTGCTCGACGTCAACGTGCTGGTGGCCGCCCTCTGGACCGGGCACGTTCATCACGACCAGGTGCATCGGTGGATCGAGCACTTGGCCGCAAGCGACACGGCCATGACCTGCGGGCTGACCGAAGCCGGGTACTTGCGCGTGATTCATGCCGCCTACGAGGTGCCGATGGCCGAGGCCAGGAGTGTTTTAAAGGATTTCAAACAGCGGGCCGGCTTGGGATATCTATTGGAGCTGCCGTCACCGGTGGAGGTGTTGCCCGCCTGGGCCCGCAGCCACAAGCAGGTGACCGATGCCTATCTTGCCGGCGTGGCCGCTCAGGCTGGCGCGAAACTGGTTACCCTGGATCGCGGAATCCCTGGCGCGAAACGGCTCCCCTCAGGATAGGTTTCACAAGGTCCGAGTCCGTTTTTTGGGCCCATCCACTTATTCCCAAGGCCCTTTGAAGTGGCATCATAGCGCGACAGCGTAATCAGGGCGGGCCTGGCGTTGCGCGCTGGGACCCAATCCAGTTTGTAACGTAATGCGTTACAAACTGACGGCGGCGTGAGGAATGAGCGCCGGAGAAAACGCGGTCCGCCCCGCGACTTCGCTCGGGGCCCTGAGCCAGTCGAACGGGGAGGCCCGGTCCACCTGCTGCAACGACGTGGTCCCGGTTCAGCCCGGCTGCAAAAACGCCCGCAACTCCGCGGCCAGCTTGCCGCCGAAGCCGGGCACGGCGCTGATTTCCGCGACGGTGGCGGCGCGCAGCTTGGCGATCGAGTCGAAATGCGCCAGCAACGCGGTCCGGCGCACCGGGCCCAGGCCGGGGAAATCGTCGAGGATGCTTTCCTTGATTTTGCGGGAGCGCAGGTCGGCGTTGTAGGTGTTGGCGAAGCGGTGCGCCTCGTCGCGCAAACGCTGGAGCAGATTCAGCCCCGGATCGTCGAGCGGCAGGTTGAGAGGCTTCCGGTCGTCGGGAAAAATAATCGTCTCCTGCTTTTTGGCCAGGCCGATCATCGGCGGCGGCATGCAGTCGAGCCCGACGAAGGCCTTGAGCGCGGCGGCGATCTGGCCGCGTCCGCCGTCGATGACCACCAGGTCGGGAAAGGGTTTTTGTTCGGCGCTCAGCCGGCGGTAGCGGCGCGCGACGACTTCCTCCATCGCCTTGAAGTCGTCGTTGCCGATGAAACTCTTGATCTGGAAGCGACGGTACTGGTCCTTGTCGGGCCGCCCGTCCGTGAAGTGCACCATCGAGGCGACGACGAAGGTGCCCGAGATGTGCGAGATGTCGAAGCACTCCACATGGGCCGGCGGGGCGGCAAGGCCGAGGGTCTCCTGCAGCTGTTTCAACGCCTGGTCGCCCGGCCGGGCCTGCGTGAGGTCGCGGGTGAACTTGCGGGTGCGTTCGAGCGTTTGCTCAAGCGCGAGCACGACATCGCGCAGCTCGGCGGCCTTTTCGAATTCCTGCTTGGCCGCGCGGGCGGTCATCTCCTCGCGCAGCGAGGCCAGCCACTCGCGGCTCTTGCCCTCGAGAAATTCGCAGGCCTGCGTGACACGGGGCCGATACGCTTCCGCGGTCACCACATTCGGCCAGCCGGAGAGCTCGGCCCGCACGTCGTCGTAGAGCTGCCAGCTGCCCGGGGCGATTTGCTTCGGGATCGTATCGGCCAGGAGAATGCCGAATCGCTTGCGCATCGACGCGAGTGTCTTCCGCAGCAGGCCGGAGTGGACAAAGGGGCCGAAGTAACGCGAGCGGGTGTCCTTTTTGAACCGGGTGAGGACAAAACGCGGCAGCGGGGCGTCGAGGTCGAGGCGGACGAGGAGGAAGCGTTTGTCGTCGGTGAAGTCGGTGTTGTATTTCGGCCGCCACTGCTTGATCAGCTTGCCTTCCAGCAGGAGCGCCTCGGGCTCGGACTTGACCTCGAGGATTTCGAGGTCGGTGATCATTTCAATCAGCGTGCGGATTTTCGGTTGATGGCGCAGGGCGCGGGCGCGCCCGGGCTGGAAGTAGGAGGCGACGCGCTTTTTCAGGCTCTTGGCCTTGCCGACGTAGATGATGCGGCCGAGCCGGTCCTTCATCAGGTAAACGCCGGGACCGTCCGGCAGGGCGCGGACTTTGGCCTTCAGGGTGTCGCTGTGTGCGGGGGCTGGCATTTTCTCAAAAACGAGATAGGTTGCGGCTTCCCTCCCTGCATGGCCACCACCGATTCTTCAAAACCGCGCGGGCCCGGCGTCGCGCCGTGCTTTGAACTGCTCACCTTGGGCGACGAGCTCCTGCTCGGCCTGACCGCGAACGGCCATCTGACTTTCATTGGGGCGCAACTTGGCCGGCGGGGCGTGCTGCTCCAGCGCAACGTGACGATCACTGATGAGGCGGACGCGATTGCGGCGCAGTTCCGCGAAAGCTGGGCGAAGGCCGATGTGCTCATCACCACCGGCGGACTGGGGCCGACCTGCGACGACCGCACCCGCGAGGTGCTGGCGCAGGCCCTCGGCCAGAAACTGATTTTGGATCCGGTCATCGAGCAGGCCATCGCCGACCGCTTTGCGCACCTGAATCGCAAGATGACGCCGAACAACCTGAAGCAGGCCTATCGGTTTGAGTGCGGCGAGGTCCTGCCCAATGCCAACGGCACGGCGCCGGGCCTTTGGGTCGAACAAGATGGCAAGGTGCTCATCATGCTGCCCGGTCCGCCCAATGAACTGCAGCCGATGTTCACCGAGCAGGTCTTGCCCCGGTTGGCCAAGCTTGGGCTGTTGAGCGAGGGCGAGGCCTACGTGCAGGTCCGCACTGCGGGAGTGGGCGAGTCGATGCTGGAGACGAGATTTCAGCCGATCTTCGACCGCTATCCCGGGCTGGGGGTCGCCTATTGCGCGCACCAGTGGCAGGTGGATTGCCGGGTGAGTTCGCCCGACCAGCGCTACAGCAGGGACACGCTGCGGGGGATCGCGGAAGAGTGTGCCGCGCTGCTGGGCGACGATTTTGTCAGTTTTGGCCACGATTCCCTCGCGAACGTGGTGGCCACCCGACTGCGCGCATTGGACCGCACCTTGGCGGTGGCGGAATCCTGCACCGGTGGTTTACTTGCAAACAGTTTTACCGACATCTGCGGGGCCTCGAAGTTTTTTCAGGGCGGCATCGTGTCTTACAGCAACGACGCCAAAATGCTCCTGCTGGACTGTCCGGAATGTCTGCTTTCCCAGCATGGGGCGGTCAGCGCCGAATGCGCGGTGGCGATGGCGACGGGCGTGGCCGAGCAGTTGGGCGCGGATTACGGCGTGGCCATCACCGGCTTTGCCGGGCCGGCCGGCGGCAATAGGGAAAATCCCGTCGGCACGATTTTTATCGGCATCCATGCGCCCGGCGGCGACTGGACGAGGAAGCTGACGTATCCCGGCCCGCGCGGCACGGTCAAGCAGCGCGCGGTGACAGCGGCCATCGACTGGCTCCGCCGCGAAATCATGGTCGAGGCCCGCAAGGTGGCGGTGCCGCTGGCGAATTGAGGTGAGCGCATCTGGTGGGGCGAATCCTCCGGATGAGCCGCGCCAGGGAACGGCTCGTCCGGGACGACTCGCCCGACCCGGCGGCACTTTTTTCGTGCGCTTTGGCGCGTTTCGTGGGCAAATCCCCCGCCATGGCCACTGCCACCAAAAACTTCACCTTCATCTGCGGCCCCGACGATTTTATCGTCAACCGGCTGGGGCAGGAGCGGTTTGCAGCGCTGGCGACCGAAGCGAACGCGGATGATTTCGCGCGCGAAATCGTGAGCGGGTTCGCCGCCAATGTCGACGAGGTGACGACGGCGATCAACCGTTTCCGCGACGCGGTCCAGACGGTCCCGATGTTCGGCGGCCGGCGCGTGGTTTGGCTGAAGGACGTGAATTTTCTGGCCGACACGGTCACGGGCCGCGCGGACGGCACGCTCACCCAGGTCGCCGCCTTGCAGGAATTGCTGGAGAAGGTGAATGCGAACGAGGTCACGGTGGTCATCACCGCCGCGCCCGTGGACCGGCGTCGGGCGTTTCCCAAATGGTGCGAAGGCCAGGCGGACTTTACGCTCGCGGGCGGCGAGGGCGAATCCGCGGGCGCCGCGCTCGCGGCGGTGGCGCGCGCCGAGGCCGAGGGCAGTGGCGCCCGTTTTGGGGAGGGGGCGCTTGAACTGCTGCTGGAAAAAGTCGGCGCCAACACCCGGCTGCTGACGGAGGAGACGCGCAAGCTCGCGACCTACGCGGGCGACGGCGGCATCATCGAGGAGGCGCACGTCGGCGAGCTGACGCCGAATTTTGCCGAGGGTGATTTTTTTGCCGCCGCCGACCGGTTTTTTGCCGGCGATCTGCGGGGCACGCTGACCGAGCTGCAGCAGCATTTTTTCAACGGGGGCGACGCCCGGCCGATCATCGCCGCGCTACAGAACCGCAACCGCATCCTCCTGCAGTGCCGGGTGCTGCTGGATGCGGGTGACCTGCGTGCGCCGGGCCCCTATGGCTTCGACAAAGCCGCGTGGGCCCGCGCGCAGGCGGCCTACGCCAAGCATTTCGGCGGGGATGTCGAGAAGAGCTCCTTCAATTTTTTCACGCAAAACCAGTGGTATGTCGGCAAGCTGGTCGGCTCGGCCAAACTGCCGGCGCTGCGGCGGCTGATCGACAACCAGCAGGAATTCGTCCGCGTGTTCGAGGAAATCATCCGCCGGCCCAACGAGCAGGAAACCGTGTTGCGCGACATGGCCGTGCGCTGCCTGGCTTGAGCGCCCTTACTTGATCCCGCCGAAGACGGCCTGGTGTTCCTGCCGCCAAAAGCAATCGGGCTCGGCGAAACCGGCGTCTGCCAGGAGCTGCATCTCCACCGCCAGCGGGGTGTAACAGTCCTCGGCCGCCCAAGTGGCGAAATGCGCCCGCGCCTCCGCCGCGGTGAACCCATGAGTCTGCTGGAACTCCGCCCAGACGTCGAAATAGTGCGTCCGCGGCCCGGGCCGGCTATCCATCAGGGTGTCGGCGTTGGCGAAAAGGCCGCCCGGACGCAGCGCGGTGAAAATATTCCGGTAGATCCGGCCCTTCGCCGCCATGTCCTTCACGTGGTGCAGGGCGATGCAGGCGACGACGGCGTCGCAGGCGGGCAGGGGGGCCGCAAAGGATCTTTCGACGAATTCCACGCGATCGCCGAAGGGCGCGCAGCGCGCGCGCGCGAAAGCAAGCATGCCCGGATCCGTATCGAGGATCTGGACGCGGGCGTGCGGAAACCGCTCCGCCACGGTGGCGGCCAGCGCGCCGGTGCCGCCACCGAGATCGAGCACCAGTCCGCCTGTGGCCGGGAGGCAGCGGGCCAGGAGGTCGAGTTGGACCACCCGCATCGCGTCATACGCATAGACGAGCGTCCGGATCAGCCGGTCGTATTCGGCGATTTTCAGATTCAGGTGTCCTTCGACAGAATGGGCCATGGGCAGGTAGTTGAAGACGGAAGGAGGAAAGTTGAAAGACGAAATCCGGGCCCGGAGGGGGAGCAGGCCCTGATTGGTGGCGGCTCATCCCACTTTTCACCTTTCAACCTGCAACTTAACGCGCAAGCGTTGCGCGCCGTGAATCCGCCGCCCGACTCTTCCGCCGAATCCATTCCCAATGTCCTTGCCGAACGTTATGCCTCGGGGGCGATGAAAGAGCTGTGGTCGGCCCACGGCCGCATTTTGCTGGAGCGTGATTTCTGGATCGCCGTGATGAAGGCGCAGAAGGATCTCGGCGTCGCCATTCCCGCCGACGCGATTAAGGATTACGAGCGCGTGCGCGGCAACGTGGATGTCACGCGCATCAAGGCGCGCGAACGGGTGACGCTCCATGACGTGAAGGCGCGCATCGAGGAATTTTCCGACTTGGCGAAACGGCAGTTCATCCATCTCGGGCTGACGAGCCGCGACCTGACGGAGAATGTTGAGCAGCTCCAGGTCGCCCGGTCGTTGCAACTCGTGCAGTTCAAGGTCGTCGCGGCCCTGGTTGCGCTGGGTCGGCAGGCGGCGGCCCATCGCGACGTCATGATCACCGGCCGCACGCACAACGTGCCGGCGCAGCCGACGACCCTCGGCAAAAGGTTCGCGATGTTCGGCCAGGAATTGCTGATCGCGCAGGCGCGGCTCGCCGAGCTGATCGTGCGTTATCCCGTGCGCGGACTGAAGGGAGCGGTCGGCACGCAGCTCGACCAGCTCACGCTCCTCGGCGGCGATCCCGCCAAAGTGGACCTGCTGGAGGCGCGCATCGTGAAGCACCTCGGCTTCAAGGCGTCACTCGGCGCCGTGGGCCAGGTCTATCCGCGCAGCCTCGATTTCGACGTCGTGAGCGCGCTGCACCAAGTCGGGGCGGCGGGGGCCAGCTGCGCGACGACCCTGCGGCTGATGGCCGGCGCCGGTCTGCTGACGGAAGGCTTTCAGGAAGGCCAGGTGGGTTCTTCCGCGATGCCCCACAAGGTGAACGCGCGAAATTGCGAACGGATCTGCGGTTTCTCCACCATCCTCTCCGGTTACGTCGCCATGACCGCGGCCCTCGCCGGCCATCAGTGGAACGAGGGCGATGTGTCGTGTTCGGTCGTGCGCCGCGTGGCGTTGCCCGACGCGTTCTTTGCCCTCGACGGCCTGCTCGAGACTTTTCTGACGGTGCTGCGCCAGATGGAGGTTTTCCCGGCGGCCATCGCCGCCGAGAATCAGCGCAATTTGCCGTTTTTGGCGACGACGACCATCCTGATGGAGGCGGTGAAAGCCGGCGCAGGGCGGGAGACGGCTCATGAAGCCATTAAGGAGCATGCGCTGGCCGCGGCGAAGGCGCTGCGCTCGGGCGGCGACGTCGACTTGCTCGGCCGGCTTGCCGGCGACAAACGGGTCGGACTCGGCAAGAAAAAGCTGCAGGAGATTTTGGCGCAAAACGAGCGCTTCGTCGGCGCGGCCCCGCACCAGGTCGATGCGTTCATGGCGGTCGTGCAAGCGCTTGGCAAAAAACACCAGGGCGCGGCTGAATATCGGCCCGGCAAGCTGTTGTGACGATGGAGTGAAGGTTGGACGCGACCGCTGGGCGCGCCGGAATCGGTTCGCGGCGGGCCCGTTGGTTTCGCTCACCCAGCGACCGGTCTTGGTTCGGCTCGCGTAATTTAGGGAGATTTGGTTTGCCAGCGCTCGGGCGGTGGCCTTTTTTGAACCTTCGTTCGATTCTTTAATAGCTTTAACCACACCATACCATGGCAGAACTAGTAGGAAATTGTCTGATCGGCCAGTCCGGCGGTCCCACAACCGTGATCAACGCCAGCGTCGCCGGCGTTGTCAACGAGGCCCTTAACCATGTCTGCATCGAAGAAATTTACGGCTCGCTCAATGGCGTGCTCGGCCTCCTGAACGAGGACTTCGTCGATCTTGCAGCCGAATCCCAGCAGGCCATCCGTGGCCTCCGCTTCACGCCCGGCGCGGCGCTCGGCACCTGCCGCACGAAGCTCAAGAAGCCGCAGGATTTCGAGCGCGTGCTCGCGGTCTTCAAGGCGCACAACATCCGCTTCTATTTCCATATCGGTGACGCCGACTCGCAAGAGACGGCCGCCAAGATCAGCGAACTGGCCAAGACGCAGGACTACGAGCTGCGCGTGATCGGGATCCCGAAGACGATCGAAAACGATCTGCCGGCGACCGACCACTGCCCCGGCTACGGCAGCGCCATCAAATTTATCGGGGCCACGGTCAAGGAACTCGCGCTCGACGCGGACTCCATGGGCCAGGGCGACCTCGTCACCATCGTTGAGGTCATGGGCCGCAACACCGGCTGGCTCGCCGCCGGCGCCTCGCTGGCCAAGCGCCGCGACCACCCGAACGATCCGCCGCACTTGGTTTACCTCCCCGAGGTCCCGTTCACCAATGAGAAATTTATTGATGACGTCCGCCGCGTCCTGAAGCGCGAGAAGCACTGCGTCGTGGTCGCGGGCGAAGGCCTCGTGGACAAGGACGGCAATTACGTTTCCGTCGAGAACGGCACGAACGAATCCCAACTCGGCGGCGTCGGCGAGTTCATGAAGGATTTGGTTGAGTCCCAGCTCGGCGCGAAGGCCCGGGTCGCCCGGCTCGGCGTCGCCCAACGCGCGGCCGCCCACCTCGCCTCGAAGACGGATGCCGATGAGGCGTTCCTCGTCGGTCAGGCCGCGGTGAAGGCCGCCGTCAATGGCGAATCCAACAAGCTCGTCACGCTCGTGCGGGGCGACGGCGACAATTACACCTGCGAGACGGGGCTCACGCCGCTCAACGACATCGTCGGCAACTTGAAGAAGCTGCCCGCGGAGTGGGTCAACGAGGATGGCGTCAGTCTGAACTTCCAGTTCTTCCGCTACGCCACACCGCTGATCCAGGGCGAGGTCGCGGTTCCCTACGACAACGGTCTGCCGAACTACGTGCGGCTCTTCAAGGAAGGCGTTAACAAAACGCTGACGGGCTACGAAGCCTGAGCTTCGGACAAGCCTTAACAGCAGAGCCGGTCGCGCGACCGGCTCTTTTTTTGTGCCCCGCGCGACGCGGCGGGCTCAGGCCGCTGGTGGGCGTCGGTTTCCAGACCGACGCCTGGTGGCGATGAAGAAATCGACGCCTGCCGCGACCCCGGAATCGTCGATGTGGCCTGTTGTTCGCGGCTGCGAACCCAGGACCAGTCGCGCAGCCTGCGCTGCGGCTGGGAAATCGGCGCCCCCCGCGGCCCCGGAGGATTGCGTAGCCACAGGCCGCCGTGCCTGTGCGGTTGAAGCGCTCAGCTCAACCCAAGGTGGTCGCCGGTTTCCACACCGGCGACAGGTGGCGATGAAGATATCGATGCCTGCCGCGACCCCGGAATCGTCGATGTGGAAATCGACGACCACCCCGGAATCGTCGATGTGCCCTGTTGTTCGCGGCTGCGAACCCAGGACCAGTCGCGCAGCCTGCGCTGCGGCTGGGAAATCGAAGACCACCCTCGAGTTCGACCTCTGCACGAGAGGAATCGCCGCGCAACGGCATGCGCCCGCGCTATCCCAGTCAAGCCGAGGTGGCTATTGACGCGGTCAGCCCATCGAGCTCGGCGAGGTATCGCCGTTTGGTGGCGGCGGGCAGATCGGCGACCTCAAAGCCGTTCCGGGCGATCTGGACCAGCGCCCGGCGATCCAGTCCGGCCTCGGTGGCGAGGGCGATATATTCGTCGTTCAACCGGTTGCCGAACAGCATGGGGTCGTCGGTGCTGATCGTGCAGCGGATGCCGGCGGCGAGGAAACGCCCGATCGGATGTTCCCGCATCGACGGCACGGCGAGGAGCTTCACGTTGCTGATCGGCGTCATGTCGAGCGTCACGTCGTGCTCCCGCAGCAGGTGCATCACCGCCGGATCGCCGAGGGCGGAAAGCCCGTGCTGCACGCGGCGCACGCCCAGGAATTCCACGGCCTGACGGACATCGTCCGGCGGGGAAAATTCCCCGGCGTGGGCTTTGGTGACTTTGCCCAGCGCCTTGACTTTCGCCCAGATGTCGGCGCTCCACGGCTGAAATTCCGGCCGCTCGAAACCGTGCAGGTCCACGCCGGCGATCTCATCCCAAGTGATCGCCTCGTCCACGATCTTGGCCAGCGGGCCGGTGTAGTGATCGCGGAACATCCCGAGGAAAAGCCGGAACTCCAACCCCGGCGGTACCGCCGCGTGAATGGCCCGGGCGATTTCGCGGAATGGCACCTCGCCGATGCGCTCCGCCGTGCCGAGGTGGAAGCTCGCCTCCAGATACCCGCAGTTCTGCGCGACCACGTCGGCAAACACCCGCTGGCAGCTGGCGTGGTAGTTTTCCGGCGAGACAAACCAACGGAAGAAATAGTTGTCGAACTGCTCCTGGAACTGGGCGAAATCCGTGAAGCGAAAATCCTGCCGCCAGTAGGGCGGGGGAGACGCGAAATACTCCGGGTCCAGCCGGCGTGCCAACTCCAGCGGCAGCGACCCCTCGAGGTGGAGATGCGTCTCGGTTTTGGGCAGGCGCTGCACAAAGGTGGCGAGGTCAGTTGCGTTCATGCGGGGATCGATGGGTGCAGGCCGGGTGGAAATCCCCGTGCCGGCATTCGCGAAGCTTGCCCTTTTCTCCGGCATGCCAATTGCTAAATCCCGCGTGCCGATGTTTCCACCTCCCTTGCGCCATGCGCCCCCGACGATTCTTGCGGGGATCAAGACGGCCCGCCGCGTGGCCCCGCGCCCAAGTCGCAACTGTACCCTCGTCCTCGGTGCGATTCCGCAGGAATCCGAACTGGTGGAATGGGCCCTGACGAAAAAACGCCGCGGCCGGCTCGCTTCCTTTCCCTACGTTGAAGGCCGGTTGGACGGTCGCCGGGTGATTGTCGCCGTCACCGGCATTGGCAAGACCTGCGCGACGATGGTCACCGCGCTCTTTGTGGAGAAATTTCGCCCGCGCGAAGTGCTGATGTGCGGCACCGCTTCCCGCATTAATCCGGCGATCCGCAACGGCGACGTGATCGTGGGCGAAGTCACCTGCAACCACGACTTCGGTTCGCTGGGCCCCGGGTCCGCCATGGAGTATTTCGCGGCGGAGGGTCCGCTGGGCGACCACATGGCGATCATTTATCCGGGCGACCGCCGGTTGCTGGCCGCGGCCCGCCGGATCCTTCGCCGGTATCAGCCGGAGAGGGCGGCGCACCACACGCCCGCTTACACCCCGTCCGTGCGGCTGGGCCGGATCACCTCGGGCGACCAGTTCGGCATTCCGGACGAACGCATTGCCGACATTTTAAGCCAACTGCGACCCGACCTGATGGAAATGGAAAGCGGATCGGTGGCCCAGGTCTGCTGGTATCTGCGCACCCCGTTTCTCTGCATCCGGAGCGGCAGCAACCGCACGCAGAATCTGCCGGACAACGACTACCGGACCCTTTCGCCCTTTGCGGCGCGGTCGGCCGCGTTGTTCACCGTCGCACTCGTGCGCGAACTGGCGACCGCTTCCGGCTTATGAAACTTTTCACGCGCGGCGACGTCGACGGTTTTTTCGCCATTGCCCTGGACAATCTTGTTCAGCTGTTGCTCGTGCCCGCGCTTTGTCTTCACGTGGTCGGGTTTCCGCCCGCCCTCGTCTACGGACGGATTCTTCCGGGCATTGCGGTTTCATTTCTCGTCGGCAATTTATTCTACGCCTGGCAGGCCCACCGGCTCGCGCGCAAGGAGAACCGCACCGATGTCTGTGCCCTGCCGTTCGGGCTGAACACGCCGACGTTCATCGCCTACGTGTTTCTGGTGATGCTGCCGGCCAAGCAGATCGCCCTCGCCCAAGGGGCGCCCGATCCCGACACGATCGCCTGGCAGGCCGGCCTCGTCGCGTGTGTGGGCTCGGGCCTGATCGAATTTTTCGGAGCCTTTATCAGTGAGTTCATCCGCCGCCTGACGCCGCGCGCGGCGCTGCTGGCGGCGCTGTCCGGCGCGGGCATGGCGTTTCTGACCCTGAACTTCATCTTCAACACCTTCGCGCATCCGGTGGTCGGCTTGGTCACGCTCGGGTTGGTGCTGTTGTTCTATTTCGGCCGGGTGAAACCGCGTTGGGGCATCCCGGCGGCTTTCGTGGTTTTGGTGGTCGGCACGGCGCTGTCGTGGCTCACCGGCTTGGCGCCGCAAGGACGGTTGCCGGAAAACTCCCTCGGCTGGCATGCGCCGCTGCCGGCCGTGGCGGCACTCTGGGACGGGCTGCATGGCGGGCATCTGCTGCCTTACCTGTCGGTGATTTTGCCGATGGGTTTGTTGAACCTGCTGGCGTCGCTGCAATGCATCGAATCGGCGGCGGCCGCGGGCGACGCCTACTCATCGCGCTCCTCCCTCATGATGAATGGACTCGGCACGCTGGCCGCGGCGTGCTTTGGCTCGCCCTTCCCGACCTCCATCTACATTGGCCACCCGGCCTGGAAACGCATGGGGGCACGGGCCGGTTACTCCACGCTCAACGGCGCCTTCGTCACCCTGCTTTGTCTCACCGGCTCCATGGCGCTGGTCGCCTGGGCGGTGCCGCCGGATGCCGGCCTCGCGATCATCGTGTGGATCGGCCTCGTGATCACGTTGCAGGCGTTTGAGGTGACGCCGCAGCGCCATTGGCCCGCCGTCGTCGTGGGGATGTTGCCGGTCATTCTGGCGTGGGCCACCTTCTTCACCAAGAACGCGCTCCGTCTCGGCGGCTATGGCACGTCTCCCGGCCTGGAGTTTTCACCCAAGCTGCTCGCGTCGTTTCACGCGTCGGGCACCTACATCGAAGGCGGATTCGCGATCGAACAGGGCACGTTTTACTGCGCGCTGATTCTGGCCACCGTCACAGTCCTGATCATCGAGCGCCGGCTCTTTGCGGCCGCCGCGTGGGCGCTGGCCGGTGCCGGGCTGAGCCTGCTCGGGCTCATGCACTCGTGGCGGTTCACCCCCGGCGACACCGTCAGCGCCCTCCCGTTGCTGGACCGGTTGGCCGGCGTGTCCCACGGCGACGGGTCGCTGTTTCCCGCCGCGGCCTATGCGGTGGGTTATGCTGGGATTGCACTGGTGCTGATTCTGGCGCGTTGGTTCACCGAGCCGGAAAAGGATTAGGGCGGATTTCAATAATACGCCCAGGTGACTCCTGCGAATGTGGGAGGGGCTTTACGCCCCGACGCTGCTGGTGCTGCTGTCATCCCGTCGCGGCGTAAAGCCGCTCCCACCTATTTGCCGACCCGTCTTAGCGGTTTGCCTCGATGAAGCGTTCGATCTCGGCTTTCGTCGGCATGGAGGGCGCCGTGCCGAATTTGGTGACGGAGAGCGCCGCGATGGTGTTGCCTTGATCCGCGGCGGCCACGCGATCGCCGTCAAACTCGACCAGGCCGGCGGCAAATCCGCCGACGAAGGCATCGCCTGCGCCGGTCGTATCGACCACCGTCACGCCCGTTCGCGCGGGGATCGAGGTGTGTTTTTCGGGCTCTGAAACAAAGCAGCCGCGCGCGCCAAGCGTGATGATCACCGTGGGTACGCCCAAAGTGCGGCAGAGCTGGTGGAGCTCGTCGCGGGTCATGGCGTGCAGGTCCGGTTCGGTGAACGCGGTTTTTCCCGCTTGGGTCCGGCCCGCGCCACGGAGATTTACCAGGGCCACAAACTCCGTTTCATTGGGAATCAGCACATCGACGAGCCCGAGGATGGTGGCGTCAAAGTCGGGGCGCATCGGCGCCGGGTTGAGCACCGTCGTCACGCCCACATCGCGCGCGAGGGAGAAGATATGCGCGTTGACGGCCAGGCTGGCCTCATGCTGGCAGACGACCACCCGGGCGCTGCGGATCAGGGCGGGATCGACATCCCCGGGTTCCAGATACGCGCTCGCGCCGAGCGCCACGACAATCTCGTTCTGACCGGCGGCGTTGAGCAGAATGGCGGCGGTCGCGGTGGCGTGCGCCGGTTTTTCCACGAAATCGGCGGTTATGCCCTCGGCCGCGTAGAATTTCTTCGCCCCCTCGGCAAACACATCGCGGCCCACGGCACCGATGAACATCGTAGCGGCGCCCGCTCGGCCGGCAGCGACGGCCTGATTGGAACCCTTGCCGCCGGGCCCGGTGACGAAGCGACCGATCACGGTTTCACCCGCCCGGGGAAATTCGACGCACTGCCAGGCGAGGTCCTGCACAAAACTACCGACCACGATCACTTGGGGTTTCATCCTCCGAGCTAGGCGGGCGACGCGCGGGCTGACAAGCCCAAGGGTCGGGCTAGGGTTTCTTCTCGAAGCGATACCCTTTCTCCTTGGCCTGAGTTTCGAGGGCCTGGTACGCGTTGAGTTCCAGGACTCCTTCCCGCCCCGCCAGAGCTTCTCGCTTTTCCTCGGCGGCGGCGTCCCGTTTGGCCAGCACGCTCAGGAGTTCTGCCTGGAGGGCGCGCCGGTCATTGGTTTTCTGGCTGATGAGTTCGTTGCGGGCGGCGGCTGATAGCTGCTGCAGTTTCGGGTCGAGCAGCTTGGCTTCGATGGCGTCCAGCTCCTGCCGGCCGCCGATGATTTCCGTCACGAGGTCGCCGCGACCGGAGATCACCGCGCCGGGGGCATCTTTGCTCAAATAGGAAGAGCGGTCGGCCACGCCCTCGGGCGCGAGGCTCGCCAGCACGGTCCGGTTGCGGGCTGCGTTTTCCTGTTCGGTGCGCGAACCATACGGGATGATGGTGGCATCGAGGGCGACGTTCAGCCGGACGATCTCGTGGTCGTAACGGGTTTCAATCTGGATCGTGCCGCCGCTCTGCGCAATCGATGCGTAGGTGCCGTTGGTCAAACGGGCGATGTCCCGCCAGACCGTCTCCGTCCCCTGGAGCTGGCCGCATTGCAGCGTGTTGATGAGAATGCCGCGGCGGTTGGCCAACCGGCACGTCTCCGGAAATTTCACGTCGTCCTGATAGTCCATGTGGGGAGGAGCGTCGCCCACCAGGAAGATGACGCGCAGCACGTGGGAATCAGTGCTCCATTGGAGATCGCGCACAGCATGGTGCAGCGCCGCGTTGACCGACTCCGGCTCGTCACCGCCGCCCTGGGCCTCAAAGGCATTGAGCTGCGCGTAGATCGCATCGAGGTTGCTGCTCAGCGCCGAAACTTTGGTGACGTATTGGTCCCCGCGGTCCCGATAGCCGACCAGACCGAAGCGAATTTCCGGGGTGGGCTGGGCGGATTTAAGTTTGTTGGCGATGGCCCAGATTTTTTGTTTGGCCCCGGCGATCATGCCGCCCATCGAGCCGGTGGTATCCAGCACGAAGGCGACCTCCATCCTCGGTCGTTCCTGGCAATTGGTCCTTGCGCCCTCGTGGGCGGAAAGGACCGGCAGTTGGCTGCGCCCGAGGGCAAGGATCATGGCTAGAGAGAGGAAATTTTTGAAGTGCATGTCGGGATAACGGTCCGGCCGGCGGTTTATTAGGCCGGGAAAAAGTTTTCGTCCGCGACCTCTCGGCCAGCATCCGGCAAGGTGGTCGCCGATTTCCCTATCGGCGACAGGCGTCGGTCGGCCCGGTTGTTCGCCGCTGCGAACCCAGGACCAGTCGCTCAGCCTCCGCTGCGGCTGGGAAACCGGCGACCACCCCATTGCATGGCTCAGCCGTATCCATGCAGTTGAAGCTGTGGGAG
>CAZAOI010000005.1:0-30016 GCA_964486705.1 uncultured Oleiharenicola sp. | reverse complement strand
CAGGCGCGAGAAGGTCAGGAGAGCGTGGTTTAACCACAGAATACACGGAACACACAGAAATGAGAGGAGGGGCGGCGCCAACGAGGAAAAGTCTTCCGTGTATTCTGTGTGTTCCGTGGGCCGGATCCGCTCAGAACTTCAGCAATTCGACCTCGATGTTGAGCGCGAAGGAGCTTTCCCGGCGCGGGCCGTCGAAGAAGGAGACTTCGTATTTGACCGCCCACGTCTGCCCGAGGCGCTGCCAGACGCCGTAGCTTTGCTCGTTGAAGCGCTGGTTCTTGGCGTCGTAGCGCCAGAGGCCGGTGACATCGAAGACCTCATTGAGGCGCTGGCGGTATTCGAGAAAATACTCCTGATAGTTGCCCTTGAGGAAGTGGGTCGCAAGGCGCGCCGTCCACCATTCCTGGTCAATCAGCTGCAGCGAGGTATTCAGCTCCTGCTGGTTGGGGAGATGCGGATCGAAACGGTGAAACACCTCCCAGCGCAGCCAGGAGGCCGGCATGAGGGCGAGCTCGGTGTAGATGTCGGAGAGCGGCTTCACGCCCGCGGCGTGCTCGAAGCGGTAGTCGGCGGCGAAATTGAGCGACGCGAGATTGCGCGAGCCGTAAGCGGGGTCGCGGGTCTGCAGGGTGTTGTTGAATTGCAACCGCAGGGTGTTGAGCGCGGTCAGGTCGTCGAGATTGCGCGAGTCACCGATCGAGAGCGGCGGCAGATAGGTGGTGAAGGCGCGGCGGTCGATGGGGGGAATGTACGGCCGGCCGTCGCCAGCTTGGGGTGCGTAGCGGTAGGAGAGTCTTGGTTCGACGAGGTGGCGGAGGCCGTCGATTTCCCAGATTGGATTCTTGTAGTCGAAGGTGCCGCTCGCCCGCAGCTGGCTGTCGAAGCCGATTTCGCCGATCGTCCGGGTGTAGGCCGGCTTGCCGGCCAGGGCGTCATCATAATAAGTGACGCGGCCGCCCGCGACCGGCGTGAACGAAAACCACGGCGTGGGCGTGAAGGGGCGTTCCAAGCCGTAGTAGGCATCAAGCCGGTTGGTCCGCAGCGCGGGACCGGCGCCGGGGGCGTCGTCCTCGAGCACGGCGGCGCTGGCGCTGAAGCGATCATAGAGGCCCAGCGGCAGGGTTGAGGGGAGCCGGTCAAAGCGGACTTCCGGCAGTCGTTCCTGCGCGACGTGGTAGGGATTGGGGTGGAAGCGGGCGAAGGCGCTGAGCGAATAGTTGTTCTTGGTGAAGGCCGCTTCCAGAAAGGAGTCGGGCTGCTGGACTCGCTCAAATCGCTTGTGGTTGAAGTCGCGCAGCACTTCGGAATCGCTCCAATCGTTGTACTGGCCGCTGATCGTGAGATGCTCGCCGATTTGCTGCCGGTGTTCCCATTCGACGTAGGAGCGGCCGGCCGGCACGGGCTGACCGAGAATGTCGGTTCCGCGGTCGCCGTTGTCGCGGATATAACCGGAGCGGAAAAAACCGGCGAGGGAACCGGCGCTGTCGGTTTTTTGGTAGCGGCCGGAAGGCCCGATCATCACGCCGCGCGACGTATAGAGTCCGAGGTCGGCGCCGAGATCCACTCCGGGGGCGACGGGCAAGTGCAGGCCCAGTTCCGTGTAAGCGCCGAGACTGCCGCGATAGCCGACATGCGCGCTGACATAGGAGACAAAGTCGGCGTTGAGCGCCTGCTCAAAGTGGGGCAGCGAGATGAAGTGGCCTCCGAGCAGACCGAGTTTCAGGCCTTCGGCGCGCACGATTTTCCCCTGGGCGTAGGTGAGTTTGTCGGCACGAATGGACGGGGTGTAGCCGGCGTTTTCCCGAAAGAAAACGGTCGCGTTGGTGAACACCAACTCCTCGAGGGTCCCCTCGGCGGAGTCGCCGGAAAGATAGACGGGGAACTCGCCGAGACGGAGGTGGCGGACCTGGATGGCTTGGGTTGCGAGATTGTAGGTGCCGGCGTCGGCCACGAGGCGGCGTTTGCCGTAGGTTAGGATGAAATGCCCGGTGGCGGTCGCGAGATTGGTCGCCGTGCTGTAACGGATTTCATCGGCCGTGAGCAGGGTGTCGGCGTAAGTGAGCCGGGCCTCGCCGGTGACGATCGTTTCCTTGGTGGCGTCGACGTAGCTGAAATTGCGGCCGGTCACTTCCGGCCGGGTGGTCTGGGCGGAGGTCGAGGGCGCCAGCAGGCACCAAGCAGCCCCGGCGAGGGCGAAAAGGCGGCGGTGGGCACGGACAAAAGACATGGTTCTGAAGTGGCGGGCGGAGCGGGACGGCGCAATGAGATTTCGGTGGAGGAAGAATCAGACTGAACAAAGCGGCCGGGGTTCCCGCGGTCGCTGGCCGACGTCAGCGATCCCACGTCCCGGGCGCGAAGTCGCGTCGAAGCGCCGTTTCGGCTAGACGCGGCGGGAGACCTCGGCACTGTGATGGCACTTCGCCCCGTGATCATACCTGCCAACGAGCTCAACGCTTTCCTCGGGAATCATCAGGCCAATCCGCACGGTTGGCTCGGCATGCACCCGGTGGTCCACGCCCGGAAACGCGGGGTGGTGGTGCGGGCGTTTGTGCGCGAGGCCGTGAAGTGTGCCGTCGTTGATCTCGATGCTCCGGGCGCTCCGGCCCACGAGATGGCGCTGCTCGCGCCCGAGGGTTTTTTCGAGGTCTTCATTCCCGGCAAGAAGGTCTTCCGCTACCAGATCCGCTACGAAACTTCGTGGGGTGACATCCATCAGGTCTATAATGCCTATTCGTTCCTGCCGTCCTTGTCGGAGCAGGACCTCTTTCTTTTCAACGAGGGCAACGAGCACCGGATCTACGAAAAGCTGGGCGCCCATCTGCGCCGCATGGGCGACGTGCCCGGGGTGGCGTTTGCGGTCTGGGCCCCGGCCGCCTCGCGCGTCTCGCTCGTCGGCAATTTCAACGGTTGGGATCCGCGCTTTCACCCGATGCGGCCGCTCGGCGGCTCCGGGGTGTGGGAGCTTTTTGTGCCCGACCTGCGCGCGGGCGAACTCTACAAGTTTGCGATCTGGGACCAGCAGGGGCAGATGCGGATGAAGACCGATCCGTATGGCACGTATTTTGAGGCCCCGCCGAACAACGCCGCGATCATTCGCGACACCACCCGTTATCAGTGGGGCGATGGCGACTGGATGGCCAAGCGGCGCGCGCAGGCCGGACAATTGGACCGACCGATGTCGGTTTACGAGGTGCATCTCGGTTCGTGGCGGCGGCACGCCGAGGAAGTGGGGCGGCCACTCACGTATCGCGAGCTCGCGCCCTTGCTGGCGGATTACGCGGTGGAGATGGGGTTTACCCACATCGAAGTCATGCCGGTCAGCGAGTTTCCCTACACCGGCTCGTGGGGCTACCAGGTCACCGGCTATTTTGCCCCGACGCAGCGCTGGGGCACGCCGGAGGATTTTCAGTTTTTCGTCGACCACCTCCATCAGCGCGGCATCGGAATCATCGTGGACTGGGTGCCGGCGCATTTCCCGCGCGACAGTTTCGCGCTGGCGCAATTCGACGGTTCGCACCTGTACGAGCACGCTGATCCGCGGCTGGGCGCGCACATGGACTGGGGCACGTTGATTTTTAATTACGGCCGGCATGAGGTGCGGTGTTTCCTGATCGCCAGCGCGCTGTCCTGGCTCGAGCGGTACCATATCGACGGACTGCGGGTGGATGCGGTGGCCTCGATGCTTTACCTCGATTATTCGCGCAAGGCCGGCGAGTGGATCCCCAACCAGTACGGCGGGCGCGAGAATCTGGAGGCGATCGGTTTCCTCAAGCAGGTGAACGACCTCGTGCACCATTATTATCCCGGGGCGCTGATGATCGCTGAGGAATCCACCGCCTACCCGATGGTCAGCCGGCCGACGCAGGACGGCGGCCTGGGTTTCGACTACAAGTGGAACATGGGCATGATGAATGATACGCTCACGTATTTCCAAAAGGATCCGATCCACCGCAAGTGGGCGCATGACAAGCTGACTTTCGGGATGATCTACCAGTATTCGGAGAATTTCGTCTCGGTCTACTCGCACGACGAGGTTGTGCACCTGAAGGGTTCGATGCTCGCGAAAATGGGCGCCGGCAGCGTGGCCGAGAAGGCCGCCAACCTGCGGACGCTATACGGCTACATCTGGCTTTATCCCGGAAAGAAACTGCTCTTCATGGGCAACGAATTCGGGCAGCGCGGCGAATGGAACCACGACGGCGGCCTCGAGTGGCACCTCTGCGACCAGCCGGAGCACGGCGGCCTCAGTCACTTGGTGCGCGATCTCAACCGGCTCTACACCGGCGAGCCCGCGCTCGGGTGCAGCGACTATCGCCCGGCGGGTTTTCGCTGGGTGAATTGCACGGACGGCGACCACAGCGTCATCAGTTTCCTGCGTCTCGGGGAGAATCCGAACGTCGCCTATCTGGTGGTGTGCAATTTCACGCCCATGACGCGCCCGCGCTATGTGGTCGGCGTGCCGCACGCCGGTTACTGGCGCGAGGTCCTGAACACGAATTCGTCGTATTACGGCGGCACCGGCGTCGGCAATCACGGTGGACGTCACGCCACGACCGCTCCAGCCGACGGCTTCGAGCACTCGTTGAGCCTGACGCTGCCCGGCCTCTCCACGCTGGTCTTCAAGTGTCCCGCGTAAGAGTAGGCCGGCCCGACGGTCCGTCAGGGGTTTGACCCATACAGGCTGATTTCGGGAGCATCCGCTGACAGCCGGACGTTTTTCTCGTAACTCAGCCCCAGCTTTTCGAGCAGCCGGATCGAAGCGGCGTTATCCGGTGACGTCACCGCGACGATCCGGGTCAGCCCCAGTTCGCGCCGGCCGTAGGCCAGGGTGGCGGCCACGGCCTCGAACGCGTAACCCTGCCGCGTGAATTGCGGCAGAAAGGCAAAACCCACATCGACATCGTCCAGCGCCGCGCGTTTCAGTAGCCCGCAGATGCCAATCGCCACTCCATCGGCTTTGCGCCGGACCAGGAACTGGCCCAAGGCAAACCGCTCATAGCTGGACACGGCGGGTCCCTTCAGAATGTAGGCGCGGGCATCATCGAGAGTCTTCACACCCCGGTCCCCGATGAACCGCAACCACGAAGGATCATTCACCAACACGAGAATGAACGCCGCATCGTCGGGGGTGAGCGGGTGCAGGGTCAGGCGGGAGGTCTCGAAGGCGATCATGAGCGAACGTTGGAACTGCCCAGTTGGCGGAGGACAAAAAAAGCGCGCCGGGTGGGCGCGCTTTGGGCATGGAGTGGCGCCGGCGTTTATTTGCTGGTGACGGTCACGGCGACCGAACTGTCGCCCACACTGCTCTTGAAGAAGAGCGAGCCGGTGCCGGGATTGCCGCCTTGGACCGGGACGGTGACGCTCGACTGGCCGGCGGGCACCAGCACCTCGGGCATGACGATGCTGGCCGGGACGTCCGTGGTGACATCGATCAGCATGCCGCCACCGGGAGCCGGCGTCGGGATGGTGAAGGTCAACGCCTGCTGTTCGCCGGTGCGCAACACCAGGGCGGCTGGGGTGACCTGGAAACTGATGGCGTCAACGCGGAACGTGCCCACATCGAGATTCAGGCCGGAACCCGTGACGCTGAGGCGGTAATTCCGGCTCGGCTCGACTGCCGGGACGAAAAAGCTCAACGAGCTGGGCGACTCGAAGATCGTGCGGGTCGGAGCCTGGTCGAAATAAACAATGTCCGCCGGGGTGAAGCCGGCGCCGAGGACGCTGACGCGAGACCCGACCGGGGCCCGGGTGGCTTCGGCGCGGATCACGTAGCGCCCGACAATTTTCATCGTCTGCATCTCGGAATTTTTTTCCGTCAGGTCCTTGGTCGTCGGATTCAGCTGGTGGTAGCTGCAGATAAAATAATAGGAGGCGGCCGCGCGGCCGGCGGGAATCTGGTAATCGAATTCCCACACGTCGCTGCTGACGGAGCTCTGCGACATCTTGTAGATTTGTCCGTCAATGATGATGCGGGGCTGGATGCTCGTGCGATCGATCTGGCTGCTCTCCGGATGGAAACTGGCCGTGATCGTATAGATCTGCGACGGATTCTGCGGGACCGTGTCCGGAGTCAGGTTCGTGATCGTGAGATTGCAGCCGGTCAGGACCAGCAGCAGGGCTGCGGCCAAGGCCGGAAAAATTCTGCTCGCGTGAAGGAAGGGAGTCTTTTGCATTGGATAAATGATCGCCGTGGCCCCGTAGGCTGTTGGCCGGTCGTAAATTGACAAGTTTCATAATGGCCGAAATCCCCTCAGGGCAAGAAAAAGCGCAGCCGCCCCTCGGCGTGTACGTGCATGTCCCGTTCTGCGCGACCACCTGTGATTTCTGCGCCTTCTACCAAACCGTGCCCAAAGGCGACGCGGTGCGGCGATATCTTGATGCCGTGGAGACGGAAGCGGGGCTGGTGAATTGGGACAGCCGCCGGGTGGCGACCGCCTTCTGGGGCGGGGGCACGCCGGGCCTGCTGCGACCGGCAGAGATCGAGCAGCTCGGACGGACGATGTTGCTCTATAGCGGCCAGCCGGACGAATGGACGGTGGAGCTTGCTCCGGCGACGGTGACCGAAGACCGGTTGGCGGTGTTCAAGGCGCTCGGCGTCACCCGCATTTCGATGGGGGTGCAGAGTTTTGACGCCGGGTTGCTCGACGCGCTCGGCCGCCAGCACACGCCGGCGCAGATTTATCGCGCCCATGAACTGATCCGGGCGCAGGGTTTTCCCAGTGTGAACCTCGACCTGATGTTTGCGCTGCCGGGCCAGACCGAGGTGCAATGGCGCGCGGACCTGGAGGAGGCGCTGCGCCTCGCACCCGATCATCTTTCCACCTATTGCCTGACCTTTGAGGAAGACACGGCGCTCTGGGTAAAGCTTTCGCAGGGGAAGGTGAAGTTGGATGCCGACAAGGAGGCAGCGTTTTACCGCCACACCTGGGACTATCTGGGCGCGGCCGGTTTTCCGCAGTACGAGGTCTCGAACTTTGCGCGCGCCGGCCACCAGTGCCGGCACAATCTCAACACCTGGCGCATGCACGAATGGGTCGGGCTGGGGCCGTCGGCCGCCTCGCAACAGGGAGGCTGGCGCAGCGGCAATCCGCCTGATCTGGGGAAGTGGCTCGAGGAGGTCGCTGCCGGGCGCCGCGCCACGGCCGACCGCGTCCCCTTGACCAATGATTTGCTCGCGGCCGACTCGGTCATTTTCGGCCTGCGGTTGAACGAAGGGGTGTCGCTGCCGCAGCTGCAGAAACGCTTTCCTTCGCCGCAATGGCCGGGCGTACTCGACCTTTTACCCAAACTTTTATTGGAGGGCTTGATGGTCGCCACGCCCGAGGGGCGGATCAGTCTGACGGTGCGCGGGCGATTGGTGGCCGACGCGATCGGCACGGAAATTCTTGAGGCCTTCGAGTCCGGGGTAAAAGAGGCGTCCCGATGAGTTGGCAGACAAGAGCTCATCTGGATCAAGGGGAAACCCGGGCTCCGAACGCGTTCAAAGCGCGTTGGGACGGCGCGCTCCGCCTGATGGCTCTGATTCTCGGAGTCATGGTGTTTTCTGCCTGCGGATCGTCACCCGGATCGTCGGCCGATCAGCCGCTCGTCGCGCGGTTTTTTCTCGAAGTCCGTCCGGGCGAGGCCGGCGTGCCGCTGCGGCTGCCAGTCAGCGGCGTGACGGTCACGGTCGGCGCCAAGCCGGTGATTGTGGAATACGATTTCGTCAACGCGGAGTCGGTGCAGGGGGAGCTGGGGCGCTGTCTGTGGCTGCAGCTGACGCCGGCCGCGGCCCGGGATCTGTCCCGGCTCTCGGTGACCCGCCCGGGGCGTCGTTTGGTGCTGGTGCTAAATGACGCGCCGGTCGGGGCGCGCCGGATCGAGCAAGCCCTGGGGAACGGCACGATCGTGGTTTTTGTCGAAACGCCTGACGACGACCTGGCCGCCATCGTGGCGCGCCTTCAACGCACGTCGGCGAACCTAATCGCAGCTGGCCGGAAGACCGATTGATCATGTGAAAAAAATTGCCCTGATCTTCTTCGCCGTCGGCCTGACCGGTCTCGCTTCCGCCGAGCGGATTGAGATCCAGTGGCCGACGCCCAATCCGGCATGGGAGCAGGGCCGCGGTTATGAGGCCTGGGTCCAGGCCACCGTGTCAGGCGACCCCGAGTCCGGCCTCTTCGGTTGTGTGCGCAGCGGGCATACCCAATTTCACGAGGGCCTCGACATCCGACCGGTGACGCGGGATGCGCGCGGCGAGGCGGCCGACAAGGTGTTTGCGGCGATGGATGGCGTCGTCCGGAATGCGAACGCGCAGGCCGGCGAAAGCAATTACGGACGTTATGTGGTGCTCGAGCATCCGGGCCAGACGCCCGCCGTCTATACGCTTTATGCGCACCTCGCGCGAATCGAGCCCGGCATCCGCGCCGGTGCAACGGTGCAGCGAGGTCAGGTGATCGGTCTCATGGGGCGCAGCTCGGGAAGTGGGGGCATTCCGCGCGAACGAGCGCACCTGCATTTTGAGATCGGCCTGATGGCCACGCAAAATTTCAACGCGTGGTACGGGTGGAGAAAATTTGGGAGCAAAAACGAACAGGGCCTCTGGAACGGAATGAACCTGATGGGAATCGATCCGCTGGACTTCCTCCGGCAATGGCGCGCCCGCAAGGTGGATAATTTCCAGCAGTATTTCGACCAGCTCCGGTCGGTCGTCCGCGTCCGCGTGGCCACCAGCCGCGTGCCGGATTTTATCGCGCGGTACCCGGCGCTGTTGCGCAAACCGCTCACCGGTCTCGTGGCCGGCTGGGAAATCGAGTGCAATGCGACCGGCTTGCCCTTTGCGTGGACGCCGCTCGGCCCGGCGGAGGTCACGGGCATGTTGCCCAACTCCGTGCAGATTGTCGCGGTGGAGTCCGCCTTGATCCGCGCCAATCGTTGCAAATCGCTCGTGAAGCCGCGCGGCTCGGGCTACGTCGCGGGCGGTGATCTGACCACGATGCTGCAGCTGGTTTTTGGGCTGCGGTGAGCGGATGGAGGGCGTTTCCGGTAGGAGCTTGCTTGCAAGCGATCTGGGCCTGGCCCGTCGGCGGAGGTTCTTGTTCGCCTGCCAGCAGGCTCCTACACTCGGCCGTCCGGTTTAAAACGTGAGCTCTTTCAGCCAGGCGCGGTTGGCGCGGTACCACGCCACGCTCAGCTGCAGGCCTTCGTCAAGGGAGATGCGCGGCGCCCAGCCGAGCAGTCGGTCGGCTTTGCTGATGTCGGCCCATGTCTCCTTGATGTCGCCGGCGTGAACCGGTCGCCGCTCGTAGACCGCTTTCTTGCCCAGCAGGATTTCCAGTTTTTCGATGAGCGTCGACAGGCTGATTGGGTGGCGGCCGCCGCCGAGGTTGATGATTTCATAGCCGAGGGGCTTGAGCGCCGCGATCGTGCCGCGGGCGATGTCATCGACGTAGGTGAAATCCCGCGACTGCGTGCCGTCGCCGAAAAGCTCGAGGGGCTGGCCTTCGTCGATCCACTTGATGAAGCGGAGCTGCGCCATGTCCGGGCGCGACGCCGGTCCATAGACGGTGAAATACCGCAGGACGGTCGTGTCGATCCGGTAGAGGCTGTGGTAGGAATAGGCCATCAGCTCGGCGGCTTTCTTCGACGCCGCATAGGGCGAGATCGGGGTGTTGACGGGCAGATCCTCGGTGAACGGCATCTTCTGGCCCGCGTAGAGCGAGGAGCTGGAGGCCATGACGTGCTTGGTCACTCCGTGACGCCGCATCAACTCCAGCAGGTTGAGGGTGCCGAGCGCGTTGGTGGCCAGATAAACGAACGGGTTTTCCAGGCTATAGCGCACGCCGGCGCGCGCCGCGAGGTTTACCACGCCGTCAAATCGGTGCCGGGAGAAAAGGGGGTCGAGGGTCGCCAGGTCTTCGATGTCGAGGCGGGCGAAGAGAAAGTTTGGCCGGCTCGTGAGCTGCGCGAGCCGGTGCTGCTTCAGCCGCACATCGTAGTAATCGTTGAGATTGTCCACCCCGACCACCGTGTGGCCGGCCTCCAGCAGCAGTTGCGCGGTGCGGGCGCCGATGAAGCCGGCGGCCCCGGTGACTAGGTACGTGGCCATGGCGTCAGCTCTGCGGCTTCAATTGGCTGAGCAGCTTCCGGAATTCGGGGTCCTGCTTGAGGATTTCGAGGTCGGGATCCTGTTCCATCCAGTCAAGGTCGTCGTAGCCCAGCGTGACAGCCTGGCGCAGGGAACGCAGGGCATCGGGCCGCTTTTTGCAGAGCGCCAAACTGCAGGCCAGGTTGTAGTGGGCCGTCGGGTTTTCCGGTTCGAGGCGCACGAGCTTGCGGTCCATCTTGAGGCCGTCGGTGATCCGGCCGGCTTTGGTGTAGAGCCCGCCGAGCAGGCCGACCACGTCCACGTAAGCCGGGCAGCGGCGGTGCACCGCTTCGAAAAAATCGATTTCAAACTGGGAATCGTGCTTGGGCGGCTTGGACATGTTACTTCTTCCGGCGGTTTGGGCAACGGCCCGCCTGGCGGTAGGCGATGCACTGCGCGCTGACCTGCAGGCGCTGCGAGATGGGCTTGAGCCCGAGCTTCAGTGAGACGGTGCTGCCATACCATTCCATGAAGGGGGCGCTGATTTCGAAAATCTTGTCGCAGTCGACGCACACCACCTGCGCCATCTGGGTGCTGTTGCTGGTCGCCGCGCGGTAGAACTTCTCGCCCGAACCGATGTCGACTTCACGCAGGACCTCGCTCGCGGTCATGAGCGGCAGGGTTCGGTAAACCGTGGCGCGCGAGACCGAGTCGTCGATCGCCCGGGCCAGGTCGAGCAACTGCTCGGCCGTAAAGTGCTCTTTTTGCGCGTAAGCCGCGTCAAAGATCGCCAGCCGCTGGTTGGTCACGCGCAATCCTTTCTGGCTGAGAAAGGCTTGGAATTTTTCGCGGGGGAGGTCGTCGCTCACTGGGGAATTTCGTCCCCGTCGTTTCCGAGTGTCAATCAGTAACCATGGACGGGGATTGGTCCGATCGGAAATCGGGCCGCGGGTTTCTGCCGCGACGGGTCGGGGCAAAAAGCCCCTCCCGCGCCCAAACTATAGCGGCGTCCGGCCGCGCCGCGCATTGACTCGGGCCGCGGGGCGGCCAATCACAGGGAACGATGATCGTGGGCGTCCAGCCGCTGGCGGGGTTTGACAAACTTCTGCACTACAAAGTGCCGGAGCCGCTGCGCGCGGGAATCCGGCCGGGGTCCCTGGTGCGGGTGCCGATTGGCAACCGCTCGCACCTGGGATTGGTCATGGAGATAAATGCCGTCCCCGACTGCGCACCGGAAAGACTGAAGGCGATCTTTGGGGTGCTCCATGAACATCCGGCCCTGACCTCCGACCTGCTCGGGCTCGCCCGCTGGATGCATGCCTATTACGCCGCGCGGATGGAGAGCGTGCTCGAGGCGATGATTCCCGGCGCGGTGCGGGACGGGGCGCGGCTGAAGTCGGAAAAATACCTCAGCGCGGCGCGGCCAGCCGCGGCCGCGGAACTCGCGATCCTGGTCAAGAAGGCCCCGCAGCAGGCGCGGCTCTACGAATTCCTCAAACAGCAATTCCGCCCCGTCAAGAAATCCCTGGCGCTGTCGCGGCTCGATTGCACCGCCGCGGTGGTCGCCGCGCTGGTCAAGTGCGGCCTGGTGGTGGAGGAAACGCGCCACGTCGAGCGCGTGGCCTACGCCGACAACTGGACGGGCGGCGAGGTGGTCGCCGGTCTGCCGCCCAAACTCAACGCGGAGCAGACCGCGGTGGTGGACTCGATTGGCGCCAGTCTGACGAAGGGAAAATTCGCGGTTCACTTGCTGCATGGGGTCACGGGTTCGGGCAAGACGGAGGTTTATCTCCGCGCCGTCGAGCAGGTGCTGGCGAGCGGCGGCAGCGCCATTTACCTCGTGCCGGAAGTGGCCTTGACGCCGCAGACCGTGGCGCGGCTGCGCGGCCGGTTTGAGGCGGCCGGCCACAAGACCGTCGTCTGGCACAGCCATCTCGGCGAAGGCGAGCGGCTCGATGGCTGGACGGCGCTCGCCAGCGGACAGGCGCGCGTGGTCGTCGGCGCGCGCTCGGCCGTGTTCGCCCCGGTGAAGGATCTGCGACTCATCGTGGTCGATGAGGAACACGAGCCGGCCTACAAGCAGGACGAGACGCCGCGCTACCACGGCCGCGACGTCGCGGTCTATCGCGCCAAACTGGCCGGCGCGGTGTGCCTGCTCGGTTCGGCAACGCCGTCGCTGGAGTCGTTCGCCAACGTCCGTTCCGGCAAATACCAGCTCAATGTCCTGACGAAGCGCGTCGACGACAAAAAACTGCCCGACATCCACATCGTCGACATGCGAATTGAGGCGATGCGCCAGCGCGGGCTGGTGACCCTCTCGCGACTGCTCGTGGACCACATGCACCAGCGTTTCGCGCGCAAGGAGCAGATCATTCTTTTCATCAACCGCCGCGGTTACTCATCGAGCATGCAGTGCCGCAAATGCGGCCACGTCGAGCAATGCCCCCATTGCAGCGTGTCGATGACTTACCATCGGGCTGACGAGACCCTGAAGTGCCATATGTGCGGTCACCAGCGCGGCTCGCCCGCCGTGTGTCCGGCCTGTGCCGCGCCCGACATTCGCTGGCGCGGGCTCGGCACCCAGCGCGTCGAGGAAGCGGTGCGCCGCGTGCTGCCGCGCGCACGCATGGAGCGGATGGACACCGACACGATGTCTAAGAAGCACCTCTTTCGGCAAATCCTGGGCGATTTCCGCGCCGGCAAAATCGACATTCTCATTGGCACGCAGATGATCGGGAAGGGGCTCGATTTTCCCAATGTCACGCTCGTCGGGTTGATCGACGCCGACCTGTCGATGCACGTGCCGGATTTTCGGGCGAACGAGCGCACGTTCCAGCTGCTCGTGCAGGTGGCTGGTCGGGCGGGGCGGGGCGACCGCTCGGGCGAGGTTGTCGTGCAGACCTTCACGCCGAAGTCGGACGCCGTGCAGTTCGCGAGGCACGCCGATTTCAACGGCTTTGCCGAGGGCGAGCTGGCGATGCGGAAGCAGTTCAACTATCCGCCGTACCGGCATCTCATTCATCATATCTTTCGCGGGAAGAATCCGGAGAAGATCAAGTTCTTCGCCGAGCACTGGGTGAAGCAAGTCGAGGCGAAACTGGGCAGTCAGGTGGAAATCCGCGGCCCGACGCCCGCGCCGATCGAGAAAATAAAGGACGAGTACCGTTACCAAATTTGGTATTTCTGCGCGAGCGCGACCAAGGTCGTGCCCGTTCTCGTCCAGCTGCAGTCCGAGGTCAAATGGCCCGACGACGTCACCCAAGTGCTCGACGTCGACCCGATGAGTCTGGTGTGAGTGGTCGGTGTTTTTTCATCCCAAGATCGCCTAGGTCACAAAGGCCGGTTCAAACTTGCTCCTCATCGCGCAACGACGACAAGACGAGGACGGTGGAGCGCGGCCTCCGGACGCGCTGGGTACGGAAATAGTTCCGCCACCCGTGAGAGAAGTGCATTCCCGGTAGGGCGGACCGAGCGAAGCGACAGTCCGTCATCCTCCGGATGAGCCGGGGCTGGGCGCGGCTCGTCGGGGACGACTCGCCCTACCCAATGTCCGGGTCAAAGGACGCTGGTATAAGTCAAAGGGAGGCGCCGAGCCCTCCGAGTCTTCCACCCGAATTCATGCGCCTGCGCAGCGATTGGATTCAGCGGTCGCCCTCATGGTAACCGATTTTCCGTTTGGGTGGCTCGGGCGGCGGGGCGAGCAAAGGCTGTAGTCGTTTCCAGAGAATTTGCAGAGCGCTGTCGTGCTCGAGCAGCGACTTGTCGATTTCGGCGAGGCGCTTCAGGATCACGGTATTCGTCGTCAGGACCTCGCGTTGCTTCACAAAAGCGCGGACGACGTAGACGCTCATTTCCATGGCGCGATCCGAGCGAAGAATGTTGGCCGCCATGATGGCCCCGTGTTCCGTAAAGGCCCACGGGCGATACGTGGCGCCGCGATGCTTGGCTTTGGAACTGGTCGCAATTTGCGACCAGTTGGCGTCAATCTCCAGTTCATCAGCGGCTTGCGGCGAACTGGTCACAGATTGTGACCAGTTGGTGGAGCTCGAATTCGCGGTCGCAGCTTGCGCCCGCAAGGTCACCAGTTCCTCGGAAGTGAGTTGAAAAGCAAAGTCCCTAGGAAATCGATGGCGGTTGCGCTTGAACGCTTGGTTGAACCGCTTCGTCGGCACGCCGTAGAGCCGGGCGAGGTCGGCGTCGAGGATGACGCGCTGGCCGCGGATGCGGAAAATGTGGGAATGGATGGGGTCGGCGGGCTTGGACATGATGGGAGCATCGAGTAGTGAGCTCTGAGCTTGGATTGATGCTGCGAACGCGCAGTGACGTGGCCCGTGGGCAAACGGTAGGCGAAACCTCGCTTGAATCAATGGCTGAGTCGAAGGGGATATAGCCTGGAAACAGGTGGAGAAGGCGCTCGATAGCTAGGTGGAAATCCGCGGCCCGACGCCCGCACCGATTGAGAAAGTTAAGGACGAGTACCGTTACCAAATCTGGTATTTCTGTGCGAGCGCGACCAAGGTCGTGCCGGCGCTCGTCAAGTTGCAGGGCGAAGTCAAATGGCCCGACGACTTCACCCAAGTGCTCGACGTCGATCCGATGAGTCTGGTGTGAACAGCCGGCCGGTTGTCGGCGGTCGGGGCCCGTGGGCGCCGGCCTGCCGAAGCCGTCCCGATCGGGCCCGCTGCTTATCCATTTGTCCTCTTGGCCGGAATCCTTCACAGACCACCTGCGAATATGAAGATCTATTTCATGGGGATTTGTGGAACGGCGATGGGCAATGCGGCGTTGCTGGCACGCGCGGCGGGACACGTGGTGCTCGGCGCCGACGCCGGCATCTATCCGCCGATGAGCACCGTGCTGGCCGGCGCCGGCATCACACTCCACGAGGGCTATGATCCGGTCCGGCTGGAGGGGCTCGCGCCCGACCTCGTTGTCATCGGCAACGCCATGTCGCGGGGCAACGCGGAGGTGGAGTGGCTGCTCGACACCCGCGCGATCGCATTTACGTCGCTGCCGGCGCTGCTCGCGGATTTCGTGCTCAAGGGCCGCCGGAACATCGTCATCGCCGGCACGCACGGCAAGACGACGACCACGGCCCTGACCGCCTTTCTGCTCCGTGCGAACGGCCGCGATCCGGGTTTTCTGATTGGCGGCGTGCCGCAGGATCCGCCGGTGGGCAGCCACCTCGGCGCGACCGCCGATCCGTTTGTCATCGAGGGGGACGAGTACGACAGCGCGTTTTTCGACAAACGCAGCAAGTTCATTCACTATGCGCCGCACATCGCGGTGCTGAATAATCTAGAATTTGACCACGCCGACATCTTCCGTGATCTCGCCGACGTGCAGCGGACGTTCCTGCACCTGACCCGCATCGTACCCCGCAACGGCTGGATCGTGCTCAACGGCGACGATCCGAACCTCGCCGCCCTCGGCCCACTCGGCTGGACGCGGGTCGTGCGCGTCGGCACCGGGGAAAACAACGATGTTCGGATTACGAACTTTGCCGAAGATGCGGCCGGCGCTTCCTTTCAATTGTTTTGGCGGGGTGCGCTTTGGGCCGAGGTGAAGTGGACCCAGCCGGGCCTGTTCAACGCTCGCAACGCCGCGATGGCGGCCTGCGCGGCGGGGCTGGCGCTGGCCGGTAGGGCGAGTCGTCCCGACGAGCCGCCTTCGAGTGCCGGCTCATCCGGAGGATTCGCCCTACCAGAACCAGATCCGACTGCGCTGAAGCTCGAGGCCTTCGCGCGGTTCCGCGGGGTGAAGCGCCGGCAGGAACTGCTGGTTGATACGCCGGCGCTGAAGGTTATCGAGGACTTCGGGCATCATCCGACGGCGCTGGCGGAGACCCTGCAGTCGTTCCGCGCGCGGTTTCCGGGGCATGTCATTCACGCGGCGTTCGAGCCGCGGAGCAATACGGCGCGGGTCAAGGTCATGCAAGGGGCCTTCATGCGCGCGCTGGGCTTGGCGGATGAAGTCTACCTCGGCACCGTGGCCCGGGCGGACAAGCTGAAGCCCGAGGAGCGTTTCGACGTGGAAGCGGTCATTCAACAATTGGAGGCCCAGGGCGTTCACGCGCGGACAGCGCCGACAAATGCCACTCTGCTCGATCAGATCGTCGCCCACACCAAGGCGCTCGCGGCGAAACCTCAACTGGTGGTCTTCTTCACCAACGGATCGTTCGACGGGATCATCGGGAAGTTCGTGGCGGCGGCCAGAGGGTAGGGCGAGTCCTCCGGACGAGCCGCCTGCATCGCCCGCACTTTCGGCTCGTCCGGAGGACTCGCCCTACCTCGCTCACTGGGCCTGTTTCGCGATCTTGTATTCGCCGGGCTTTTGGCCCTTGGGCAAGGCGAGCAGATCGTAGTCGTGGAACCCGGTGATGGCGACGCGGACGAATTCGCCGACGGGCAGATTTTTTGCCACGTAGACGCGGCCATCGATGTCGGGTGCATCGGCTTCGCCGCGCGCGACGCCGGGTTCCTCGACCAAAACTTTCAGGGTTTGGCCGACGTGGGACTTGGAAACTTCGCTCGCGATGCGCTGCTGGAGCGCCATGAGCTTGTGCCAGCGGGCTTCCTTGACCTTGGGGGCGATCTGGTCGGGCATCTTGGCGCCGCGCGTGCCCTCCTCCTGAGAGTAGCGGAAGACGCCCAGGCGCTCGAATTTCGTTTCCTCAATGAATGTGCAGAGCTCGGCGACGTCGGCGTCGGTCTCGCCGGGAAAACCGACAATAAAGGTGGTGCGGACGGCGATGCCGGGGATGCCGGCGCGGATGCGCCGGATGAGGTTGCGGATGTAGTCGCCGCTCGTTTCCCGCTGCATGCGCTCGAGCATGTTGTCGCTGATATGCTGGAGGGGAATGTCGATGTAGCGGGCGACCTTCGGGCACTCGGAGATCGTCTTGATGAGTTCGTCGCTCCAGTGGGCCGGGTGGGTGTAGAGCAGGCGGATCCAGAAGTCGCCCTCGATGGCGTTCAACTCGCGGAGCAGCGTGGTGAGTGCGCTGCCGCGGGAGGAGTCGACCGGGGTGCGGGGATTAGGCCGCTGCTCCCAGGTGTCCATGCCGAAGAAGGTCGTGTCCTGGGAAATAAGGTTGAGCTCCTTGACGCCCTCTTTCACCAGCTGGCGGGCTTCCTTGACGACGCTCTCGATGGTGCGGCTGCGGTGCCGGCCGCGGATCTGCGGGATGATGCAGAAGGTGCACGGATGGTTGCAGCCCTCGGCGATCTTGATGTAGGCAAAATGTTTGGGCGTAAGCCGGAACCGCGGCGTGTCGTAGTCGGGGATATAGGTTGACTTGCCCTCGATGAAGTTGGCCGGGGCGTCCGTTTTGCCGCGCTCTTTGGCATAGATGGCCTCGATGATCGGCGCGACCTTGGTGATCTGGTCGAGGCCGATGAAGGCGTCCACCTCGTCGTGCAACGAGGAGGAGAGATCCTTGGAAAAACGCTGGGCCATGCAGCCGGCCACGATGAGCTTCTGCTCCTTGCGGCGCTTGGTCATCCCGCGGCTCTGGTGCACCTCGAGAATGTGGCTCAGGGATTCCTCCTTGGACGAGTCTATGAAGGAGCAGGTGTTGACGATGACCACGTCGGCCTTCTCGGCCTCGGGGATGACGGCCATGCCGGCCTGGTGCAAATGCCCGACCATGATCTCGCTATCGACGAGGTTTTTCGCGCAACCGAGGGAGATGAGGCTAACTTTGATCATGGGTTCGGGATGTAGGAGCCTGCTTGCAGGCGATCAGACTGGCAGCGGCGCTCGGGTGGTGAATCGCCTGCAAGCAGGCTCCTCCAGCGGAGACGAAAAACGGCGGTCACAGACCGCCGCCATTCTGAGGTCCGCTGTTGCGAGCCGGTTACTTCTTGCCAACGGCCGCCTTAATGCGGGCTTTCTTGCGCTTCAAGTAGGCAACGCGGCGTTTCTTTTTGATGTGTTTGTTGAATTGTTGTCCCATAAAATTGAGGTGGTAAGGGGAGAGTTGTTCAAAAACGCCGCCGGGAGTCAAGCGCGCGGGCAAAATCATGTGGGAGCGGGTTTGGCCCGTGCTTTCTGCGAGTCGGGGGATTGGGCCCTTCCCGCTCCTCAATAGCGCGCCAGGCTGCGATCGATGGACTCCGCCCAGGCGTCGATGCCGCCCGCGATGTTGCTGACCCGTTGGTAGTTGTTGGCGTGTAAGAACTGCGTCACGCGCAGGCTGCGCCCGCCGTGGTGGCAAAGCACGAGGATATGCCGGTCGCTGGGCAGTTCGCTCAAGCGGGTGGGAATCTCCCGCATGGGGATGTGCAGGCTGCCCTTGACGTGGCAGAGGGCAAGTTCGTGGGGCTCGCGCACGTCGAGCAGCACCACGGCATCCGGAAGGCTGAACAGCCGGGCGGCTTCGGTGATGTCGATTTCGAGGGGGACTTCCATGGGGGTTAAGTAAGGGGGGGTAATTGCCCAGCCGAAGGCGGAAGGGCAAGCGCCTACCGCTGCCGGTTGCTCGCGGCCCAGGGTCTTTTGTTTTGGGTCGGCTCCTCTGGGGACGCGGCGCCCCCGCCGCGTTTTGTCCAAGCCCCGCGCCGAGGGCGGCGCGGCTCCAGCTCCTCCAAAACAAAAGGCCTGGCTCGCGGCCTGGTATGCCCTGTTGATGCCAGCGGCCAACCCTGGGTCCGCCGGCCTGCGCCGGGGCGAATCTCCCCGCGCCGGCGCGCGAGGCAAACAGTTCGCCGTTGACGCCCGCCGAGGCCCTCAAATCGTGGGCGCATGCCCGAACGATTCGTTGTGATCATGGCTGGGGGCCGCGGTGAGCGGTTCTGGCCCCAAAGCCGCCTCGCCACGCCCAAGCACCTTCTGCCCATCGTCGGCGACACCACGATGCTGGCGCAAACGGTGGCGCGGGCCGTGGGCGTCGTGCCGCGGGAAAACATCTTTGTGCTCACGACGCAGGCGCAGTTGGCCGGCTGCCGGGAGGCGTGCCCCGATTTGCCTTTGGCCAACATTGTGGCGGAGCCCATGGGTCGCGACACCGCCGCGGCGACCGGGCTGGCTATGCTGCTAGTCAAGCAGCGCAACGCCGGGGCGGCCTTCGCCATGCTCCCGGCCGACCATGTCATTCACGATGTGGGCGAGTATCAGAAGCTTCTGGCGGTGGCGTTCGAGGCCGCCGAGTCGGCGGACAAACTGGTCACGTTGGGCATCAAGCCGGTCGCGCCCGAGACCGGCTTCGGCTACATTCACCAAGCCGGACTGTGGCGGGAAATTTCGGGTTGCCGGGTGATGGCGGTGAAACGCTTCGTGGAGAAACCCGATCTCGCGACGGCCGAAGGCTATCTGGCCTCGGGGGAGTATTTCTGGAACGCCGGCATGTTCGTCTGGCGCGTGCCGGTCGTGGAAGCGGCCTTCCAGGCGCATGCGCCCGAGCTCTATGCCGGGTTGGTGCAATTGGAGGCCGCGGCAAAATCCGCCGCGGGCTGGACGGCGGCGCTGGCGCAGCTTTATCCGACGCTGCAGAAGGTTTCCGTGGATTACGCGCTGATGGAAAAGTCCGCCAACGTGGTCGTCGTGCCCGCGACCTTTGACTGGGACGATGTCGGCGCCTGGCCTGCGATCGCCAAACATTTCGCGCAGGACGCGGCGGGGAATGTGCTTCGCGGTGAGGCCATGGTGGAAGACGGCCGCGGCAATATCATTGTCAGCACCGGCGGTCATTTGACCGCGGTCGTGGGCGTGAGCGATCTCGTCGTCGTGCACACGCCGGAAGCCACCTTGGTCTGCCACAAGGACAAGGCGCAGGAGATCAAGGCGCTCCTCAAGCGCCTCGCCGAGGACAAGGCGAAACAGAAGTATCTTTGAGCGATGCATTGTCTCGGCATTGACTACGGCACCAAGCGCGTCGGCCTGGCCCACGGGGACGATATCGGGGTGGCGACCCCGCTGGCGGCGCTCGTCGACGCCGATCCGGCCGTGCGCTGGACGAAATTGGGCGAGATCATCCGCGCGCGGCGCATCACCGACTTGGTGCTGGGTTATCCGTACAACATGGACGGTTCGGTCGGCTTCAAGGCGAAGGAAGTGGACGCTTTTGCGGCGAAGCTGAAGGAACAGTTCGGGCTACCGGTGCATCTGGTCGATGAAACCCTGACCAGCTACGCGGCCGAGTCATCCGTGCCGAAAAAAGCGCGCCGGGAGGTGCGCGGTTCCGGCCTGATCGACTCGCGCGCCGCGTGTCTCATTTTGCAGGATTTTCTGGATCAGAAACTGCCGCCGCAGATTTCCGGCCAGGACTGATCAAGGCGGGTTAGCCACAAAAAGTACAAAGAGCGCAAAAAAAATGACGGCCAATTTCTATTCTGCTTTTGCGTCTTTTGTGCGGTTTGTGGCCAATCTCTCTGCTCCGTGAAATCCGTGGTTAAAACTCCGACCCGCTGGAAGTGCATCTGCGCCTATGACGGGGGCGATTTCTCCGGCTGGCAGAGCCAGGCGAGCGGTGATGCGCTGCAGGATGTGATTGAGCAACGGCTGGAGCAGATCTTCGGGCAAAAAATCCGGACGCACAGCAGTGGCCGGACCGACTCGGGGGTCCATGCGCACGCCCAGGTGTTTCACTTTGATGCCGCCTGGACGCACGGGGCCGAAAAGCTGCGCGTCGCCCTGCAGACGCGGTTGCCGAAAACGATCCGCCTGAAAAGTATCCGCCCGGTCAAAGGGGATTTTCACTCGCGCTTTGATGCCAAGGGCAAGGTCTACCGTTACCATCTTTATCGCGGCGAGGCGGATCCATTCACGACGGCTTACTGCTGGTCGGTCAATCGCGAGTTGGATTGGCCGGCGATGAAGGCGGCGGCCAAGATCCTGCGGGGCAAGCACGATTTCTGGGCCTTCTCGGGGGAGAACGACCGGACCTACGCGACGACCGTGCGCCACCTGCGCCGACTGGATCTTGCCCGGAAGGGGCGGAAGCTCACGTTTACCTACGAAGCCGATGGCTTCCTCTATAAAATGGTGCGCAGCCTGACCGGCGCGCTGGTGAATGTCGGTCTGGGCAAGCTGAGCCTTCCCGAAGTGTCCGAGTTGCTGAAAACGCGGAAGCGAATCGCCGCGGTCCTCACCGCCCCGCCGCAAGGATTGTTTCTGGTGAAGGTGATCTATTGACCCGATGAACGCGACCTTGCAGCAGCTCTGGCGCGACAAGGCCGACTTGGTGTTTCCGCGCAGCTGCGTCCATTGTGGCGGCATCGTCGAAGGTGGCCAGCTGCGGCACCTCTGTCCTGCATGCGAACGCCAGCTGTTCATCGTCAAGCCGCCGCACTGTAATTGCTGCGGGCATCCCTTTTTCGGCGCGACGGAGGTGAATGGAATCTGCCAGCACTGCGAGGCGCTGGCGCCGGAGTTTGGGCAGGGCAAGACCGCCATCCTGCTGAAAGGCGCGGGGCGGTCGTTGGTGCATGCGCTCAAATATCACCGCGCCCTGCACGTGTTGGAGGACATCACGGCGATCATGGCGGCGGTGCCGGGTTACGTGGACTATGTGCGCGGCGCCATTCTGGTGCCGGTGCCGCTGCATCCGCGGAAGCTGCGTGAACGGACTTACAATCAGAGCCGGTTGCTCGCCGAGTGCGCGGTCCAAGCCGCCGCGGGCGGCGCCCGGGTGGAGGAACTGTTGCAACGGGTGCTGGATACCGGGTCGCAGACGCATTTCGACCGGGAGGCCCGGCAAAAGAACCTCAAAAATGCCTTTGCTTTGGCTCCGGGCGCGGCCATTAATCCGGCCCACCGTTACCTTCTCGTCGATGATGTTTTTACAACGGGTTCCACACTCAATTCCTGTTCCAAGGTGCTCCGGCAAGCCGGGGCGCTGAGCCTCGACGTGGTTACATTTGGTCACGGTTAAACCTGCATGACACATTTCGCCAAACCCAAGCTCTCCTCTTCCAAGAAGAAGAAGAATATTCCCGAGGGCCTGTGGACCAAGTGTCCCGCTTCCGGGGAGATCGTCTTTAACAAAGACCTCGAGCACAATCTCATGGTCGTGCCGAAAAGCGGCTACCATTTCCCGATCGGATCGCGGGAGAGAATCCGGGGCCTGGTTGATGATGGCAGTTTTGAGGAGTTCGACGGCGGCGTGAAGTCGGCCGACCCGTTGAAGTTCGTGGATTCCGCGGCTTATCCGGATCGGGTCAAGCGCTACGAAAAGGAGAGCGGCCTGCCCGAGGCGGTCATTTGCGGCACGGGCAAGATCAACGGCATCGAAGTGTCGCTGGCGGTGATGGATTTTCGTTTTTGCGGCGGCGCGATGGGGGCCGCGGTCGGGGAGAAAATCACCCGGGCGGTGGAGCGCGCCCTCAAGCAGAAGATTCCGTGCATCATTGTCAGTTCGTCGGGCGGCGCGCGCATGCAGGAGGGAATTTTCAGCCTGATGCAGATGGCCAAGACCAGCGCCGCCCTCGGCCGGCTGGCCGAGGCAAAGCTGCCCTTCATCTCCGTCCTCACTTATCCCACGACGGGCGGAGTCACGGCCAGCTTTGCGACCTTGGGCGATGTCATTTTGGCCGAACCCGGCGCGCTTATCGGCTTCGCCGGCGCCCGCGTGATCAAAGAGACGACCAAGCAGACGCTGCCGGCCGGTTTCCAGACGGCGGAATTTTTGCTCAAGCACGGCCTGCTGGACCAGATTGTCAGCCGGCTGGATCTGCGGGACCGGCTGACGAGCCTGCTGCAGGTTTTCCATACGCACAAGTATCAGGCCCGAAAGGTGGCGACGGCCGCCCCGTTCCCGATCGCCTCCGCGGGCTGATCTTCCCGCCATGCAGAGCGACGGGCGGCCACTGACCGACTATGCGTCGGTGACGGAATTTCTCTACGCCCTGAAGGCCGGCGGCGTGAAATTCGGCATCGACCGCATGCGCCGGCTGGTGGACGAGTTGGCGCAACCGCAGCGCGACTATCCGGTGATTCACCTTGCCGGCACCAACGGCAAGGGCTCCGTCGCCGCGATGGTGGAGTCGATTCTGCGCGCGGCGGGTTGGCGCACCGGGCTCTATACGTCGCCGCACCTCGTCAAGTTGGGTGAGCGGGTGCAGGTGGACCGGCGGTTGTTGAGCGAGGAGGAGATTGTCGCCTACGCCCATGAACTGCAGCCGGCGGCGGACCGGATCGCCGCGGCCGCGCCGGGGGAAAGTCCGACTTTTTTTGAATTCATGACGGCGATGGCCTTGCTCCAGTTCCAGCGCAAGAAGGTCGAGATCGCGGTGGTGGAGGTGGGGCTGGGCGGCCGGCTTGATGCCACGAATGTCGTGGAGCCCGAGGTCGCGGTCATCACCTCCATCGGGCTCGATCATTGTGCGGAACTGGGTGACACGTTCGCCCTGATCGCCCGCGAAAAGGCCGGCATCATCAAGCCGGGCCGTCCGGTGGTGATCGGCCGCCTGCCGCCGGAGGCGGAAGCGGTCGTGCGCGAAATCGCCCGGGCACAGGGTTCGCCCGTGCAGTCGGTGCGGGAGATCTTCGGGGCCGCGATTGAACGCTATCCGTCGACGAATCTGGAGGGCGATTACCAGCGGTGGAACGCCGCGACGGCCACGCTCGTGGCGCGGTTGCTGCCCGCCCGCTGGAAGCTGACCGCCGAGGTGATTGCGCGCGGGTTGCGGCAGGTGAACTGGCCGGGGCGCTGGCAGCGGACGGCCATCGGCGGCCGGCCGCTGATCCTCGATGCCTCGCATAATCCGGAAGGCGCGGAGGTGTTGGAGGACAATTTGCAGCAGCTGATCGCGAAGACGGGACGCAAACCGGTGATCATCACGGGTGCCCTGGGCGAATTCCGGGCGCGGGCGCTGTTGGAGGTCGTGCTGCGGTCGGCGAAGGAAGTTCACCTCGTCACGCCGCAGCAAGCGCGGGCCTGCACCTACGAGGAGATGCTGGCGCTGGTCCCGCCGGCGAGCCGGCCGCTCGTCCGGCGGGGCGCGGTCGCGCAGATTTTTCCGGACGCGCACACCTGCACCGTGGGCGGCCCGGACGACATACTCGTGGTCACGGGTTCAATTTATCTGCTCGGCGAAGTGCTGGAACGCATCGAACCCGGCCGCGGCGCGGGGGAAGGCCGGCTGCAGGATTTTTAAAGTGCGGGGCGGCCCGGCGGTGGCGGGCCCGGCACCCCCGGTCATTGCGCGCTTGTCTCGGACGCCCGCCCGCGCATTTTGCAGCGAGTGAACCCCGGCAATTCATTTTCGAAAACATTCCAGGACAAGCGGGTTCTGATTACGGGCGGACTCGGGTTCATCGGCTCCAATTTGGCGCGGGTGCTGGTGAAGCTCGGCGCGCGGGTGACGGTACTCGACAGTTTGATTCCCGAATATGGCGGCAACCGCCGCAACCTTCGTGGCATCGAGCGGCACGTGGCGGTGAATCTTTCCGACGTGCGCGACCGGCACAGCTTGCCGGAGTTTCTGCGCGGGCAGCATTTTCTGTTCAACCTCGCCGGCCAGACGAGTCACATGGACTCGATGCGTGATCCCGAGACCGATCTGGAGATCAACTGTCGCGCGCAACTGACGCTGTTGGAGGCCTGTCGGAAGCACAATCCCGACCTGCGGATTGTCTTCGCCAGCACGCGCCAGATCTACGGCCGCCCGGACTACCTCCCGGTCGATGAAAAGCATCCGCTGCGTCCGGTCGACGTGAACGGGATCAACAAGCTGGCCGGCGAGCAGTACCACATTCTCTACAGCGCGGTGCATGGGGTGCGCAGCACGGTTTTGCGGCTGACCAACACGATCGGTCCCCGGATGCGGGTCAAGGATGCCCGCCAGACCTTCGTCGGCGTCTGGATCCGGGATGTGCTGCAGGGCAAGCCGATTGAGATCTGGGGGGGCGAACAGCTCCGCGACTTCACCTATGTGGACGATGCGGTCGAAGGGTTGCTCTTGGCGGCGGCCCGTCCGGAAGCGATCGGTGCGGTCTTCAATCTCGGCGGCGTGGGCCGGATCAGTTTGCGCGAGCTGGCGCAAACCCTCGTCGCCGTCGCCGGACAGGGGAGTTTCCGGGTCCGCGCTTTTCCCGCCGACCGCAAGAAGATCGACATTGGCGACTATTATTCCGACTGCCGGTTGATTGGCGCCGTGCTGGGCTGGAAGCCGCGCACGACCATCCGGCAGGCGCTGGCGAAGACGGTGGCCTATTACCGGAAAGAACTGCCCCACTATTTGTGAGAAGCGGGGAGCGAGGAGCCGGGAGCAAGGAGCCAGCGGCAAACTGACCGAACACTTGCGAAATTGACGCAGGGGCGATGCCGATGAATGCTGGGGATGCGGGCCGCCAACCCAACGAACAACTCATATGAAAGGAACCCAATTTCGATTTCAGAATATGGAAATTTGGCAGCGGGGCGCTGCGATCAGCAGCCCTCTCTTCCGGCTGGCTGACGCCCTTGACCAAAAACGCCTGCATCGTTTTGCCGAGCAACTGCGCGCGGCAGTTCTGAGCATCACCAACAATATCGCCGAGGGATCAGGCAGTACGTCCGCTGCGGAATTCGCAAATTTTCTGAATAGTGCCCGTCGCTCAGTGTTTGAAGTGGCCAACATGCTGCTGCTTTTCCTGCAGCAGGGTGCGTGTACTCAGGTCGAGGTTGACGGCCATCTGGCAGAACTGGATCAGCAAAGCAGGATGTTGCTGGCCTTCCGCCGCACCCTGAAATCATAGTTTCTGGCTCGTTGCTCCATGCTCTCTGCTCCCCGCTCCACAATTCTCCCTGCGGACCCCAAAGCGGGATATCTCGCGGCCCAGGCCGAGATCGACGCCGCGATTCAGCGGGTGATGCTCAGCGGGCAGTACATTCTCGGACCGGAGCTGGAGGCCTTTGAAAAGGAATTCGCCGCGTGGTTGGGTGTTGCCGGAGCGGTGGGCGTAGCCAATGGAACCGACGCCCTCGAACTCGCGTTGCACGCCGCCGGCGTCGGACCCGGCGATAAGGTCGTCACCGTGGCCAACACGGTCACCGCCACCGTCTCCGCCATCGGGGCCACCGGGGCCCGCCCCATGTTTGTCGACATCGAGCCGCATACGCTCCTGATGGATCTCGCGGCGTTGGACTCGATGCTGACCGCGTTGCGCGATCCGACCATCAAGGCCGTCGTGCCGGTCCATCTCTACGGCCAGGCGGTGGACATGCCGGCGCTGATGGACCTGGCCCGCCAGCACAACCTGCTGGTCATTGAAGACTGCGCGCAGGCGCACGGGGCGGGCGTCGGCGACCGGAAAGCCGGCGCGTGGGGGCAGCTGGCGGCCTTTAGTTTCTATCCGACAAAAAATCTGGGGGCGTTCGGCGATGCCGGGGCGGTGGTCGGCAGCGATCCGGCGCTGTTGGAAAAAGTGCAGTTGCTCCGGCAATACGGTTGGCGCCGGCGCTACGTGAGCGACCTGCCCGGGCGCAACAGCCGGCTCGACGAACTTCAATCGGCGATCCTGCGCGTGCGGCTGCCGCGGCTGGATTCCGAGAATGCCCGGCGTGGGGTCATCGCGCAGCAGTATCGGACGGCGCTGGCCGGCCTGCCGCTCGGGCTGCCGCAGGTCGGGGCCGGGCGGACGCATTGCTGGCACCAGTTTGTCATCCGCACCCCGCGGCGCGACGACCTCAAAGCCGCCTTGGAGAAAAAGGGCATTCTCTGCGGCATTCTCTATCCGGTGCCGGTCCACCGGCAGCCGGCCTATCACGACGCGGGCCGGTCCCTGCCGCAGACCGAGCAGGCGTGCGCTGAGGTGCTGTCGCTCCCGCTGCATCCGGGCCTGTCGGATGCGGACGTGGCGCGCGTCGTTCGCGAGGTGCAGGGTTTTGCCTGGTAGCCGGCGCGGCCGAGCGCGGCGGGGGCGAAAAATGGGGCTGCGAGCTTGACGGACGGAAGGGTTGTGACGTTTTAGTTTCGGTAAGACGCCATGCACGGAATCGAATTCATCAAAGATCTGGCGGTGGTGATGCTGGTGGCCGGGTTGATCGGCTGGGCTTGTCATCGCGCGGGGTTGTCCGTGGTTGTCGGCTACCTCGTGGCCGGCATGGCCATCGGGCCGTATACGCCGTGGTTCTCGCTGGTGGCGGACATCGGCCGGATCGAGACGCTCGCGCAGGTCGGTCTGGTGTTCCTGATGTTTTCAATCGGCATGGGCTTGAGTCTGCGGAAACTGCGCCGGTTGGGCCTGTCGCTGCTGCTGGCGACTTTCACCGGGGCCATCATCATGTACAACCTGACGCGGGTCGTCGGCGGGGCGATGGGCTGGAGTCCGATTGAAACGACCTTTCTCGCGGCGATGCTGATGGTTTCCAGCTCGGCGATCATCAGCAAGGTGCTGCATGAGACCGGCGCCACCCACGAAAAGTCCGGCCAGCTGGCCATGGGCGTTTCGGTGCTGGAGGACGTCGTGGCGATCGTGATGCTGACGATTCTGAATTCCTTGGTCCAGATTGGCGGAACCAAGGCCTCGGTCGGCAGCACATTGGGATTGTTGGGCGCGTTCATTGCCGTGGCGGGCATCGGAGGTCTGTTGGTGGTGCCGTGGCTGCTCAAGAAGATGAGCCTCAGCGCGGGGGAAGAGTTGCCGACCATCGTGGTGGCGGGGCTGCTTTTCGTGCTGGCGTTTCTCGCGGACCAGGCGGGGTTTTCCCTCGCGCTGGGCGCCTTCATCTTGGGGGCGATCGTGGCGGAGACGCCGCACCGGACGCAAGTGAGCCGGGCGTTCGAGGGGATGCGCGATGTGTTCAGCGCGGTCTTTTTTGTCTCGATCGGCATGTTGATTGACCTGCAGGCCTTCCGCGATTCGTGGTTGTTGATTCTGGGCATCACGGTGTTCGTGCTCGTGGCCCGGCCCCTGGCCGTGACGGCGGGGATGATCGTGATCGGCGGTTCGACGCGGGAATCCTTGCGGGTGGGTCTGTCCGTCACGCCCTTGGGCGAATTCTCCTTTGTCATCGCCCAGCTCGGGGTCGCGGCCGGGGCGGTGCCGCAGAAATTCCACGCGCTGGCGGTTGGGGTTGCGCTCCTGACCACGTTGGTCGGGCCGCTGCTGATCCGGCGGTCGGACGGGGTGAGCGGGTGGCTGGCGGCGCGGCAGCCCCAGTGGCTTGGGGTCTGGGAGGACTACTACCATCGCTGGCTGCAGCGGCTCCAGCAGCGGGAGCGAAAGAACGTCCTCTGGCAGATGAGCAAGAAGCGTTTCAGCCAGATCGCCGTCGAGATTTTGCTGGTGACCGGGCTGTTGGTTTTCGCGGAGCCCATCTACGACCACGTGAAGGAGTTCCTGCCGGCGGAAAAAACCTTCCCACGCGGGGCCGAATTGATTTTCTGGAGCCTGCTGATGGTGGTGGTGGTGGGGCCGCTCGTGGCGATCTGGCGCAATATTTCCGCCCTCGCTCTGCTCTATGCGCAAGAGAGCACCTCCGGCCATTCCCAGGGGCCCAAGCTAGCGCCGGTGGTGGAAACCGGCCTGAAGGGTGGGGCCGGCCTGATCCTCGCGCTCTGGCTCACCGCCATTCTACCCATGGGCGGCATGGCGCGCTGGCTGCCGCTCGGGGCCCTGGTGGTGGGGCTGCTGGCGTTCGTGGCTTTGCGCCGGCGGTTGGTCTACTGGCACAGCATGCTGGAGGTGGAGTTGCATGAGCGGATGCAGCCGGGTGACCAGAAATTCACGGGGACGACGGCGCCGTGGATGGCGGCGCACGGCGACTGGAACCTGACTTTGACGGATTGTTTGCTGCCGGACCTCGCCGATTGCCGCGGTCGCTCGCTCGGCGAGCTGGGTTTGCGCGCGAAGTTCGGCTGCACGGTGGCGGGGGTGGAGCGTCAGGGGGTGTTGGCCGGCAATCCGACCGCGGAGATGATACTTTATCCCCGCGACAAGGTGCTGCTGTTGGGCGAACCGAAACAATTACAGGCCGGGAAAGAATTTTTGCAGCGCGCCGCGGGGGTGGCCGCGCTTTCCACTTTCGATGAAGTGCGCATGGAGGCGGTCACGCTGCCGGGGGATTGCCGGCTTGACGGGAAAACCCTCGCCGAGCTGGCCCTCGGCCGGGCCTATGGGCTGCAGGTGGCGGGAATCAACCGCGGCGGCGGGCGCATTCTCAATCCCGGTGGCGGGGAAAAGTTACGGGCCGGGGACGACGTGCTGGTGCTCGGCAGTCCCGACCAAATTTCGGCCTTCAAGGCCGGAGTGCGGGAGAAGTGAGGGGATGGGTTGGGGGTGAGATAGCATCCGGCTGGTTGCCCCCAACGGCCCTGGGGCGCACGAGCTGCCGGGCTCGGCACTAAAAAGGCGCATCCGCTCGGGATGCGCCGGGGAAAACGGGGTCGGCTTGAACCGCTCAGTTGTTGCCGGGTTTCGGCGCGGCGTCGGGTTTCTTTTCTTCCTTGTCGTCTTCACCGTCCTTGGAGGCTTTCTTGAACTCCTTGATCGATTGGCCGAGGCCCTTGGCCAGAGCCGGCAGTTTGGCGCCGCCAAACATGAGCAGGATGATGACCAAAATGATCATCAGTTCAGGACCGCCGAGGCCGAAGATGCCAACGAGTGGGAGGAGGGAGAGCGACATGGTGGTAAAACTGTTAGGTTTTGTGCGGAGGAACGTAAAGGCCGAAAGGCCGCGTCAGTCCTGGGGGAAGAGCGCCTTGCTGAGCAGGCCGCCCTGTTTGATGAACTGCGGCGGGATCAACGGCGGCTTCTTGAGCAGATTTTGCGGGTTGTCGATCTGCTCGGCGTCGAAGAAGCCGTGGAGCTGGCGGATGCGGGTCGGATGGCGCATCTTGCGAAGTGCCTTGGCCTCGATCTGCCGGATGCGCTCGCGGGTCACCTTGAACTGCTTGCCGACCTCCTCGAGCGTGCGGCTGTAGCCGTCAACCAATCCGAAGCGCAGCGTGAGCACGCGGCGCTCGCGCTCCGTGAGCGAGTCGAGCACGTCCATGATCTTTTCGCGGAGGAGCGAGAAGGCGGTCA
>CAZAOI010000004.1:0-32974 GCA_964486705.1 uncultured Oleiharenicola sp. | reverse complement strand
TTCTATGAGTAAGACTCAATAAAAGAGGGTCGTCGATTTCCCGATCGACGATCAGCGTCGGTCTGGAGACCGACGCCCACCCAACTGCATGCTCCCGGCTGAGGCGATTGCCCGGGTCCCGGTCGCGCCCTGCAACCCGGGTCCGGGGCGGATTACCTGCCGCCCTTCACGCCGCTGGCGAGCAACGTCTCGAAGTTGGGCTCATGCTCCTCGCGGGAGACGATCTCGACTTCGACTTTCTGGAAGCCGGCTTTTTTCAAGAAGTCATGGAGCGCGCTTTCCTTGAAGCCGAGCCAGAGGTCGCCGTAGAGTTCGCGGGCTTTCTCGAAATTGTGCTCCTTGAGGTCGAGAAGAAGCAGTTGCCCGCCGGGCTTGAGGATGCGGGCGGCCTCGTCGACGGCGGTCTGCGGGTGACTGGCGTGGTGCAGGGCCTGGGAGAGAATGGCCAGATCCACGGACTTGTCGGGCAGCGGCACCTGCTCGATGTCACCGAGTTTGTAGGTCAGGTTGGCCAAGCCGTTTTTCTTCGCCAGCTCGGTGCCGACCTCGACCATTTTGACTGAGTTGTCGATGCACCAGACCCGCTCGGCGCGGTGGGCGATCAACTGGGAGATCAGGCCTTCGCCGGCGCCGAGGTCGGCCACGGTGATGGCGGGCACCAGGCGGAGGGCGAGGTGGCCGATGGCTTCCCACGAGCGGCCGGGACAGTGGTTTTTGCCGAGCCGGCCGGCGATGAGGTTGAAATATTGTTCGGAAACGCGGCGGCGCTTTTGCAGGCAGCGATCGAGGTTGCCCCGGTCCTCGACCGACTGGGGCAGTTCGGCGACGGCGGCGCACGCGGCTTGGAGCAGGGTGAGCTGGCGGGGCGGCATGGCGGCACGCAGCGAGTAGAAGGCCTTTTTGCCCTCGCGCCGGTCGCTGACGAACCCGGCCTGACGAAGCAGCGCGAGCTGTGAGGAGATGCGCGACTGGGCCATCCCGAGGATCTCCTGGAGCTCGGCGACCGAGAGTTCCTCCTGGAGCAGCAGGGCAAGCAGCCGCAGCCGGGTCGAGTCGGAGAGGATTTTTAAGGTTTCCCAGGAGGCGTTCATGGCGGGGTCTGAGAGGGGAGATTCGGCGCTGCGCTCAGAATGACAAGACGGGAAAAGATACCCCGAAGCCCAACCCGGTGCGCCGCGCGGCGCCCGGCGGGAGCGAGGCGGGTCTCGGGGCTGTGCCGGCGGCTGTTTCGTGGGCAAAAAAAGGCCGCGCGGGTGGCGCGGCCGGGGGTGAGGGCGGTGGCGGTTAACCCGCCGGCCGGGATCACTTATTTCTTGCTGTCGACGTAGCGGGAGATGCCGGCGATCTGGTATTCGTGATTGGTGGTGCCGATCTTGAGCTTCACGTGTTCGCCGACCTTCTTCCCCATGATCGCCTGGCCGAGCGGGGTCTTGTAGGCAAGCACATGCTTGTCGGGATCGCTGTCCCAGGCCCCGAGCACAGAATAACGGACGGCCTTGCCGCTGGTGACATCGCGGAGATCCACGATGGTCCCGACGCTAACCTGATCGGTCGAGGCCTCGGAGAAATCGGTGATGTGGGCCCGGGCGAGATCGCGTTCGAGCTGCGCTTTCTGGCCCATGAGGACTGATTGGTCCTGCTTGGCCATCTTGAATTCGGAGTTCTCCTTGAGATCGCCGTGCTCGCGGGCGACGGAAATGGCCTTGGAATTGTCCGGGATGCGCTTGGAGACGATCTCCTCGTATTCGATGCGCTTGCGCTCGTAGCTTTCGCGGGAGACGAGAAACTTCTCGTCCTTGGTCTCGCTTTCACCGGAGACGAGGGTCTGGAGCGAGGGGAAAAGTTTGATGAAACGGGCGAGGAGCGACTTCTTGGTGAGTTCCTCGAAGCCTTGATTGAGCAGGAGACTGTTCGCGAGGTCGCGGGCGGTCTCGGTGTCGGCCGTGGACAAGAGGTCCGAAATCAAATCCGGGTCGTCGCTGAGGACCTCGCCGAGCGGGATTCGCCGGGTGCCGGCGGACTGCAAGGCCTCGTAGTCGATGGCGAAGAAGATGGCGCCGAGCAGACGCGGGGTGACGAGATCGCCGAGGAGCTTCGCGAACTTCTTCGAGTTGCGGTTTTTGATGACCCAGAGGAGCACCGGAGCGCGGAGGTTTTGCTCGGTTTTCCAGCGCTTGAGGGCGGAGGCGAGTTCGTCACCTTGGCCGTTTTCCATCAGAAAATTGATGCACTCGGTGGTGAACTTGCCCTGCGAGGTCTTGAGAAGGGCGAACACGATCTCGCGCCATTCGAGCGGGTGGGTCTCCTTGACCAGCTCGAGAAACTTGGACTGGAAGTGAACGGGGATTTTCTCGGCGATGGCGGAGAGGCCGCGGACCTCCTTGATGAGCTCGGGCTGGGTGGGTGAGCTGGAGGCAATCTCGTGGCCGAGGATTTTGGCCAACTCATCGCGGACGAAGGCGCCGTAGAGGCGTTCGGCGGCGTCCAGCTGGTTGCTGTCCCGCACCGACTCGGTGATGCCTTGGAGGACTTTGGCGAGGGAAGGTTTGGCTTCTTCCTTGATGGAAGCGGCGAGGAGATCCTCCGCGAGGGAGATGCGGCGGCGGGCCGAGCGGGTGTTGCTGAACTCCTCCATGATCTCCGTTTCGGCAGAGACCGGGACATCGCGGACGATGTAGCACTCGATTTTTTTGGCCGGGACGCTGACGCGGGGATCCTTGATGAGCTGTTTTTTGACGTTGGCGAACCAGCGTTTGTATTTTTCCTCTCCCACGACCTGAGTCAGCACGATTTCAAGCTCGATGGCGCTGGCGGCCTGGCCGGGATAGGCACAAAGGGTGTCGATGACGAGTTGGACGGGATCGTCCTCGATGAGGGCCTTGATCTTGGTTGGCTCGGTCTCCTTGCGCGCCAGAATGTGTTTGGCGGTAAGGACGTCCATGCTGGTGACGCAAAAGACAGGGTCCATGCGATGGCTCTTCTTGCCCTTGAAATCGATGACGAGCTTCGAGTCGGCTTCGTCGTATTCCTTGATCTGGCCAAATCCCCAGCTGCGGTGGACGACGTAGGAGCCCGGTTCCATGGCGTCCAACTTGGCCTTGGAGGCTTTGAGGGCGGGGTGTTTGGCGAGAATAGCGGTGGTGGCTTCAGAATTCATAATTGCGTATCGAGTCGTTGAACCGATTAGTAGAGGGCACAATGGATAGAGATGTCAAACAGGGTTTGGAAAAAGCCGCGGAAGGCACTAAAAGCATGCCGGGCGGCTGGGCCGCCGCGGTTGCGATCACCGAGCGGTGGCTCGCCCGGGCTGAGCGCGTGGATGCGTTGCTGGAAGGACTTGCGCCGAGCCTGTCCGCCCAGGAGCGCGCCCGGGCCCAGCAGTTATTTTATGGGGTCGTCCGCTGGTCGAATCGCCTGGAAGCGGCCCTCGAGGGTCTGATGACCCACCCGCCCCGCACGAAAGTGCGCGCGGTGTTGCTGATCGCGGGTTTTGAGCTGCTGGAGCAGCGCGCCGGGGGCAAAGATCCCGGGGAGGGCGGCGTCGCCAAGGTGATTCATCACGCGGTGGAGAAAGCCAAGACGGTCGCCAGCCCGAAAGAAGCCAAATTGGTCAATGCCGTGGCCCGGAAGATGGCGGCCCGTCTGGCGGAAAAACCCGCGGACTTGGCGACCGAACTGGCCCACCCCGAATGGCTGGTCGCCCGTTGGACCCGGCAGTTCGGGGCGGACACGACGCGAAAACTTCTCGAATGGAACCAGCAACCGGCGCCGGTGTATGCGCGCTGGCGGTCCGGGGCGCTGGTGCCGGAATTCTTGGCGCCGACCAAATGGACCGGATTTTATGAGGTCAAGCCGGGCAAGTGGGACGAAGTCCGCCGCCTGGCGAATGAGGGGGCTCTTTATTTGCAGGACCCGTCGACCCGGCTTTGCATCCAGTTGCTCGCGCCGCAGCCCGGTGAAGTCATCCTCGACGCCTGTGCGGCGCCCGGCGGCAAAAGCCTGTTTATCGCCGACACGATGAAAACCGGCAAGATCGTCGCCCTCGACGAGCCGGTCGCGCTGGGCAAGTCGGATATTCGCCTGGTGCGGCTGAAGGAAAACCTGGCGCGGGCCCCGGCCGGCGTCGAGGTCGCGCTCGTGGAAGCCGATCTGCGCGTCGTGAGTACTGCTTTCTACCGGAATCTCAATCTTCCGGAGAGCTACGATGCGGTCCTGCTCGACTCGCCCTGCTCCAATACGGGGGTAATGCGCCATCGCATCGATGTGAAATGGCGACTGCAAGACGGCGACTTCGCGCGACACGCCGAACAGCAGGTGGAGTTGCTCCATGCGGCGGCTCGCCTCGTGAAATCCGGCGGCCGGCTGGTCTACAGCACCTGCAGCGTCGATGCCGACGAAAACGAGGGGGTCATCAAGACGTTCTTCGACAGCCGCGCCGGCGGACCATTCCGCTTGGAACGCAGTGTGCGGGCCTATCCGTGGGTCGATGGCCACGATGGCGCGGGAGCGTTCTTGCTGATCAGAGCGTAGTTGAGAGGTGAGAGCTGAGGGTTGAGAGGGGAAAGCCAATTCCGGTCTCTCAACTTTCAACCTAGAACTCTCACCTGGTCGCGCTCCGCGCGACCATCACGGCACCAGGTCGAAAATCGGGACGACCACTTCGGTCTCCTTCGCGCCGGCAAGGAAGGTGAAAGTGATCTGGGCCGCGGATTTCAGCAGCGCGGCGTAGCGCTCGTAGTTCCATCGATCGACGATCTCGCCGTTGATGCGGACGCAGAGGTCGCCGGTCTGCACGGGGAGCGGGGCCGTGGGAGTGTCGGGGACAACGGTCAGGACGCGCCAGTAAATGGGCGCGCGCGCGAACGCGAGGCCGGTACTGCGACGCGGCCCCATGGTCACCGGCCCGTCGGTCTCGCGCGCCAAGGTGACTCGGTTGCGGCGCTGGTCGAAGGTCAGGGAGAAGTTGCTCAACAGTTCCCCGCCGATTGACGAGAGCTGTTCGCTGAGATCCACGATTGGCTTAACGATCAGGTGCGAGCCGATCGTCACCTCCTGATCAAGCCGGCCGGTGAGCTGGCGCCGGTCGCCCTGCAACGACGAGATGAGCGTGCCGACGCGCGGGCCGTTCGCGAAGCGCGGGTGCAGGCCGACGGGATTCAAGCTCAGACTGCCGTCACTGCCGGAATCGATCAGCACGATGAACGATTCGTTGCCCATCTGCACCGGAATGAGGGGCGTGCTCTGCTCGTTGTTAAAGGCGATGGTGGAGAGCCGCGGGGTCTGTCCGAGCGGCGTCGGACTCGTCGGATAGGGCGCGATCACCATCCGGGCGCCGGGATAGTCCAAGGTTAAGAGCGTGTCCCGGAAAAGCGGGAAGCCGATGAGGCCGTCAATCGACAGGCCGAGATGGCTGGAGAGCTCGGCAAAATCAAAGATCAATGCGGGGACCCGCTCGAACGAAGCCTCGCCGAACCTGACCGCACTCAGGGTGACGGCCTCGAGATCGATTTCGCCGCCATTGGCCGAGCGGACGGGTACCTTGCGGGGCGGCGTGTTCTTCTTCTGCTTCAGCCCGTACCGCCGGGCCAGATCGGGCGTCACCAGCGTGGCGGTCGAGCCGGTGTCGATGAGGAAGCGGTAGGTTTGGCCGTCGGCCCACTTGGTCTCGACGACAAAAAAATTGGAAATGAGTCGGGCCGGCAGCACCGCGGGCTGGGTCAGGATGATGGTCGGGCCTTGGGCGCGGCGGGCGGTGGACACGCAGCCGGAAAAAAGCAGGGTGAGCAGGGACAAGAGCAGCCACGCGGCGGGGAGATTTCCGGTCGCGCCCTGCCGATCGGGCACAGTCCGCCGCGACGGGAGCAAGGATCTGGAATCCGGAATCATTTAGGCGGCTTCGGCAAGGTCAGGCTGAGGCAGTACGCACCGGCGGCGAGCAGGGCGCTGACGACAAAAACGCTGCGCGAACCGAAGAGCCAGAACGAAGCACCGGCCAGGATCGGGGTGATGGCGCGGGAGAGGGAGCCGAGCGAGCGGAAGATTCCGAGCACCCGGCCCTGTTCCTCGGCGCCGCTGTAGAGTGAAATGAGGCCGGTGGTGGCGGGATTGACCAAGCCCGAGCCGGTCGCCAGGCAGGCGAGGCCCGCATACAGCATCCACGGCTGGGCGGCAAAGCCGATGATGAGCAGGCCGAACGCGGAAAAAACCAGGCCGGAGTTCAGGACGCGGACCTCATCGACCCGGGCGAGGAGGCGGCGAACGATGAAGCCTTGGGTGATGATCGAGCAAAGGCCCAGAAACCCGAGCAGGAAGCCGTTTTGGCGGGCGGTGTAGCCGAATCGTTCCGCGGCGAGAAAGGTCAGTGACGTCTCCATCGCCACAAAGGCCAGCGAGTAGGTGAAGGCCACGAGATTCGCGCGGCGCACCGCGGTGTTGCTGAGACCGAAGATGGCCGCGAGCGGGTTGCGAATGCGCGGTTCGCTCGCCCCGGCGCGGGCGGCGGGCGAAAGCGTTTCCCGGAAGCGCCGGTGAATCCAGACGAGATTGACGAGGCATATTGCGAAGGCGATGAGGGCCGGGACGGAAAACGGATTGACGCCGAAGCGCGCCAGCGACGGGTACCGGTCGAGCAGGTTGAAGTGGGCGGTGAGCGCGCCCAGGGTCGGGCCGGTGACGAGGCCCAGGCCGAAGGCGGCGCCCACGATGCCCATGGCCTTGGCGCGCTCGGCGCGGCTGGTCACATCGGCCACCGCGGCTGTGGCAACGGAGAGGTTGCCGCTGAACGCGCCGGTGACGATGCGCGAGAGCAGGAAAAGCCAGAACGAGCCGCTCAGCGCCCAGACGAGATAGCCGAGGGCCGTGCCCGCCACGGTCAAAAGCAGGACGCCGCGCCGGCCGCGTTTGTCGGAGATGGCGCCCCAGAAAGGCGCGAAGATGAACTGGAGAATGGAGAAAAAAGAGCTCAGAACCCCGCCGAAAAGCACGGCGGCAAACGCGTTGTCCCGACCGCAGGCCTGGGCGATCGCCGTGGACTGGGCGAGCAACCAGCCGAGCACACCGCTCTGGCCGTCGGTTTGCAGATAGTGCGAAATCAGATCCGGACCGAGCGGAAAGATGATCGAGAAACCGATGAGGTCGATATAGAGCGTCAGGAAGATGACACCAAGCGACAGGGGCTTCGGGGCGGGGGGACTGGCGGGAAGGGAGCTCAAGCGGTGGGAAAAGTCGGCGAAGGATGAGTGAAGGAGGTCCGCGCGCAAAGCCTGTTTCCGCCGGCCGGACGGATTAGTCCCAGCGTCCGTTGATCTGGGGACTTTGGCGCGGCAGCGTTGGTCGGGAGGGATTGTTGGGCCGTCCGCGATTCTGCTGACGGCGCGCCCGGCGGCCGAGGCTCCTGCACTCGTCCCGGTCGATGGCGGTTAATGCCCTGCGCCCAAAGCGCCCGACGGCCGTGCGACTTTCAGGTGCGGCGGTCGCCTACAGTTTATACGGCAGCGGGAATCGGCCGGTCAGGTTGATGACTTGCTGCTTGGTCGCGGCGAGCACGGCGGCTTCCTGCGCGGTGCCGATGGCGACGAGCACGCCGTCGATCAGGCCGGCGATTTCCTCCATCTCGGCTTCCTTCAAGCCGCGCGTGGTCATGGCCGGCGAACCGAGGCGGATGCCGGAAGCCTGGAAAGGCGAGCGGGTCTCGAACGGCACGGTGTTCTTGTTGCAGGTAATGTTGGCGCGATCGAGCGTCTCTTGGGCGACTTTGCCCGTGAGGTTGGGGAGTTTGGCGCGGAGGTCGACCAGCATGAGGTGGTTGTCGGTGCCGCCGGAGACAATGTTGTACCCCCGCTTGATCATGCCCGCGGCCAGGGCCCGGGCATTGGCGACCACCTGACCGGAGTATTCCTTGAAGTCGGGCTTAAGGCACTCGCCGAAGCAGACGGCCTTGGCGGCGATGACGTGCATGAGCGGGCCGCCTTGGCCGCCGGGGAACACGGCGGAATCAATGGCTTTGGCGTGGGCCGCCTTGCACATCGTGAGGCCGCCGCGCGGGCCGCGCAGGGTCTTGTGCGTGGTGGTCGTGACAAAATCGGCGTGCGGAAACGGCGACGGATGATGGCCCGAGGCGACGAGGCCAGCGATGTGGGCGATATCGGCAAAGAGAAGCGCCCCGACCGAGCGGGCGATCTCGCCCATGCGGGCGAAATCGATGATGCGCGAATAGGCGGAGGCGCCGACCGTGATCATCTTGGGTTGTTCGCGCAGGGCGACGGCGGCGAGCTCGTCGTAGTCGATGAGACCGTCGGCCTCGCGCACGCCGTATTGGCAGAACTTGTAGAGTTTGCCGGAGAAATTAGCCGGGTTGCCGTGCGTGAGATGGCCACCATGGCTGAGGTTCATGCCGAGAATCTTGTCGCCCGGCTGCAGCATGGAGGTGTAGACGGCAAAGTTGGCCTGCGAGCCGGAGTGAGGCTGGACGTTGGCGTGCTCGGCGTTGAAGAGCAGTTTGGCGCGCTCGATCGCGATGTTTTCCACCTGGTCGACAAATTCGCAGCCGCCGTACCAGCGCTTGGCCGGGTAGCCCTCGGCATATTTATTCGTCAGCACACTGCCCTGCGCCTCCATCACGGCCGGGTAGGTGAAATTTTCCGAGGCGATGAGTTCGAGGTGGTGCGCCTGGCGGGCGAATTCGGACGCGATGGCGGCGGCGATGGCGGGATCGAGCTGGGCGAGGGGCGTGGCGTTGAGCGACATGGAAGAAGGGAGGCGGGAGCGAGGAAGCAGGGGAAGATTATTCTTGCGGAACAAGTGTCTTAAGAAAGGCGACGAGGCTGGGGATGGCCTCGACCATTTCGTCGCGGCAGGCTTCGTAAACTTTGATCGGGCCGCCAAAGGGGTCGCCGATTTCGATTTCCGCCGGCGGGGACAGGAACTCGCGAAAAAGATAAAGGTGCTTGGGGGCCGGCTGGGCCTGCATCTGGATGATCGACCGGTGCGCCTCGGTCATGCAAAATACGGCCAAGGCATTGTCGAGCAACTCTTGGGTCAGCGCCCGGCTGCGCTGGCCCCGGATGTCGATCCCGGTCCGCTTAAGCGCCAAGACGGAATTTTCCGAGATCGGCTCGCCGGGGCGGGCGGCGACCCCGGCGGAGAGAACCTCCAGCGAGCGAAGGGGGCCGGACTGGCCGGCGAGGGCGTGCTTGAGCAAACCTTCCGCCATCGGGCTGCGGCAGATGTTGCCGGTGCAAACAAACAAAATATGGCCGGGCTCAGGCATGGGGGAGGCGATAACCTGGAGGTTTTAGGCGGTAAGCTAAAGGCAGAAAGAACGGCAAGGCAAAGAAGAGGTTCCGGCACCACAACCTACAGGGCGGGATTTTTCCCCGACGCGCGGGGTCGGGCGCACCGTCTGGCCTGCCATTGTCACCGGTGCAGGGCGAGCAGGGCCTGATGGAGGTGCACCGCCCGTTGCAGCACGCGGTCGATGAGCGGTGAGGGCTTTTCCCCGGCCTCGGCCGGCTTGGCGTCGGTCGGATCTTGCGCCGTTCCGGCCTGCTGGCCGGCCGGTGTTTGTCCGGGCCGGTCGTCCGGCAAAGCGGGGGTCGGAGGCGCGGCGTCGGGGTTGCCGTTCTTGAATTCCTCCACCAAAGTCGCCTCGTCGAAGCGTTCTTTTTCGATCTTGCCGGAGATCAGCGTCTCGACCGGAGTTCCGGCATCGAAAGCATCATAGGCCCGCCGGTCGGTTGCCGCGTCAGTCTTGACCGTGAGATGCATGGCCGACCGGGAGCTGAGGAAACTCAGGGTGAGGAACGAGCCGGGCGTGCCGTTGATGGTATCGATGACGACGCGGGGAGTCGCGGGGCTGATGAGAATGAAAAGGGGCGAATCCGCCGGCCGCTGGATGAGGGCGGTGCGCAACGCGCCGGTGGCGTCGGCGCTGGCCGTGGTATACCGCAAATCGAGGACGCAGGCGTGATTGGCCGCCAGCGCGGAAGGCAAGGCGGTCGCGGCGTCGCCCAGCGAGTGCACGCGCAGGTAGGAGAGACTGGAGCCGAGATCAGCCGGTTTCTCGCCGGAAGCGAAGGCGAGCAGGCTGAGGGATGAAAAAAGGAGGAGCAGGCGTTTCATGAACGGTTGAGTTGGCGGGCACCGATGTCCCGGCGGTGGTATTTGGACGCACACTGAATGGATTCGCAAGCCAGGTACGCGCGCGCGGCGGCTTCGGTCAAGGTGGAGCCGAGTGCGGTGACCCCGAGCACCCGGCCGCCATTGGTCACGAGTTGCCCGGCGGGATTTCTGGCGGTGCCGGCGTGATCGATCGTGGTTTGCGGAGGGAGGGTGCGCGGAAGGAGGAGGGGGTCACCTTTGGGGAACTGGTCGGGATACCCCTTGGCCGCAATGACGACGCACAACGCGTACTCTGGTTTTACTTTTAACTGGAAACCAGCCAGCGCGCGCTCCGTGGCGGCCCAGAGGAGCGTGAGCAAGTCGGTTTCCAGACGCGGAAGCACGACCTGCGTCTCGGGATCACCGAACCGGGCGTTGTATTCGATCACCCTCGGGCCGGTGGGCGTGAGCATGATGCCGATGAAGAGTGTGCCGCAAAAATCCATGCCTTCAGCGGCGATGGCGTCGACGGAGGGTCGCACGATTTCGCGATTGATGCGGTCGAGCAGTTCCGGCGTGACCACTTCCGCCGGCGAGTAGGCGCCCATGCCGCCGGTGTTCGGCCCGGTGTCGCCGTCGCCGATGCGTTTGTGGTCCTGCGCCGTCGGCAGGATGACATAGTCGCGACCCGACACGACCACGAGGAGCGAGGTCTCCTCGCCAAAGAGGCAATCCTCGATCAGAATCCGACTGCCGGCGGAACCGAATTTGTTTCCCGCGAGCATGTCGCGCACGGCAGCCTCGGCTTCGGCGAGCGACTGGGCAACGACGACGCCTTTGCCGGCGGCGAGGCCGTCGGCCTTGATGACGATCGGGGCGCCGCGCTTTTGCAGGTCGGCGAGCGCGGGTTCGACTGCGGTGAAGATCCCGGCGGCGGCGGTCGGAATATTGTGCTTCAGCAGGAGCTGCTTCGTGAAAATCTTCGAGGCTTCGAGTCGGGCGCCGTCGGCTTTCGGGCCATAGACCGGAATGCCGGCGGCGATGAGCTGGTCGGCCAAGCCGAGCGCCAGGGGAACTTCCGGGCCGACGACAACGAACTCCACTTTTTCTCGCTGGGCGAGCGCGACGAGTCCGGCGATGTTGTCTCCGGCGACAGGGAAACAGGCGGTGTCCTGCGCGATGCCGGCATTGCCCGGCGCGCAGATCAGCCGCGGCTTAGCCGGGGAAAGCGCGAGCGCCTTGACGAGCGCGTGTTCGCGCCCGCCGGAGCCGACGACGAGGACTGATTTTGGGAGTGTGCGAGCCACGGATTAGCAGAGATAGACACGGATGAAGCAGCGAGCGCAAGCCCGCGGCGTGTCACCAAGACCCATCCCGGATCAGGCCTCCGGTTTTAGCCGTCGTGCGGCCGTTGAATCAATCCCGCCGGTAAGGGGGCGCGCGTTGCCCCGCCGCTCGGGGGCTTACAGCACCTGCACCCGCCTTCGCCAAGGCTACGGCGCGGCAAGGCGTCTTGCGGGGCGGAACTATAGGACTTGAAGGGTCTTCCGGTAGAAGCGGACGACTTCGTCGGGGTCGTCGGTGAAGAGGATGTAGTCGGCGATCCAGGCGGGGGCGCGCTTGCTGCGGATCATCTCGCGCAGCTGGCGGCGAAGGTCGCCCCAGAATTTCGAGTTGAAAAACACGTAGGGCACGCGCGGGCGGATGCCGAGCTTGAGGTTGCACATCTCGATGCCGATTTCCTCAAGCGTGCCGACGCCGCCGACGTTGAAGATGCAAAAATCCGCGGCTTCGAACCACTTTTGGCGGAAGTGTCGCGAGGTTTCCTGGAAGGTATTGAAGAAATCCACGCCAAGCTCGGGCGGCTGGGCCTCGAGTTCGAGGAAACAGGCGCCGGTCAGCGCGCCCTTGCCGCGGGCCTGGTCGGTGGCGAGGCGCATGACGCCGCCGCCGCCGCCGGTGAGGACGCCGACGTTGGGTCCGATGAAGCCGGTCAGCTGCTCGACGAGCCGTGTGATCCGCTCGGTGTCGGCCGGCTCGATGCTGAAGGCCGAGCCGTAGAAGGCGAGGATCGTGGTTTCCTGGAATTTGCGCGCCATTTCCTCGCGGACAAAAAACCCGTGCTCCTTCTTGTAGGTGTGGACGTAGAGATCCTTGGTGATCTCATCGTACCAATAGACCTGCACGCCGATGGCATGGAAGGTGTCGAGCCGGGCGTGGGCGTTGCTGGAGAGAAAATAGCCGTGGGTGCGCGAGGCCTGGCGGAAGATGATGCGCTTGAGCTTCACGTCGCCGATGCGGGTCAGAAGCTCGATGTGCTCGAGGAGATCGGGAAAATAGTCGATGATCAGCGTGTCGGCGTCGGGGGCGGCGTTGTCGAGGGCCTGGATCATCGTGCGGCTGCCAATCGGGCAGGCCGCGTCCTCGAGAAATTTCTTCAGGTCCTCACTGGCGCGGACCAGGACGCTGCGGTTTTCCATCGTGCCGCTCTGCCCGCGGACGGTGATCTTGGTCCGGGGACGTGCTTCCGTGGTGTCGAGCGGCGGGTTGCCATCGAGGCATTTGTAGAGATTGCTCGCCGTGGAGAGCAGGCGCTGACGCTTTTTCGTGAGGGTGTTAAACTCCGGATCGGTCGAGGGCGGGGCGCGGAAAATGTCGACGGACACCATCGGGTTGACCACCGGTTGGTCGCCGGTGTTGTAGATTTCCAGCATGACGTTTGTGCCGAAGGTCTTGATCGGGTCGAGCAGGACGGCGCTGGTGTGCAGGCCGAAGTTTCCTTCCCCCTGATTGAGGACGACGAAGTGCTCCTTCAGGTACATCGAGCAGCTGGTCAGAATGCCCGAGCGGGGCGGGATGGTCAGCGGCGAGGCATCATGGCGGATCTGCACCTTGTCAAGGAGGGCGCGGCCGGCGTTGCCGCTGACGATGTTTTCGAAATTGAGGCGCTGCAGCCGGGGCGAAAGCGTGTAGCTCACCTGATGCGGGGTCAGAAAAACCCGGCCGCGGCTGTCGATGCTGATCGTGTTGGGCAGCTTGAGGTCATTGGCCTTGATTGCGGCCCAGATCTCGGCGCTGGTGAGCTTGGCCGCCGCGGGAGCGAAGAAAAGCCGGCCCACCGGGGTTCCGGGGCGCAGCAGTTTTTTCCAATAGGCCGCGTTGGGGAAGTTCGGGTCGTAGATGAAGGCGTCGGCGCTGAGCAGCAGGCGGTTGCCGTCGATCGTGGGCGGGCCGGGCAGGAGCATCTCGATGCCGATGCGGGCGAGGGAACTGCGCTCGGTGAAATGGATTTCGGCCAGGTGCGACTTGAGAAACTCCATCTCCGCCGCATGGCGCGGCCAAAAGACCAGGGTCAGCGCGACCTTCTCACTGTTTTTGTTCTTTACCGTCAGAATCTGGCCGTCGGTGCTGTGCCAGAATTGGTTTTCGTTCATGGGATTGGTGAGGTTTAGACGGAAGAGGCGGTCTGACAAGCTTGGGCTTTGGCCGGCGGCCGGCAAAGTTTTGCCCTCAAAGGGATTGATTTTTGTCCGACGAGCGCCAAGTTCCGTCGTTTTTCACGGCACAAAATCGCCTGGGCCGTTTCCCAATCAGGCTTAACCACTCGAAATGAAAATCATCTCCCAAGTCAGTGCGGGCCTCATTTGCATGGGCCTGCTGGTAGCCGCCTCTGCTGAAGATGCGGTCAAGTTTAACGTCCCCGGCGTCGCGACGGCGGCCCCGACTGCGGCAGCCCCGGCCATTGCGGCCCCGGCCAAGCCGAAATTCACCGAGGCCCAGGTGCTCGAAGCCTATGGCTGGTACACCGGTGCGCGAATGGGTTTGAGCCAGCTCGGGTTCACCAAGGAGCAGGTCGAGGCGATGGCGCGCGGCATGGTTGGCTCCGCTTCTGGCATCCAGCCGGCGTTTGACGCCAAGGAAATCGGGCCCGAAATCGAGGCTTTTCTCGGGAAGAAAAATGAAGTTTTCATGACCAAGCTCCGCATGGAGCAGATGAGCATGGGCGCCGCCTTTTTCACCCAACTGAAGGAAAACAAGAACGTGGTCGATCTGCCCAGCGGCTTGCGTTACGAGATCCTCAAGGCGGGCACAGGCGCGGTGCCGAAGGTCGGCCAGTTGGTTACCTTCCACTATACCGGCGCGCTCACGAGCGGCCAGGTGTTCGACAGCTCACTGCAGCCCCGGCAGCAGGGCGCACCGGTTGAACCGGTCGACATGATTCTTCAGCCCGGCCAGCTCATTCCTGGCATGCTGGAAGGCATGCAAAAGGTGGGCGTTGGCGGCAAGATCCGGCTCTACATCCCCCCCTCGCTTGCCTACGGCGACGAAGGCAGCCAGGCGATCCCCCCGGCCGCGACGCTCGTTTTCGAGATTGAAATGCTCGGCGTGAAGGACGCCCCGAAAGAGGCGGCCGCGGCCGCTCCGGCTGGCAAATAAGCCGCCCGCGACTCCATTTGCCCCCCCTTCGAAACGCCTTCCTTGCGGAAGGCGTTTTTTTATGGGCCGGGGGCTCGCCGTGCCGTCCGCGATTCCTTCGCGGCGTCAAGGATGCCCCGCCGCCCGGGGGAGGGGAGGGAGTGTCTTCAAACCCGCCAACGACTCATTACCTGTCATTCTGAACGAAGTGAAGAATCCATCCTTTCGCTCGCGATTTGGCCTTCGCTGCCGTGGATCCCTCGCTTCGCTCAGGATGACAAACCGGGTTGGAAGGACACACCCTAGCCCAGCGTTGACCGCAACTCCGCGACAAACCGGTCAACGGTCTCGGGTGTGGTGGCCCACGAGCACATGAGGCGGTAGCCGTGGTCCCCGATGAAACGATGAAAGTGCCAGCCCCGGGCCCACAGTTTTTCGACCGTTTCCCCGGGCAGCTCGACAAACACGCCGTTGGCCGCGGGCTCGGCGATGAACTTCACCGCCGGCAGCGGGCGCAGGGCGGCGGCCAGTTTCTGCGCCATGGCGTTGGCGTGCGCAGCGTGGCGCAGCCACGCGCCGCCTTCGAGCATGCCGCACCACTGGGCGGCGGCGAACCGCTGTTTCGCGGCCAGTTGGGCGCCCTGCTTCACGCGGCAGTCAAATTCGCGGGCCAGCTCGGGATTGAAAAACACGACGGCCTCGGTCGTGTTCATGCCGTTCTTGGTGCCGCCTAAGCTGAGCACGTCGATCCCGGCGCGCCAGGTGAAGTCGGCGGGCTTGGCGCCGTGGGTCGCGAGCGTGGCGGCGGCATTCGCGAATCGGGCGCCGTCCATCTGCACGGCCAGCCCGAGTTTTTTCGCCACCTCGCAGAGCGCGCGCACTTCGGCCGGCGTGTAGACCGTGCCCCATTCCGTCGATTGGGTGAGCGAGAGGGCCCGGGCCTTGGGGAAATGCACGTCGGTGCGCTTGAGCGCGGCGCGCTCGACGTCGGCGGGTTGCAGTTTGCCATTGGGGCTGACGACGGGAATGACTTTCGCGCCGCCGGTGAAGAACTCCGGCGCCCCGCACTCGTCGACATCCACATGGGAAAAATGGTGGCAAATGATGCTCTGATAGCTGCGGCTCAGGGTCGCGAGCGCCAGGGCGTTGGCGGCGGTGCCGTTGAAGACGAAAAAGATTTCGCACTCGGTCTCAAAGATCGAGCGGATGTGTTCCTTCGCCTGCCGGGTCCATTCGTCTTTGCCGTAGGAGGGCACGGTTCCCTGGTTGGCGGCCACGAAGGCCGCCATGGCCTCGGGGGCCATGCCGGCGGTGTTGTCGCTTTCGAAGGTATAGTCGTGGCTGATTTGTGGGGCAGGGGCGGCCATGGGGCGGAAGCGTGCGGTTTTTCCCGGAGCTTGAACAGAGCGAACTTCCTCCGGCGGGCCGGCGATTGGCACCCACGGATGCAACCCGCACTTGCACCGGCGCGCCGGGCGGTGTTCGTTAGGCCGCACGACATGATTTCGTTCGACACTAATCTCTACCTGGTGGGTTTCATGGGCACGGGCAAGAGCACCGTGGGACGGCAGGCGGCCAAGCAACTCGGGTTTGCCTTTCTCGACAGCGACCACGAAATCGAGCGCCTCGAGGGCAAGGCCGTCGCCAGGATTTTTGCCGACGACGGCGAGGCGAAGTTCCGGGACCTCGAGCGCGACTATGTTGCCCGCGGGCACCCGGCGATGAAATGCGTGGTGGCATGCGGCGGGGGACTCATCGTTCCGCCCGGCATACTGGATTTGTTGCGCAGCCGCGGCATCGTCATCTGCCTGCACGCCTCCCTCGAGTCGGTTTTGCAGCGGACGATGCATGCGACCCACCGGCCGCTACTGGAGGTGGCTGATCGCGAGAACCGGCTGCGGGAACTTTATGGCCAGCGGGAAGCGATCTACCGGCGCACGGGCGCGATGGTGCTGACCGACAACCGGTCGCAGCGGGAAATCGTGGCGCATGTGCTGCGGGTGTACGCCCACGAGTCGGCCCATCGGAAACCATGACCACCCCGGCCGCGGCGGCGATCGGGGGTGAGCCGCGCGAAGCGTTGCGGCAGCGGTTGCTCGGGCTGGGCTTTGACGAGGTCCGGTTTGCCGCCGCGGGTCGGAAAAATTCCAGTCTGCGCGACTGGCTGGCGACGGGCCAGCAGGCGGAGATGCAGTGGATGGAGCGCACGGCGGACAAACGGATGGACGCGGACGTGGTCTTGCCCGGCGTACGGAGCGTGATTTTGCTGGGGGTGAATTATTGGGACGGGGAAAAAACCGGGGGGCGGGCCGCGGGCAAGCCGGTGTGGGCGCGTTATGCGTTGCACGCCGACTACCACGACACGATCCGGCCCGGGCTCGTGGCGGCGGGCCGGTTGCTGGAGGAAATGCACGGGGCGGACCCCATTGACTACCGCTACTACGTCGACACCGGGCCGGTGCTCGAGCGCGGCTGGGCGGCCCGGGCCGGGCTGGGTTTTCGCGGGAAGAACGCGATGCTCATTTCCAAAACGCACGGCAATTGGCTGTTCCTGGCGGCAATTTTGACCCGGCTGGAATTCGCGCCCGACGCACCCCTGCGGAAGAATCTTCCGCGGGAAGAAGATGAGCCCGCGGGTTTGCTGTGCGGGAAATGCACCCGCTGCCTCGATGCGTGTCCGACCGACGCCTTTTCCCGGCCCGGCGTCGTGGATGCGAGGCGATGCATTTCGTACCAGACGATCGAGAACAAGGGCGTCATCCCGCGTGAATTGCGGGCGGGCATCGGTTCCCGGATCTATGGTTGCGACGTCTGTCTGGAGGTTTGTCCGTGGAACCGGTTTGCGCAGGCCGGGCGCAAGATGCTGCTCGCGGCGCGCCCGGCCATCGCCGGGCTGGATCTGCGCGAGATTCTCGAGTTGACGCCGGCCCGGTTTGCCGAGGTGTTTCGCGGCACCGCGGTCAAGCGCCTGAAATTTACCGGACTGCTGCGCAACGCCTGCGTAGTGGCCGGCAACTCGGGCGACGCGGGCTTGCTGCCGGCGGTGCGGCGGCTGGCCGGGCATGAGTCGCCAGTGGTGCGGGCCCACGCCGTGTGGGCGGTGCGCCAGCTCGCGGGGCCGGATGCCGCGGACTTGCTGGCGGGCGCCCGCGCCGGGGAAACGGATGAAACGGTGCGGGCCGAGTACGGGGCGGATTAACTCCCCTCGCGGAACAGCTCGCGCATCCGGTCCGCGAAATAAGCCGGCGGCCGGACGGGTTCTCCGGCCTTGTTGATGAAGACGTGAATCGTGAAGCCGGTGACGAGGAGCTCTTCGCCGCGCCGCACTTCGTACTCGAGCCGGATCCGCAACGACGGGCGCTCCGGCAACCGCGTGATGATCGTGACGGTGTCGTCATACAGCGCCGGCTTGAGGAACTTGGTCCCGAGCTCGATGACCGGCAGCAAGTATCCCCGGGCTTCAAGTTCGCGGTAGGGTAGCCCGTTTTCCTTGAGCAACGTGGTGCGGCCGACCTCAAACCACGGCAGATAACTGCCGTGATAAACGATCCCCATCATATCGGTTTCGGCGTAACGGACGGCGATCTGCGTGCGGGATTCAATCATGGGTCAGGATGCCGGCAGCGGTGGCGGTTGGCCAAACAAGGATTGGGCGGAGTCGCGCCACGTATGCTGGATGGCCCGGGTCCGGCCGGCGGCGCCGAGCTGGTGGCGAAGCGCGGGATCGGCAATCAACTGCGAAAAGGCGGCGGTCAGTCCCGCCGTGTCACCGGGCGCGACGAGCAGACCGGTTTTTCCCTGCAACACGGCTTCGGGCACTCCGCCGATGGCGTGAGCCACGATCGGCAGGCCATGAGCCCCCGCTTCAAGGTAAACCAGCCCGAAGCCTTCGATGCTGTGTTTGTGCGGCATGCTCGTCATGGCGAAAATGTCGGCCTGCCGGTAAACGTCGTCGAGCTTGTCGTCGGGAATGTCGCCGAGGAATTTGACGGGAAAATCAGCATTTGCGGCTGCGGCCGCGAGGGTGGCTTCATAGTTCTCTTTGCTGTGGGAACCGACCAGCCAGTACTCGAGACCGGCGCGCTGCGCGGCGGGTAAAGCCTGCAGCGCCCGGATGACCTGCAACTGGCCTTTGCGCGGGGAGATTCGCGCCACGGTGAGCACGACCGTTCTGCCGGCGCTCTTGACCGGAAACGCGGACGGACTGGGGGTCAGATCGGTCCGCAGGGCGCCGGGGGTGAGCACGATTTTCGCCGCCGACTCCGGGAAATGCCGGACAAACAGGTCGCGAGCGTAGGCGCTGACCACACTGATAGAAGTGGCCCGTGCCAGCAAATGCGTGGTGCTCCAGCGCAGCAATCGACGCGAAGCGAGGCGCTGGATTTCCGAGCCGTGAAACGTCAACACGAGGCGGCCTGGGCGTAAGGTTTCGAAGTATTGCAACAGCAGAAGCGCCAACAACGGACCGGGCTCCGGAACATAGAGGGTCGCGGCACTGAGACGGTCGGTGTGGGCCCGGAGTTGCCGGGCCATCCGCCATTGGCTCAGGAGACTGTGATTCCCGGCGAGAGGCAGGCGTTGCACTCGAAAGGGCCAGGCCGGTTCTGGCACACCGGCCGGTAGGGCGGGGGCCCACACCTCGACCTCGTACCCTAGGCTCTGCGCGGCGCGAGCCATTTCCGCGGCGTAGATCGCGATCCCTCCGCGGTGCGGGAAGAATTCGTGAGTGACCAGAACCAACGGCTTGGCCGGCGAGTCGGCTTTGCGGGAAAAGGGGATCGGCATCGGCCGTTTGGGCTGGGCGGGTCGGGTTGGGCGGGAATCCCGTGGACGGGAGACGAGAGGCGGCATGTGGCCTCGGCCGCATCGGCAAGTCAACAGACTAAATCGGGAGCGTCAATCGATGGAATCAGCCAGAACCGGCTGTCGTGGGACTGGGGACTGCGCGACCCGCGGAGCGGAGCCTGGCTCCAACGCGGGGGCGCCGCCGCTTCGAGGGAACGATCCCAACGTCAAAGACCCGGCAGAATGGGCCCTAAACGGCGGTAATTTTTGGGGTTTACATGACCGCCAGCGTTTAGCTTACTGACAATCCAATGGTACAGTCAGCCACCAATCCCACGGGCATTCCTCTCAAACCTTTCACGTCGGAAGACGACGTCAACTTGAGGGAAGCACTCAAGCGCTGTTCCGCAGCGACTTATGAGGCAGCGGCGCAATTCCGAAAGACAGGCAACACCGAGCATTTGCCGGCGATTGTTCTGGGGATCATCGAGCGCTACGTCGAACCGGACTTGCGCGCCAAGTTGAAGGATGCCGATGACGACCTTCGGGTCATCGAAGATTTGGGGATCGATTCCCTGACGATGATGGAAATCGTCATTCTGGTTGAAGATGTCCTGCAGGTGTCGATCAACAATGAGGAACTCCGCTATCTGCGTTCGGTGGGCGACGTAAAGGTGTTCATCGAATGCAAGGTGCGCGGCATGCCGTTGCCCAAGCCGACCAAATTTCTTCCGATCGAGCAGATCATTGCGATCATGCCGATTCAGCCGCCCTTCCTGTTTCTCGGCGAAGCTTCGGTCAACGCCCACGGAGCCAACGCCAAATATAAAATCAGCGGCCAGGAATTCTTTCTCCAGGGCCACTTCAAGGACAACCCGGTGCTACCGGCCTCAATCATGCTCGAGGCCTTGGGGCAACTCGCGGTGCTGTTCCTCCTGGAAGGCCAGATCGGGGAGCCCGGCAAGGTCGTCGATCACCGCACGATTTTCTTCACCTCCTGCGAGGGCGTCCGCTGTCATCGGATTTGCAAGCCGGGCGATGTGCTCAGTCTCTCCATCAAGCCGAAGCGCTTGAAGTTGCCGCTCGCCACGTTCGAGGGCCAGATCCGGGTCGGTCAGGAAAAGGCCGCCATCGCCGAGGAAATTACCCTGACTTTCGCGTTTGCCGAAGAAGTGGCGAAACCCGTCGAGGCGGCCCAGTCCGCTCCGGAGGCCATCCCGGCACAGGCCGTGGTCAACGGCTAAGTCCTTTCGCAGCGACCAGCGCGACTGCGGGGGTTGACCGCCTTTGGAAAAGCGTTTTCATTCGACGCAATTCTGGCGCGGTACCATCGGTCCGGGTCGCAGTCTAACCTTACATGCGGAAAGTTTACATCACCGGGGTCGGCTTTATCACGAGTATCGGCAATGACGCGGGTTCCGTTTCGGAGAGCCTGCGCGAGTTGCGCCATGGCATGGTCCAGTATCCCCCGTTTCAAAAACCGGAGATCCCGGTCAAGGTTGCGGCCCCCGTCAAGGATTTCAAAACCGACTCCACCGATGCGGAAGATTGGCTTTTCCCGGCCCGCTATAGCATTCGCCGCGACATCCTCCGGGGCATGGCCCCGCATGGGGTTTTTTCGTATTGCGCCATGCAGCAAGCGGTCGAGGACGCCAAACTGACCGAGGCCGACTGCTCGAATGCCATGACCGGCCTCTACGCCGCCTCGGGCGGCTCGCCGTTCCTGTTGGGCCACTTCCTCGAAAAAATGCGCAAGCAGGGTGTCATGCGCTGCCAGCCGCTCGGCATCGTCGCTTCCATTGCAGGCACGGTGAATTTCAATTTGGTCTCCCAGTTCAAGATCAAGGGCGCCTCGACGGGCTTCTCGTCCGCCTGCGCCTCGTCGGCGCATGCCCTTGGTTTCGCCTACGATGAAATCGCCCTCGGTCGTCAGCAGCGCATGTTTGTCGTCGGAGCGGAGGATGGCAACTTGGAGAGCATTCTCCCGTTCGCCGGCATGCGGGCCCTCTCGCTCCAGACCGATCCGTCACTTGCTTCGCGGCCCTTTGACGTCGCGCGCGATGGTTTTGTCGGCACGGGCGGGGCCACCGTCCTCGTCCTCGAGGCCGAGGAGGAGGTGGAGCGGCGCAGTGCCAAGGTCTATTGTGAAGTGGCCGGCTGGGGGCAGGCTTCGGACGGGCACAACGTGGCCATTTCCCATCCGGAGGGCAGCGGGCTTCGCCTCGCGATCGAAAATGCGCTGAAATACTCCGATGTTGCGCCGGAGGCCGTCGATTACGTGAACGCCCATGCCACGGCCACGCCGATCGGTGACATCTCCGAAGCCAAGGCCCTCAAGGCCATTTTCAAGAACTCGCCGACGCGTCCCGCGATCAGCAGCACCAAGGCGCTCACCGGCCACGGGCTCTCGCTGGCGGGCGCGATGGAGGCCGGCTTCTGCGCCTTGGCGATCAAGGAGGGTTTCATACCCGGTTCGGCGCACATCACCAATCTCGACCCGGCTTGCGATGGTCTGAACATTATCCGCGCCACGCTCCCGAACCGGCCCTCTGTCGTGCTGAGCAACAGCTGCGGCTTCGGCGGCGCCAACGTCTGCCTCGTGTTCAAGAGTGTGAACTGAGCAACCGTCATGGATCGCCCATCGTCCGGCTTCAGGTGGATCGCGTTGATCCCAACGAGTTCCAGCGGCTTGAGGTCACGCTGCGCCCCCGCGGTGCTGTGCCACCCATGAGTGCCTCGGTCTTCCCAGCCCGCTATCGCACCGCCTTCATCACGGGCGCCAGTGTCGGACTCGGACGGGCGTTCGCGGAGATGCTGCTGGCCGAGGGCGTGGAGGTGTGGGGCACGGCCCGCGATACGAGCCGACTGATGGTGCGGGCGCGATTTCACCCGGTCGCGCTGGAACTCGCCGACGGACCCGCAGCGGAAAAGATCTTCCACGACGCGGAACGTGCCGCTGGCGGTTTTGATCTGGTGATCAACAACGCGGGCTACGGCGTGTTTGGCGGATTTGCCGAGACGGATTTTTCCGTCTGGCAGCAGCAGATCGAGCTCATGCTGATCGGCACGGCCCGGCTCAGCCATGTCGCTTTGCGGGGCATGCTGGCGCGGCGGCGCGGCGCGCTCGTCAATATCTCGTCGCTGGCGGCCGAGTTTCCGCTGCCCTACCAGAGCGCCTACAACATGGTGAAATCCGGCCTCTCCGCCCTCAACGAAAGCCTGATGTTTGAGACCGCGGGCACCGGCGTCATCGTCATCGATTTCCGGCCCGGCGACTATCGCACCGACTTCGAGACCTCCGTGCGCCGCCCGGCGGACGCGAACTTGCTTGCGACCGATCCGGTCCAGGAAGCCCGCAAAGACCGCGTCTGGACCGCGTTCACCGGGATGATGGCATCCGGCCCGGTCCCGGCCCATGCCGCGGAGGCGTTGCGCCGCAGCCTGCTCCGCGGTCGCAGCGGCACCGTGCGCACCGGGCGGTTCTTTCAGGCCGTGATGGGGCCGTTGCTGGTTCGCTTGGGCTCGCTGGCTCTCCGTCGTCGCATTCTCGCGCGCTACTTCGGCCTTTGAAAATGAGTGCCACACTTTCCGACCATTGGAGGAGCCTGCTGGCAGCCTCCGCCTTCCTCTGACCATGGCCCGCATCCGCATCCTCGTCCTCACTTCCAGCACCGGCGCCGGCCACGACGCGCGCGCGCAGGCCTTTGCCGAGTGGTGTTTCGAACTTTACCGGCATGACGTCGAAGTGCGGATCGAGCAGATGCTGGAGAAATCCTCCGGCTTCTTCAGCTGGGGCGTCCGATTCTATAATTGGATCCAGAAAGAATCGCCCTGGGTGCATAAGGCCTTTTACCTGGCCGTCGAGCTGCTCGGTCTGCTCAACCGCCGCTCGGTCAGCTTTGGCCGCGCCTATTATGAGGCGGTCCTCCGCGAGTACCAGCCCCACCTCGTTTTCAGCGTTCACGACTGCCTGAACCGCGGGTATTTTCAGTTGGCGAAAAAAGTCCTCGGCTCCGACCAGGTGCGGTGTGCGACTTACTGCGGAGAGTTTTCCGGCGGCTTCGGCTACAGTTCCAATTGGGTGGAACCGACCGCGGACCTCTATGTATCCCGTACGCCGACGGCCCGGGACTACGCGGTGAAACTCGGCATGGCCGCCGAGCGCACCCGAGTGCGGGGTCACCTGATGGCGCCCCGGTCGCACCTTGAAGTGCTCGATTCCGTGGGCCGCGAGGCCTATTTGGAGCGATTTCTGGAGCTGCGCTCGGATTTGTTCACCGTGTTTCTCGCCACCGGAGGAAACGGGGCGAACAACCACCTCGATCTGCTCGAGAGAATTCTGCCTCATGCGGAGCGGATCCAGGTGGTCGTCATCTGCGGCAAGAATCGCGAGGCCTACAATCAGTTGGTCCACTGGCGCTCGGCGCACCCGGCGCTCAACTGCTTCGTGGACGGATTTTCCGAGAAGGTGCACCTGCTCATGCAGGTGAGCGACGCCATCGTCACGCGCGGCGGCACCACCACCTGCGCCAAGGCGCTGCACTTCCGGTGCCCCATCATCTTTAACGCCATCGGCGGCATTATGCCGCAGGAGGAACTGACCGTGAAGTATTTTCAACGCGGGGCCGGCGTGCCGCACATCGCCAGCGCGGCGGATTTTGGCCGGCTCATCGATTCCTGGATGGACGACCGTTCTGCCTACCAGCGCCTGCGGGACGCTTTCCTCAAGCTGCGTTACGAGGAAAATCCGACGAAAGTGATTGAGGAACTGATCGATCTCGCCCAGGAAGCGTCGGGCACCCAGCTCCAGCCCGGACCGTTCCCGCCCAAGCCGCGCGCGCCGCACTGACGCCGCGCCGGACCTTTGGTCCCCAGTCGGCCTTGGTCCGCCAACGCCTTCTACCGCGGCCGCAAAAGGGGGTGGCCTGGAGAAGGCGCAAATCTCCACGCAGGTGAAGCCGCAGCCCGGGCCCGGCAGGCGCAGCCCGGTGCATCGGACCAACCCCGAAAATGTGTAACGTATCACGTTCCACACTGGGTTGGGTGGGCGCGGGGGATTGAGGTTGCTCCAGGGTAAGTGGCAGCGGACGAGTGGGCGGGCGGACGGGTGGACGTGCGGGGTTGGAACCGACCGACGCCAGTGGCTTGCCTCGCTTTCGAAACGGAGCGACGTTGGTGTTTCCTGCTTTCCTGACAGCGAAATTATCCATTGGGTAGGAGCGAGTCCTCCGCTTGTCCAGCTCACCGCACATCGCCCTGCTGTTTACGACGTTTCCGAAATCCACGGAGACTTTTCTCCAACGTGAAGTCGTGGCGCTGCAAGCGACGGGTCTGAACCTGAAGCTCTATTCGCTCTGGGGCGGGGGCGGGGAGTTTCGCGGCCTCCCAGTGCGCACGTTCTCCAAATGGCGGCTGATCCCGCTGTTTCTCTTTATCATCCCGTGGAACTGTCTGCGCCGGCCGCGGATCGTGCGCGATTTGTTTGAGGGAGTCCTGACGCGCGGGGCGCCGTCGTGGCTGAATTTTTGGGAGAACATGCTCGGCGCGGGGTTTGCCGGGTGTTTCTACCGCGAGTTGCGCCAGGATCCCCCGGCGCTGGTGCACGGGGCGTGGGCGGGCGCGCCGGCGACGGCGGCCTGGGTGCTTTGGCGAATTCACGGTTGGCGCTTCAGCACGGGCGCCCACGCCTATGATCTTTACGAACATGGCGGCGACTGGTGGCTGCGCGAAAAACTTCAGCACGCGCGCTTCATCCACACTTCCACTGAAATGGGCCGGCGTGAACTCATCGAGCGCGGCGTCGCGCCGCAGAAGGTCATCTGTATCCGGCGCGGACTCGACACGTTCCCCGCCTTCAAGCCGCTCCGCGCCGGCCGCCGGCCGCTCCGGCTGCTCTGTATCGCGCGGTTGGTGCCGAAGAAAGGGTTCGACTATCAGCTGCGCATCTACGCGGCGCTCAAGGACGCGGGGCTGGCGTTTGAGGCGCGGATTCTTGGCGACGGCCCGCTGCGACCATCGCTCGATGCGGCGGTTGAACGGCTCGGTTTGACCCAGGAAGTGAAATTGCTCGGGCACCAGCCGCAGCCCGCAGTGTGGGCCCAACTGGAATGGGCGGACGTGCTGTTGCACACGGGAGTGGTGGCGGCGAGCGGCGACCGCGATGGCCTGCCGAATGTCATTCCCGAGGCCATGGCGGCGGGAACGCTCGTGGTCACTTCGCCGACCTCGGCCACGACTGAAGCGATCAGCCAGGAACGGACCGGCCTCGTCGCGGATGTCGACCTGCCGCTCGCCTGGATCATCGCCTTGCGGCGGCTGAGCGAGGACGACCAGCTGGCGGAGAGGCTGCGCACGGCCGCGCGCAGCTGGGTCGAGGAGAATTACGACGCGCACAAAAACACCGCGAAACTCGTGGAGTGCTTCGAGCAGGCGATGAAGGGATAGCGGAAATATTTAGTCACGGATTTTGGCCACAAAAAACGCAAAATGCACAAAAAGGGAAAAGCTTCCACGTTTGTCATTCTGAGCGCAGCCCAGAATCCTGTCGGGCGGGCTGACGTCCTCTTCAGCCATGCCACACGGGCTGAGGGCACCCCGCCCACAGAAGAATGGATTCTTGGCCCCGCTCAGAATGACCAGACGGGTCTATTTTTGCGTCCTTTTGTGCTTTTTGTGGCCAACTCTTCCTGATGATTTTCTACGACACGACCAAGATGGGCGCGGCGAAGCACCGCTCGGGGCTGATGCGCCTGACGTCGCGGCTGATGGAGGAACTGGGCGCGGCCGTCACGCCGGTCGCCTGGGATGGCCGCCGGCGCGCCTTCGTCGCGGGTCCGAAACGGGAACCCGTGGCGTTTGTCCGATCGAACTGGTTGCTCACGGTGGAAATGTTCAGCGAAGCCGAGCGGCCCGGCTTTTCCGCGTTTGTGCATCAGCCGCCCTGCCGGCTCGCGGCCGTGTTTCACGACGCCATTCCGGTGCGCCACCCGCACATCACGTGGCCGCAGAGTGTGCAGCGGCATCCGGAATATATGAAATTGCTGGCCGGCTTCGATCGGACCTGGGCGATCTCGCAGGCGACCCGGCGGGATTTTGTCGAGTTCTGGCGTTGGCAAGGGGTGACGCAGCGGGCCGCGGTGGAGGTCATCGAGCTCGGTGCTGATTTCGACGGAGGCAACCGGGTCCGGCGCGATCCGGCGATCGCCCTCGGGCGTCCGGTTCTGCTGTGCGTGGGCATTGTCGAACCGCGCAAGAATCAGCTTTTTTTGCTGGAGGTCTGCGAGGCGCTCTGGCGCGCCGGGCTGGATTTCGAATTGCACGTGGTCGGGCGGGTGAATCCGCATTTCGGGAAGCCGGCGGCCAAGCGGATGCAAGCCCTGCAGAAGCGGGAGGGCCGCTTTTGTTTTCACGCGGCGGCCGGGGATCTGGAATTGGGCCGGCTGTATGCCAAAGCGCGCGCCGTGGTCCTGCCGACCATCGCCGAGGGCTGCGGGCTGCCGTTGCTGGAAGCGCTGTGGCGCGGGGTGCCGTGCGTCGGCAGCGACCTGCCGGTACTGCGCGAAAATGCCGACGGTGGCGGCTGCCTCATGGCCACGGTTAACGACCGCGCCGACTGGCAGGCGAAGTTGCGGACGGTGCTGACGGATCCGGCGGAGGTTCGGCGGTTGCAGGCGGCGGCGTTGGCGCGGTCGTTGCCGCGCTGGACCGAGACGGCACACACGCTGGTCAAGGCGCTGCGCGCCAGTTGAAAGTTGAAGGGTGAAAGCTGAAGGCCCGAGGTCCTTGTCCGGGATGCGGTCATTCAACTCTCAAACCGGGATCTTTCAACTTTCGCCGGGCTTCACCCGGCGACGTCACATCTGTTTCACCGCGTACGCCATGGCGGCGGCGATTTTTTCGAGATCCTCGTCGCTGTGCAGGGCGGAAACGGCGGTACGGATCAGATCCTTGCCCGGCGGCACGGCGGGAGCGATGGACATCACGGTGAACACGCCCTTGTCGAGCAGGGCTTGCCAGAAGCGGTAAACGAGTTCCTTGGAGCCAAGGACGATCGGCACCGCCGGCGTCTCGCTGCCCCACGTGTCGAGGCCGAGGCCCTTGAGCATTTCCCGGTAGCGCTTGGTGTTGCGCCAGAGTCGTTCAAGGTGCTGGGGTTCCGATTGCATGATGTCGAGCGAGGCGGAAGCGGCGGCGGCGGCGCTGGGGCTGATGGCGGCGCTGAACAGGGTTTGTTTGGAATTAGTCTGGAGATAGTCGATGAGTTCGCGGGAGCCGGTGATAAAACCGCCGGTGCTGGCGAGCGACTTCGACATCGAGCCGCAGAGGATGTCGACTTTGTCGTTCAGCTTGAAGTGATCGACCGTGCCGCGGCCCTGCCGGCCGAGAACGCCGAAACCATGGGCATCGTCGACGACCATGAACGCGCCGGATTCCTCGCTGATCTGGGTGATCTCCGGCAGACGGCAGACATGCCCTTCCATCGAGTAAACCCCTTCGACGACGAGGAGCTTGGGCGTGTTGTGCGGGACGTCCTTCAAGATCTGGCGCAGATCCTCCGGGTTGTTGTGGCTGAAGCGCTCGGCGCTGGCCATCGACAGGCGGATGCCATCCCAGAGACAGGAGTGAACGTTCTTGTCTGCGAGGACCATGTCGCCTTTCTGGGCAAAGGTGGCGATGGCGGAACAGCAGGAGACGTAGCCGGCGACGCTGATATGGCAGGCCTCGCGCCCGAGGAAGGCGGCGAGTTTTTCCTCCAAGGCGACATGGTAGGCGCGGGTGCCGTTGGAAATGCGCGCGCCGGTGGTGCTGGAACCCCAGGCCTTGGCGCCCTGGCCGCAGGCTTCAATCACCTTGGGGTGAAAGGACAGGCCCAGGTAGTCGTTGCTCGAGAGCATGACCATGTCGCGTCCCTGCAGTCGGATGTGCGTGCCCTTCTGTGATTCGATCGCGTGATAGTAGGGCTTGTATTTCAGCCGCATCTTCGTCGCATAGCAGTCATGCGCGCGTTCGATAATCGGTTTCTTGGTCTTGGTGAAGAGGGAGAGGGCCATGAAGAGTGGGACGGGCTAAAGCTAAGAGTCAGAAAACTCCTCTTAGCAACGGCAAAGCCCATGCTCAACCGCGCGGCGGAAGGGTCTGCATCCAAGCGGTGAGGTTGCGGGCATAATCACTCCAGGTCGTCAGCCGCCGGGCTCGGGCCGCCGCCGCGAGCGCGGTCACATCGCCTGGGTGCAGAAGCAGCCGCCGGATGGCCGCGGTAAGGCCGCTGGCATCAACCGAATCCAACGCCACACAGCCGCCACCCTCGGCCGACTCGCCGAGCGCGCCGCGCGCGGAACAGACGCAGGGCCGGCCGAATCCGAGGCTCTCCAGCACGGGGAGCCCGAAGCCCTCGACCAAGGAGGGATAGACCGAAAAAGTGCATTGGCGAAAGGCCGTCTCGATTTCCGCATCGGTGGCGACTCCCGCATAGAGCAGCGGTCGACCCGCGTGCTGGAGGGCGGCGATTTTTTGCAGCGCTGGTCCGGCCGTGTCCGGTCGCGCGAGCCCGAGCAGTTGCAGCTCGAATTGCCGCCCCTCTTGCCAAAGCACTTCGCAAGCCTCGAGGAGCGCGAGATGATTTTTCCGGCCTTCGATCGTCCCGACGCACAACACGCGCGGGACCGCGGCCGCGGCCGGTTTGTCATCTATTATATGACAAGCCTTCAGCCCGAGGGGGACGGCGGTCACGGGGGGCGGGTGGGGCACATCGAGCCAGCGCCAGTAGTCGCGGAGGATGGTGGCGGAGGTTTCCGAAATCGCCGCCACGCCGTCGAATTGGAGGAGTTCGCGCAAGTAGGCGGGGAAGCGGGCGACGGTGGCGGGCGGGGTCAGCTCGGGGAATTGCAGCGGGATCGCGTCGTAGAAAAGCGCGACGCGCGGGCCGCGCACCTGGTTGAAAATCTCCGGCAGATGGGCGCCGACCTTGGCGGAGAAAAACTCCGGGCAGATCAGCCCGGTGGCGGCCGGCAAGGTCGTCCGGATCCCGAGCAAACGCCGGCCATGGCCCGCGAGGCGCTGGCGTTGCGACCAGAGCGAGCTGCGGGAACCGCTGGGCGGGCCGGCGTGCTGCAATTGCTGCAGTTCGGTGGTGCCGAGGCGGCGCCAGGCCTGGTGGTAGGGATCGTGGCAGATGCCGGTGACCTGATGGGTCTTCGCCAGCTCGGCGAACAGGGAACGCGTGACCCGCTGGATGCCGGTCTGGGCCCGCGTGTGGCTGGTGTGGGTGGCGTCGAAGAGAAGCATCAGTTTTTCTTCCGCCAAACGGTGGCTTTCCCGGCCTCGCCGATTTTTTCCCATTCGCCGCCGAGCCGGGCCAGCGCGTCTTTTGTTTCGAAGGGATAAAGGATCGCGTAAAGCGGGTGGTGGCGGGCCTGCAACATCTCGAGCAAAGGGGCGACGCGCCCGTTGGCGATCTGATCCCACCGCACCACCATAAAGTTCGTGTAGAAGTGCAAGGCCCCGCTGACTTGCATGCAGGCAATCGCACTCTCGGGCGGGAGATGCTGCTTCGCCCAGGCGGCCGCCAGCGGATAAGTTTGTTCGCCTTGGACGATTCCAGTGGGATCCAGCCGGCGGGTCAGGCTGGTTTCCCAGGTAAACGCGACGGCGGCGATCCCGAGGAGCAGGAACGGGCGGTAACGGGGGAGGCGGGCCGGAATTTTCTCCAGGACCGCGAGCATGCCGAGGATCAGCAGGGGGAACGCCGGCAGGATGAAACGCAGGTACCACCACGTCTCGCCCGTATGATAATAAAACGCGTAGAACGCGATCAAGGTCGCCACCCACAGGCCGAGCACCTGCGCGTCCCGCCGGCGCGGGCCGGCGAGGAAGGGGACGGCGAGTGCCGCGCAGACCAAGGGCGACAGCAGGGCCGGGATCCAAAACGCCATGTGCCCGAGGTTATGCGGGACAAAACCAGCGCTGAAGGCGCTTTCGACCGATCCGTAGCCGGTGGTGAAGGCGGACCCGTAGACGCGGTGGTTGTAGTAACCAAGCAGCAGAGCGCCGGGCGCGCCGCCCACACTCAACGCCAGGAGGTTTTGCGGTCGCAAGCCCAGGGCGAAGACCACCGGCGCGAGCAGCAGAGCGTTGGTCGGGCGCACCAGCACGGCGATGGACAGGGCCGCGCCGCAGGCGATGCTCCACCCCGCGTGTGCCCGGTTGCGCAGCGCGGTGTAAAGCACGATGAGCGACCACACCGTCGCCAACAAATCGCTCATGGGTTGAAGGGCGCAGAAAATAACGAGCGGACACAGCCAGAGAGCGCCCACGGCGACGGCGCGCCAAGCCGGAGGAAATTGCAGATGCCGCGCCAGCAACCAGAGCAGGGCGCCGCTCGCCAGCGCCCCGAAGAGGTTGACGATGGTGACGGCATGGTCCCAGCCGCCAATCCGTGCGGCCACCATCAGGTGCAGCGGCAAGCCGATGGGGTAGGTGGGAGCCATCCGCGGGGCGTCCTTGTCCATGACGAAGCCGAGCGGCTGAAAGGCCGTGTGACCGTAGTCCGTGTGGCTTGCCCCCTCCGGCACACGCGGGGAGGCGAAAAAATCACCCTGCGCGAGCATTCGCGCACTGCTCAGGTAACCCGCGGAATCGGCTCCCCCGGCGTGGGGTGAAAGATGGCGGGCCAGAAAAACCGCATAGCCAACTGCGCCGAGGCAAAGGAGCACGGTCAAGGCGCGATCCAGCCGGGCGGAGCCGGGTCGGCGGAGGTCGGAGGCGAGATCGTTCATTATTTAGCGTTGTCGGAATCGCGAGGGTGCCATTGTTTGCAAAAGTGGCTCAAACTAAAAAACCAGGCGAATCTTCCTGCCGGAGGAAATTTGAATCCATCTGCGCATGAAGCTGCGGGACAAATGCGCCGAGTTTAACGCCTGGTTTACCCAACGCGGCATCGATCCTTTCGTGACGCTGGCCTATGCGGGATCGGTGGCGCTTTTCTTGGTCATCCTCAGCCAGTTTTTTATTCCCGGCAAGGGCTTCAGCTACCTCATCGCCTTTGGGGGCAACCAGGAGGATGTCCGGCTGAGTAAAGTGCGGAAGATGGATTATTACGTCCAGCGGGCCTCCGGCGGCTACGACGCGCAGTATTACGTGCAAATCGCGATGGATCCATCGTTGCAGAATACGCAGCTCAAGCAGGCCGTGGACAACCTCGCCTATCGGGCCCGGCGGATCTTGTTTTCCGCGACGGCCTATCTGTTGGGGGGCGGAAATCCGCCCGCGATCCTGCAGGCTTATGCTTTGCAGAATGCTTTTTGCTGGCTGGGCCTAGCGGGACTGCTGCTGCATTGGTTTCCACCCCGCGACTGGGATCGGTTTTTTCGTTGGGCCGGCGTCCTGTATTCGCTCGGCCTTTGTTTGAGCGTGCGCAACGCCCTGATTGATGGCCCCAGTCTGCTGTTGATCACTCTGGGGCTCTATCTGGCGGAAAAGGGCCGGCCGTGGTGGTCCACGGTGGTGCTGGGCTTGAGTGGCCTGGGCAAGGAAACCAATCTGCTCGGCGCGGCCTCCCTTCTGCCCAAGCTCCCGGCCAACCGCCACGCTTGGACGCTCGCCGTGCTGCGTGGATTGCTGGTCGCCGGTCCCCTCATCCTCTGGATGTTCTACCTTTCGCTCAAATTGGGGCCGGTCATGGATGCCGGCCTCCGGAACTTTGACTGGCCGTTCGTGGCCTACGCGCACAAATGGCGGCAGGTGCTGATTGATTTGCCGGACGTCGGCTGGCCCAATCTCGGCGGGCTCTGGTCCTTTTTAATGCTGATCACCTTGACGGTGCAGTTTGGATTTTTCGTCCTGCGTCCCCAATGGGAACGAGCCTGGTGGCGCGTGGGGATGAGTTTCGCGGTGCTGCTGGTGTTCCTTGGCGACGCGGTCTGGGAGGGATATCCGGGGGCCGCCTCGCGGGTGCTGTTGCCCATGCAGGTGGCATTCAACATTCTGGCGCCCGTCGGTCGCGGGTGGCGCTTCGTGCTGCTCGCCGGAAATTTGACGATGGCGGCCTCGTTTTTCGAGCTGCAGCCGCCGGCGATTGAGGGCTACGTGCTGGGCGGAAATTCTTCGCTCTACAGCTCCGCCGCCGGGCGGGCGATGTCGCTGCAATACACCGCCGGCTGGTATTCACCGGAAGGTCACCGGAGCTTTTTTTGGTGTTGGGCGCGCGGCAATGCGGGGCACGTGATCCACAGCCCTCATGCGGTTGCGGTGAAGGCACGGCTGCGGTTCTCGACCTTTTCGGCCGGGCGCCGGACCGTCCGCCTGAGATTGAACGGGGAGGAAATCTGGCAGACAACCATGAGCGAAAACCAGCTGGTCACCGTCTCGTTGTCGGCGCTGCAGTTGCGGCCCGGTGACAATCGACTCGAATGGCTGACCGACGTTCCGCCGGTTCAAGTGGGCGTGGATCCCCGGGAGCTGGCCTTTGTCGTGCAGAATCTCCATCTCGATGTGCTCCGGGCAATGCCGGTCGGGTCGGCCCCCTGAGGCTTTCATTCGCCGTGGTGGGCCCGATACGCCGATCCCGGCACGGCGGGATCGGCTTGGGCGAGGTGTAGGAGCTTGCTTGCAAGCGATTCAACGCAGGGCCCGTCAACGGGCGTTCCGAATCGCCTGCCAGCAGGCTCCGACAATGAGG
>CAZAOI010000003.1:0-36096 GCA_964486705.1 uncultured Oleiharenicola sp. | reverse complement strand
GACCACCTCAGACGGAAAAACGGGGGTCAGGTGGTATTTGTGGTAGATCGCGGCGAGCTCGGCACGCGGCTCGAAGGCGCGGCCCAGCCGCTCGATGATGACGCCGTCGGGATTCTGGCTGCGGATCTTCCACTCGTTGAGTTTGACGACGACCTTGTCGCCGACCATCGCAGGCGGTTTCAGCGGGGCTTTGAGCGGATCGGCCACGATAATGTCGTGCCCCATGCGCGGGTCGTCGGACGTGACGTAGAAATAGGTGCGGCCGCGCTGGAGGGTGCCGGTGAGAGTGGCGTTGCCGCGCGCCAAAATTTCGATGACCCGGCCGGCCTGTTCGCCGGGTTTGAGGAAATGAGGGAAATCGCGCTCCTTGGGGGAGCGGAGGCGCACGACGACCGTGTCGCCCTGCAAGGCAACATCGGTGTCCTCGGCCGCGATGAAGATGGCGGGCTTGCGCGGCTCGGTCGCCTTGACCTCCGGAGCAACCATGGCGGAACCCTTCTGACGGAAATTGATCTTTCCTGTAACCAGATCAGCTGTCGCCGGAACGCAGAGGCGGTCGCCCTTGATCAGGGCGATTCGTCCGGCCCGGACGAGTTCGTCGACCTGTTGCGCGAACTTGCGCCGGTCCTTGGGATTAAGCCGCCATTCCTTGGCGATCGCCTCGGCGGAAGCGGGGACATAGCCGCGCCGGTTGAGGTGGGAAAAAAGACGGTCGGAAAGATTCATAAGGGAGAGCCGGGCCTTGGGGGGGGGAGTTATCCGTCGTCGCGGGTCGGTTGGCCGACCTGCGCACAAGGAAAGATGAGGACTTGCCCGGGAAGCCGACAAATTCGACTGGCACAGTGCGGCCGCGTCGGTACGGTTGCAACATGCGAATTGTCCACGCCGCCAGCGAGATGTTTCCCTATTTGAAAACCGGGGGGTTGGCGGACGCCGTGGCCGCTCTGACCGGCGCGCTGGCGGACCGGGGGCACGAGCTCGCGGTCTTCATGCCCGGCTATCGCTCGGTGTTGGATGGTCCGCACGCGGCGAATGCGAAACTCAGCCACAAGTTGAAAATTGAAATGGGCGACACGTTTCTCGCCGGCGACGTCTATTCGCTGAATCCCCGGCCGGGCGTGACGCTCTATCTGATCAGCCGGGAGGAATTCTTCGACCGGAAGCGGCCCTACTGGACCGGGGAACGCGACTATGATGACAACGATGCGCGCTTTATTTTCTTTCAGAAAGCCGTGGTCGAGTTGCTCCGCCTGACGGACTTCAAGGCGGACATCGTGCACTGCCATGATTGGCAGGCCGGGATGCTGCCACTGTTTCTGCGCGAGGCGGAGCGCCGCTACGAAGTCACGCTGGCGCTCAAGACCATCTTCACGATTCATAACATCGCCTATCAGGGGGTGTTCCCACGGAAGTCATTTGCCCTGACGAATCTGCCCGAGGAACTGATGACCATCGACGGTTTGGAGTATTACGACCAGATGTGCATGCTGAAGGGCGGGATTGTTTACGCGGACCGCGTGACGACCGTCAGCCCGCAATACGCGCAGGAAATCCAGACGCCGGAATTTGGCAGTGGGATGGACGGGGTCATCCGCACTCGCTTGGAAGACTTGCACGGCCTCGTCAACGGGATCGACACGGCGGTGTGGAATCCAGCGACCGATGCGAGTTTGCCCGCGCGGTACAGCGAGGATGAGATGGGTGGCAAGTCACTCTGCCGGGCGAAACTCTTAAAGGAGTTTGGCTGGAACAGTAAGTTCAAGGGCCCCGTCTTCGGCATGATCTGTCGCTTTACTCCGGCCAAGGGATTGGATCTCGTGCTTGGGGCGGCGGATTTTTTTGCCCAGGAGAACTGCCGGCTGGTCGTGCTGGGTGCCGGCGAGAAAAAGTACGAGGAATTGATGCAGGCGTTTGCGCTGGCCAATCCTGGCAAGGTGGGCGTGTGCGTGCGCCAGGACGAGGTCATGAGTCACCTCGTCGAGGCGGGGGCGGATTTCTTCCTGATGCCGTCGCTCTTCGAGCCCTGCGGCTTGAACCAAATGTACAGCCAGGCCTACGGCACTGTGCCGCTGGTGAGCAACGTCGGGGGGCTCGTCGACACCGTTGCCGATATTGACCTCAATCCGGCGGCGGGAACCGGGATCATGTTTCCGCCCCAGCAAGCGGAGCTGCTCAATGGTTTGCGGCGGGCGCTCGCGCTTTACGCGGATCGGGAGCAATACGATGCGGTCCAGCGCCGCGCGATGCAGCGGGATTTCTCGTGGACGAATGCGGTCGCCGCCTACGAGCGGCTCTATACCGACGCGCTTTGACGTCGGGTTGCTGATGACCGCCACTCTGGTCTGGTTTAGGCGCGACCTGCGCTTGGAGGACAATCCTGCGCTGTTCGCGGCCATCCGGCGCGGCGCTCCGATCATCCCGGTTTATATTTGGGATGAGGAGACCGAAGGAAACTGGCCGCCGGGCGGTGCCTCCCGCTGGTGGCTGCATCACTCCCTGGCGCGGCTCGATGAAACTTTGCGCAAGCGGGGCTCGCGGCTGTTGCTGGCCCAGGGGCAGAGCATGGCCGTGCTGGGGGCTCTGCTTAAGGAGTCCGGCGCGGATGCGGTTTACTGGAACCGGCTCTACGAACCGGCCGGCATCGCGCGAGACAAAAGGATCAAGGCCGAGTTCGGCGCGTGCGGAGTGGACGCACAGAGCTTCAACTCGTCGCTGCTGTTCGAGCCCCACACGGTGAAGAACAAGACTGGCGGACCGTTTCAGGTTTTCACGCCTTTTTGGAAGCATTGCCAGACTTTGACCATCGATGAACCGGTGCGGCGGTCGTCAACAGGTCTGGTCGGTCCAGCCAAGTGGCCGGGTTCGTTGACGCTGGAGAAACTTGCCCTGCTGCCGGGCAAAAGTTGGGTCGAGGGAATCGCTCAAGCCTGGCAGCCCGGCGAAGCCGCCGCCTTGAAACGGTTGAAGCATTTCGTGGTTCGGTCACTGGCGGACTATGCGGACCGCCGGAATTTTCCCGATCTCGACGGCACCTCCGCGCTCTCACCCCATTTGCATTTCGGCGAGATTGGTCCCCGGCAGGTCTGGGCGGCGGTGCGCGCCTTGTCCCGCGAGAGCGGGGTCTTCCCGGTCAACCGTGGGGGGGTGGTGTTTTTGAGCGAACTGGGCTGGCGCGAGTTTGCCGCGCACCTGTTGTTCCATTTCCCTCATACCGCGGAGGAGCCGCTCCGCAAGGAGTTCGCCGCCTTTCCCTGGGTCCGGAATCCGGCGCACCTGCGCGCGTGGCAGACGGGGCGGACCGGGTATCCGATTGTGGACGCGGGGATGCGCCAGCTTTGGCAAACGGGCTGGATGCACAACCGGGTGCGCATGATCGTGGCGTCCTTTCTCGTGAAACACCTGCGGCTTTCCTGGCTGGATGGCGCTGCGTGGTTTTGGGATACGCTCGTCGACGCGGATCTGGCCAGCAACACCCTCGGCTGGCAGTGGTCGGCTGGCTGCGGAGCGGATGCCGCACCCTATTTCCGGATTTTCAATCCTGTGCTCCAAGGCAGGAAATTCGACGCCTCGGGCAGCTATGTCCGCCGTTGGGTACCCGAAGTAGCCGGAGTTTCGGCGGAATTCATTCACCAGCCATGGGAGGCGCCGCCCGGGGTGCTCGCGGCGGCGGGTGTGACCCTGGGAAAGAATTACCCAAAGCCCATTGTGGACCATGGAGAAGCACGGTTGGCGGCTTTAGCGGCGCTAAAAACGATCCGCACCCGTCGCCCCTGAAGATTCCTGAAATCGAGGCTTTTCAAACAGGGTGCAAAAAGTATCGTGGTCCGCTTATATGCAGAGAACATTCGTTATCTTTAAGCCCGACTGCATGGCCCAGCGCCATGTGGGCAACGTGCTCAATCGCTTTGAAAGTGCCGGTTTCACCATCGTGGGGTGCAAGCTGGCCCGCCTGACGCCGGCCTTGCTTCGCACCCATTACGCGCACGTCGCCGACAAGCCGTTTTATCCCGAAATCGAGCAGTTCATGAGCTCGAGCCCGGTCATCATGCTCGCGCTCGAAGGCGACAATATCGTGCAAAAAGTGCGCGATTTGCTCGGGCCGACCGACTCCCGCAAGGCCGCCAAGGGCACGATTCGCGGCGATTTCGGCACCGAGATGATGAAGAACGTCTGCCACGCCTCCGACACCGACGAAAACGCGCAGGCCGAACTGGCGCGTTTCTTCAAGGCCGAGGAATTGTTCAACGCCTGAGCAATCTGCGCACTTGACGCCCGCTGGTCGGGTGCGCTTTCCTGATTTTCCAGTTTTTGCCCTCATCGTCTAACGGTTAGGACAGTTGATTCTCATTCAATAAATCGGAGTTCGATTCTCCGTGAGGGCACCAATTACCTGAAACGCGCTAAACCAATGGTTGGCGCGTTTTTAGTTTTTGCAATGAGGCCTATGTGACAATGTAGGTGAAAAAAGAAACGCCGATAACGCGGAGCATACTTGACCTCTGAAAAGCCCTCAAATCGATCAGGTCTTCCTCTTTGATCCGGAATCGTTTTGGCCCGCGACCGGTCGTTTCGGCCCTTCGCAAAAGGTCTGTCCAGGGATGGGGAGTACTCCACATCCCTAGATAGATGATCGGTCCGGACGAGTCCTTTCTTTATGTGTCTCTATTTCTGGCAGGTCGCGGCCATCTGGCGAATGATGACTCTATTTCTGGTAACATCGGGGGAGTCCGTCCGACGCCACCGCGCCGCGTTTTGATTGGCGCTCGATCCCCCACATTCCGTCCGGGCGCATCCGAAGCATGTAGCCAAACTCACCATCGTCTTTCAATGCGGCATAGGCGACCGTTATTACCTGGAGGAAACGGCCGGCAATCTCCGCGCCGCGGGCTATTCCGTCAGCACCCAGACAGCGGCGGGACGCGTGGATGAGGTCATCGCGGCCGCGGTGCAGGAACACCACATCAACCTCCTCGTCATGGGTGCCTACGGCCACTCCCACCTCCGCGAGTTCATCGTCGGCAGCACGACCTCGACGCTGATCCGCACGGTGACTGTCCCGGTCCTGGTTTTCCGGTAGAGCGATCACCGGGCTTGGCTCATGGCCATCAACAAGTATCTGGACGATCAGCAAACTTCGCTCGGCGCTCCAGCGGATTGACGCCAATTTGCTCCACCCGTGCTGAAACACGGTGGCAAAACCAGCCCTGCGCGCGGGGCAGGGAATCGAGAGGCTTGTTAACGACGAACTTTCCGAAGACCCGGCCGGGAGATTTGCTGTTGGTTTCTGCGCCCCGGTTTCTTTCACTGATTTCATCCCAGTAAAGATCCCCGGAGCAAGCTCCGAGGCATTTGACAAGCCCGCTGCAAACTCATTCGAGCCTCATGCAATCCACACCTCATCCCATTCCGCCAACCAAGCCGGAGCAAGTTCCGGGGTATCGGACCCACTGCGAATGAACGCACCTCGCCGCTCTGCACCCCACAAACCCGGTCGTCGGGCGTTGGTCTGGTGGATGGGCGGCGTAATCGTTGTCGCGCTGGCGGCTGCGACCGGGTGGTTCGGATCCGGACTGCGCGACGGGCCGCGGGTCGTGGCTCCGGCGTGGGCTGCGGGGATTCGCGAAGGGCGGCTCCGTTCGGAGTATTGCATTTCGTGTCACGCCGTAGCGGGGCAACAATGGCGCGGCTCGACGCATCAGTTGGCCAATCAGAAGATCAGCACGGTTTCCGCGCTGGCCTCGTTCCATGGAGATACCGCCAAGACGTATACGGCGGACTATCGCTTCACCCAAGACCGGGAACCGCTGCCCAAGATCGAGGAGCGCCGACGCGATGGTTCCGTGCACGAGTACCGGCCTTCAATGGTCATCGGGCACGCGACGCTCCGCCCGTTTCTGATCGAGACGAAACCGGGGACTTTCCAAACGACGGAGGTGGCCTGGGATCCGGCCAAACGCGAATGGTTCAGTACCTTCCCGATCACGGAGGAGCGCAACCCCGGGGAGTGGGGCCACTGGACGGGCCAATCGATGAATTGGAACTCGATGTGCGCACGGTGCCACATGACCGTGTACCAGAAGGGCTACGACGAAGCCAAAAACAACTATCGGTCGACCTGGGTGGAGCAGGGCATCGGTTGCGTGCAATGCCACGGTCCGATGACCGGCCACGAAAAAGGCGGCAAGGCGATGGCCGGCGTCCCCACCATTTCGCGCGAGCCGGGCCTCATGATCCAGACCTGCGCAGGTTGTCACGCGCGAGCCGAGGACCTCACGGCGTCGGCGCCGCCTGGGGCAAATTTCGAGGATCACTTTCGGATGCAATTGCTGACCGATCCGCGGTTTTACCGCGCCGACGGGCAGATCCTCGACGAGGATTTTGAGTGGGGCTCTTTCCGGCATAGCAAGATGGCGGCGGCCGGCGTGACTTGTCTCGATTGCCATAACCCGCACACCGGCAAACTCAGACTCCCGGTGGAAGACAACAGCCTTTGCATGCAATGCCATCTGCCGGGAAATGCGCGGCAAGCACCGGTCATCGATCCGGTCGGGCACAGTTTTCACAAGGACGGCAGCAGCGGCAACCGCTGCGTGGAGTGTCACATGGTCGAGACGACGTACATGCAGCGCGATCCGCGGCGGGATCACGGTTTTATCATTCCCGACCCGCTGCTAAAAAAAGAGCTGGGCATTCCGGATGCTTGTTCACGCTGCCACGCGGACCAGACGGTCGAATGGAACATGGCCGCGTGGGAAAAATGGTACGGACCGAGTGGGAAGTCCGCGTCGCGCCGCGCGCGCACGCGGGCCGTGGCGCGGGCCTATGCGGGTGAAGCGGACGTGGTGCCGGAGTTGCTCCGTTTGATCGGGGCGGAGAAAACGCCGGGATGGCGCGCTTCCTTGCTCGGGCTGGCGGACCAACTCGCTCCGGGCAGCAACGCCGTCGCGGCGGTCGCGGCGGGCCTGCGGACCGAGACCGATCCCCTGGTGCGGGCCGCGGCGATCCGCGCGTTGTCCGCCCATGCACCTTCGCTCCCGCTGGTGCGCGCGGCGCTGAACGACCCGGTGCGCCTCGTGCGGCTGGATGCGGCCGTGGCACTGTCGATGGAATGGCCCGCCGGGGCGGAGGCGCGAACGGAACTTGACGACTATTTCCGGGTGATGATCGAGAACCCGCTGTCCCTTTTGCGCCGCGGACAGGATTATTTTAACCGAGGCTTACGCGATGAAGGCATCGCCGACGTGCAACGGGCGATCAGTCTCGACGGGTTGTCGCCGCCGTTTCCCGAGTCGCTCGCCTTCATGCTCAACGCGACGGGTCGCCCGCGCGAAGCCGCCGAACAGTTTGCGCGCGCCGCCGGGCTGGCCCCTCAGGACGCCATGCCGCCGTATTACGCGGCGCTCGCGTGGGCGGAGGCCGGCGAGCTGAAGCAGGCCGAGGCGATGTTTCGCGAGTCGGTCCGGCGCGGTCCGACCCAGGCACGCGCCTGGTACAATCTCGGTTTGTTGCTCAACCAGACCAGCCGGAGCGAAGAGGCGCTGCTGGTGTTGGCCACGGCGGAGGCCGCCGCTCCGACCGAGACCGATATTCCGTATGCCATCGCGACAATCTTGGCGCAGCAAGGGCACCGGAGCCTAGCCGAGGCGGCGGTGGGCCGCGTGCTGTGGATAAACCCGGCCCACGCCCAGGCCCGGACACTCTTGCAGCAGCTTGGAGCCAACCGGCCCTGATCGTCACTGGCTGTTGCCAGCGCCACACGTAGCGACCTCCGGGATGAACCGTTTCCTCGGCGTTCTTCGCGAACTCCGCGATTGAGCTGGTTATACCACCGGCCTCACGTTTCTCCACTCCGCACCAAGGCACCCGGGGACCATCACCTGGCCGCAAACCCCGCGGATACTTACTCGACGGGGGGACCAGACGCGATCTGATGGGGAGTCCGCACTTGGTTCGCCTCGATATGGCCATGGAAGAGCCAGCGGGCGAGGGCAGGCATCAGCAGCATGGCGCCCAGCATATTGAACAGGAACATGAACGCGAGGAGGATGCCCATGTCCGCCTGAAACTTCAGGGCGGAGAAAGCCCAGGTGCCGACGCCAATCGCGAGCGCGATGCCGGTGAAGACCACCGATGTGCCCATCGTGGCGAACGACTCGCGGAGTGCTTCCTCCAGGGTTCGGCCTTTGCGGAGTTGTTCGAGCAGGGCGGAACAAAGGTAGATCCCGTAGTCCACGCCGATGCCGACCCCTAGCGCGACGACGGGCAGCGTGGAGGTTTTGAGGCCGATTTGCAGATAGACCATGAGGGCGTAGGCGAGGTCGGAGACGATCACCAGCGGCAGCACCACGCAGACCGTGGCGCGCCAGGAGCGGAACGAAATCAGGCACAGGACGACGATGGCGGTATACAGCCACATCACCATCGGGAATTGCGCCTCATCGACGACCTCGTTGGTGGCGGCCATCACGCCGACATTGCCCGTGGCCAGTTGGAACTGCACCTTATCGGTGGAGTAGCGTTTGCGGAAATCCTTCACGGCTGCGATCACGCGCTCAATCGTTTCTGCCTTGTGGTCCTTCAGGTAAACCATCACGGGGATGACACTGCCGTCGTTATTCAAGAGTCCGGATGAGGTTTCGACCGGAGAGACGGATTGCGCGAGCATCGCCTGGTTGCGGGAAATCGTGCGCCATTTGAGGCTGCCCTCGTTCCAGCCGGAAGCGATCGTCTTGGCGAGATCGGTGAGTGCGAGCGTCGACTGGACACCCTCGACATTGAGCATGTACCACCCGAAACGGTCCACCAGCGCCATGACGTCGTGATCGATGACTCCGTTGGGCACCGTCTCCGCGATCACCGTGATGACATCGACGCCGATGCTGAAGCGCGACGTGATGGCGGCCGTATCCACATTATAGCGGGAGTTTTGGCGGAGCTCCGGCACCCCGGCGTGCATGTCGCCAATCTGAATCCGCCGGGCTTCGACCAAGCTGAACCCCCAAAGCACCGCGCAGACCGCGATGATGACCAAGGAACTGCGACCGGTGGTCAATTTCACCAACCCGGTCCAGATTGGATGCAGGGCTGTGGCCCGAACTTTCACCTGTTTCCGGAAATCCGGGGCCATGCGGGTGTAGGTTAGCAAGACCGGCAGCAGGAACCGATCGGTCAGAATGATCAGGGTCACGCCGAGGCTGGCCGTAATCGCGAGTTCCTGAATGATTGGCACCTTGACCAGGTAGATGGTCAGAAAGCCGACCGTGTCGGTCAAAATCGCCACCGTGCCAGGGATGAAGAGATTGCTAAATGACGCCCGCGCGGCGAGCTGTTCGTCCCGTCCATGATAAATTTCGTAGCGAAAGGAGCGCAGCATCTGCGTGGCATGGCTCAGGGCGATCGCGAAAACCAGAAACGGCACCAAAATGGACAGCGGGTCGATCCCGAAGCCAAAGAGATAGAGTAGACCGAGCTGCCAGATGACCGCACATGTCGACGTCACGAGCGGGAGAATAGTCAGGATCAGCGACTGGGAGAAATAGTAGAGCAGAAACGCTGAGATCACGATGGCGATGCCGAAGAAGAGCAGCACGCCCCGGGCACCGTCCGTGATGTCGCCGATAACTTTGGCAAACCCGATGATGTGGATGTCGACTTCGGCCGACTGGTATTTTTGCCGGATGGTGGTTTCGAGCGCGTCCGCGACCTCCGCGTAGATCAGGTGTTTGCCTGTTTGCGGATCGATCTCCAGCAACTGGGCGATGATGATGGCTCCGGTGAAATCATTCGCCACCAGCATGCCCACCCGGCCCGACTTGATGATATTCTGACGGACCCGCTCCAGTCCCTCCGGGGTCGCGGCAAAGTCGGCCGGAATAACATTGCCGCCCTGCAGCCCGTCTTCGACGACCTCAAGGTACCGGACGTTCGGCGTGTAGAGTGAGGTGACCTGCGAGCGGTCAACGCCGGGCAGATAATGCGTCTCGTCGGTGACCGCCTTGAGCGTCTTGAAAAACTCCGGGGTGAAAATGTCCCCCTCTTTCGCCATCAAGGCGATGACGACGCGATTGGCGCCGCCAAACTGCTCCTGATATTTTTTGAAATTCTGAATGTACTCGTGATCGCTTGGCAGCTGCTTGTTGAAGCTGGCATCCACGTGCGTCTTGGCTGCATAGAATCCGAGCACGAGCGTCGTGATCGCAAACAGCACCACAGTGAGGTTGCGATGCCGGAAAATGAGCTCTTCGATGCGCTTCATGGCAGTTTGATCCTCACCGCGCCGGCTTCGCCGACGGTGACCAACCACCCGTCGGCGGTTGCGACAAGATCGGCGACGCTCGTACCAAAGTCAGGTGACTTCCAATGCTGAAAAGAAAGGCCGGCATCTCGGCTGACGAAAAAATTGCCCCCTTGGCCGCCCAGGACAATCGTGCCATCCTTCTGCCGGGTTCCACCCATAATCAAGACCTTGACGTCGCTGTGCTCGGGCTCCCACTGCGCCCCGTGGTCTTCGGAGCGCAGAATATGACCACGGAGTCCGTAGGCGATTACCTGACTATTGTCCAATGGCAGGGCGCCAAAAAGCGAACCGTCGTAGGGGACCTCAGCTTTGGCCCAAGTTTGGCCCGCGTCCCTTGAGACCAGCAGGGTACCGCTTTCTCCTGCAAGATAGACGTAGCCGTCCGTCCCGGCGGTGATCCGGTTGAGGTGAACCTCGTCTTCCGTCGGCTTTATCGCGGCCCAGGTCTTCCCCCCGTCGGCCGTCCGCAAGCATCGGCCGTAGGCGCCGACCACGAGACCGTGGGTCGCATCGAAGAACAGAACGTCGAGCCAGACCGTGTCAAACTGCTGGCCATCATCGTGGCGCTGCCAGGTTTTTCCTCCGTCGCGCGTCGAGATAATGACGCCGTCGTGGCCCACGGCCCAGCCGTGCTCCTCGTCGGGGAAGGACACCCCGGTCAGGAGCGCACGGGTGGGAGTCAGGCTTTGGCGCCAGGTGAAGCCCTGGTCACGGGAAATAACCACGTGGCCGTGGGCGCCGACCGCGACGAGTTTCGAGCCCGTGTCGATCACGTCGAGCAGCAGACCGCGGGCGGCGAGTACGGCCGGTTCCGAGGATTCAGCGGCGGACGCGAACGGAGAGGCGAACAGTAGAGCGCAGGTCGCGAGGCAGCCGGCGGAGATCGCCCCCCACCACCGGGCGGCGGTAGCGAGGGGTACCGTCCTGTCCACAATACTCGGCACGGTTGTCATACTTTGCAGAGGGGATTCTGCACCGGGTTTAGAGCGGCATGCAAGAAAAAGGGCGGCCTGGGAGAGGCCGCCCTGGAAGTTGCAGGTGGGTTTAGCGGACGCCTTCTTGCCGCAGGGTGGCGGGGGTGTAGTCTTGGGCCGTTCGCGTCAGGCCGAAATTGTACATCTTGGCCTCGTTGTCCAAACCGATTGCCAAGTAGCGGCCGGCGATGAGGTCGGTGTGAACCTCGAGCGTGCTCCAGAAAATCTGGGCTTCGTAGTAGTTGATGCAATGAGCCTCGGAGACCCGCCAGAGCTGGCCCCGACCGTCGTACTGATCGACTGCGAGAATCTGCCAGCTGTCCTCGTCAATATAGAACGTGCGGCGGGAGTAGACGTGGCTGGTGCCGGCCTTTAAAGTGGCATCCACCACCCAGACGCGGTGTAACTCATAGCGCGTGAGATCTTGGTTAATGTGCAGCGGCTTGAGGATGTCGCTGTATTTGAGCGAGTCACTGTGGAGCTTGTAGGAGTTGTACGGGACATACATTTCCTTTTTGCCGACCAGCTTCCAATCGTAACGATCGGGCGCGCCGTTAAACATGTCGAACTGGTCCGAGGTGCGCATGCCGTCGGCGGCTGTCCCGGGATTGTCGTAGGAAATATTCGGGGCGCGGCGCACGCGGCGCTGGCCGGTGTTGTAGACCCAGGCCCGCCGGGGCTCCTTCACCTGATCCATCGTCTCGTGCACCACCAAGATGGTACCGGCAAGACGGGCGGGCGCGACCACGGCCTGCTTGAAGTAGAGAAGGACGTTATCGAGATCCTTCTCCTGCATGCCCTCGCGGGCATAATTGAAGAGAAACTCATCCTCGAAATCAACCAGGGTGTAGCTGCCGTTGCGCTGCGGGGCGGCTTGACTGATCGTGCGGTTGGCCCCGACCCCACGATAGTGGGTGAGGTGGTTCCACATGACTTCGAGGCCGGATTGCGGCAACGGGAACGGGACGCCGACGGCCGAGCCCGTGATGCCATTGCCGGTCGAGGTGAGGGCGGCCGTTTGGGCATGCTCCTTGGTGGCGTCGTAGATCCGCTGCGGATTGGAAACGCTGCGATGAGTCGCGTATACCGGCAGGGTGTAGTCCGGATAGGCTTTCATCAGGGCCAGATGGCCGGCCCCGACCTTGTCCGCATATTTTTCGGCATTGGCGGCGTTGATGGTGAACAGCACCTGATCATCCTTGAAGGGATCGGGGTGGTGCATGCCGACAGTGTAGCCGGCGGGGGCGCTCGTAATCCCGCCGGTCCAGGCAGGAATGGAGCCATCGGCGTTGCCGGCTTTTTCCCCACCAAGCGGGGTGAGGTCGTTGCCCAACCGACTGGCGTCGGCGGCCGACATGGCGGCAGACGCCAGCCCGGTGGAGGAGAGAAAGGCGAGAACGGGAATCAGAAAATACTTCGTTTTCATGGGTAAGGATGGGACTTCGGGTTAGAAGGAATACTTCATTGTGGCCGAGACATAGTCGCGGTCGCCGAGGAGGTTGTACCGGCCGGCGCCGAAGAAGTTCACGTAGCGCAACTCGAACGCCCAGGAATTCTGGAAGCTGAAGTCGGCGCCGACCGTGAGGGTCTTGCGTCCGTGGATGAAGTTGCCCAGGGGCAGCGGCGTGTTGCCGCTCACATCATGGGAAAACACGATCAGGGGCGAGACATTCACGCCGTGAAACGCATTGTTGTAGTCAAGGCGCCCGACCAACTGGTAGCCCCAGGAGAATTCGTCCGCAAAGGCACTGGGTGGTTCGGAGAGCGGAAGCGTGCCCGAGGCGTTGTTGCCCGTATTGTTCATGTAATTATTGTCGCCGCCCACGAAGGTGCCGGAACCATCGTAGCGCAGCTTGCCTTTGGAGCCGATGTCGGCGCTGACGAAGCCAACTTCAGCCAACAGCGTACTTTGATCGGCGCCGAAGATGCCGCCGCCGACGCGGGTCGCGGTCATCTGTCCAGTCCAAACCTTGTGGCGGCGGTAGCCGGGAACGTAGGTGTTCATCTGCCCGAGGAAATTGCCGATTTGATTATTGGCCGAGAATGTCGGGTTGATCGAGGACAACGCGGCGAAGAGGAGTTCAACGTCGTCGACCTGCAGCGGCTGGCTGGAGCGGTAGCTAATCTCGCCCTGCAGGGCGATGCCCTTGATGCTCGTGTTGAAGCTGGCGCCCACGAGACCGATGTCCTCGGGGAATTCAATCAGGTATTGGCCGGTGCCAGACGCGCTGAGGAACCCGAGAGTTTTCGCGCCATTGATCAGAGCAATTTGCCCGGCCGAGAGCGCGGCGGGATTCGTGGCGGCAAGCGTGAGCAATCCGTTCGCCGTGGCCGCTGCGGCCGCGGCCGGTACGCCGGCTTTTTCGATCAGCAGGGTCGCGAGATGGCCCGGCACATATTGCGCGATCCCAGTCGTCGGCGTCCGCGCGGAGATCGTCGGGAGCCGGCTGTGGTAGTTCATATAGAACAGGCCGAACTCGGTGTCGTTCAGATTTTCCGCGAGGTAGCGGAAATTGACGCCGTACTGGCCGGACTTACCGGGCGTATTGTCGGTGCCACGGGGAATCGCGCCGGGCGAGGCAAAATCGGGAACAGCCCCGAAGCCGAGATAGACCTGGGAGCCACCTTTGGCGACAAAGTCATTGGTGCTGAAATAAGTGCCCGGTGGGTCGACCCGGGTGCGTTTCCAGTCCAGCAGGTAAAAGGCCTCCATTGTCAGGCTTGGGGTCAGACTGAGCGAGGCCGACACCATATTCACCGGCAGGAGGGCTTCCTTTAATTCGGAACCCGGGGTGCGCAGTTTGGCGACATCGATCGAATTGATTGAGTTGATGCCGTTGGGAATGAAAGTGCTTTCCCCCCAACTCAACACTTGGGCGCCAACCCGCAACGTGGCCGGCATGCTGCCCAGATTCTGTTTGAAATAAACATAGGCATCAAGCAGTTCGGCGCCGGAGCCGACGATTTTCTGGGCCTCGTCACTGAGGGCCGTGCGGGCGCGGGTCCCGCTTGAATTGACGAAATCATTGAAGACGTAGCCGCGCACAAAAATGCCGGTGTTATCCTTGTATTTGACCAACAGATCGCTGGAGGCCTTCAGGAGAAAGGATGCCATGTCCTGGGTGTAATTGAGATTGCCGTCATCAGCGTTGACGGACCGCTGCAGACCGCTGACGCCGTTAAATTTCGTTGGCAATCCATAGAGCTGCGGATCGGGGCTGTTAAGGCGATAGAGGCCGCCGACGGAGAGCGTGGTGTCAAAGCTGCCTTTGACATCACCAAAATCGAAGACAAACGCGCGGGCGGCGGGAGCCAAGCCGAACGTGATGACCAGACCGATCGCGACCTGCAGGCGCAAGTGGCGTGAGAGAACGATGCATGATTTCATAACGAAGTGCGACGAATACAGCCTTTGGGCCAGGCTGCGGGCGGGGGTTGGCAGAGGTGTAAGCAGGCCAAGGCCTGCCGGTTTGCGGGGGCAAGATGGAAATATTCGCGGGCGACATCAAGAACTATTCCGCCCCGGGTTGGCCAAAGCTTTTCCACATTAGCGTTTTGACGCCCGCGACAATTCAGCAACCGTGCAGCCATGGACGGAGCGCCGCACATCCACATCAAGGGAGCCCGCGAACATAATTTGCGGGACCTCGAGCTGCGGATTCCACGAGGCAAGCTGGTCGTGCTGACCGGTCCGAGCGGCTCCGGCAAATCATCGCTGGCCTTCGACACGATTTACGCGGAAGGCTACCGCAAATACATGGAAAGCCTCTCCGCGCAAGCGCGGCAGGTGATCGAGCAATTGAAGCGGCCGGATGTAGACTTCATCCACGGGCTCTCGCCCGTTCTCGCCATCGAGCAACGCACCGGTGGCGGATCGCCCCGCAGCACGGTCGCGACCGTCACCGAGGTCGCCGACTACGGCCGTTTGCTCTGGGCACTCTGCGGCGAACAACGATGTCCCAAGGACGGCGGGCGGGTCGAAAAACGTTCGCTCGACGATTGCGTGACGCAGCTGTTGCGCGAGGCGCCCGGCGAGCGCGCCTTGATTCTGGCGCCGTGGATGACGGCTAAACCGTCCGTGCTGCGCGACGAGCTGCCGCGGCTGCGCCAGCGGGGCTTTCAGCGCGTGCGCATCGCGGGCGAGATCAAATCGCTCGAGGAACCGAAGCTCGTGTCAACTGGCAGCACCGAGGTGGTGGTGGAGTTGGTGGTCGACCGGCTCGTGATTACGGGCGAGCAACGGAGCCGGTTGGCCGACTCGCTCGAGCTGGCCTTTCGCGAGGGCCAGAATCGCGCCTTGGTGTTGGTGCAGAAAACCGTGGAAACCCCGTGGCGCGAGATTCCCCTGAGCCAAAGCCTCAGCTGCGTTACGTGCGGCGATGTTTTCGAGCCGCTCACGCCCCGCTGTTTTTCGTTCAACCACAATGAAGGCGCTTGTGCCGAGTGCGGTGGCCTGGGCCGCAAGCTCACCTTTAGCGAAGAGCTCATTGTGCCCAAGCCGGAAAAGGCCGTGCGGGGGGGCGCGATCAAGCCGTGGCGTCTCGGCGGCCGCAACCTCATCATTCGGCACAACGCCATCCTGAAGCAGCTCGCCGAGCAGTTGCCCTTCGACGCGGAAGTGCCGTGGCAGGATCTGCCAACGCCGACCCGCCACGCGCTGATGCACGGGGCCGGGGAAAGACTCTTCAGTTTCCGCCTGCGGCGCACGCAGAAGGCCGAGCTCAAGCCGTTTCCGGGCGTGCTGGCGCTGCTTGACGCCAGTCGGCGCGAAACCAGCAGCGACGGTTTTCGCGCGCGGCTCGCCACCTTCATGGCGAGCGGGGACTGCCCCTCGTGCCACGGCCTGCGGCTCAATGCCCGCAGCGCAGCGGTGTTGGTGAGCGGGCGGAGTTTCGCGGAATTCACCGCCCTGGATATTCGCCGCGCGCTGGAGTTTGTCGAAGGCCTGTCCCGCGTCCTGCCCGCGACGGAGGCGGTGCAGGAAGTGGTGGGTGGAATCAGGCAGCGGCTGCATTTTCTGACGGAGACCGGGCTAGGTTACCTGACGCTGGACCGCGAATACCCGACACTCTCCGGGGGCGAAGCCCAGCGCGTGCGGCTCGCGACGCAGCTGGGCATGGGCCTGGTGGGGGTGATTTATGTCCTGGATGAACCGAGTATCGGGCTGCATGCGCACGACAACCGGCGGTTGCTCGCCAGCCTGCGCGAGCTCCGCGATCGCGGCAACACGGTGCTGGTCGTCGAGCACGACGCGGAAACCATGCGGATGGCCGACGAATTGATCGAGCTCGGACCCGGCGCCGGCACCGAGGGCGGGCAGATTCTTTTCCAAGGCACGCCCGCGGAGTGCGTGCAGCAGCCGTTGGCGCGCTCGCCCACCGGGTATTATTTGGCGGGGAAGATGGGCGTGGTCAAAGATTCACCGCTCCGCAAACCGGACGGGCGCTGGCTCACCGTGCTGGGCGCAACTGAACACAACCTGAAAAACGTCGAAGCGCGTTTTCCTGTCGGCCTGCTCACCTGCGTCACCGGCGTCTCCGGCTCGGGAAAAAGTTCGCTGGTGAACGACATCTTGGCGACCGCGACCGCGCGCAAGCTCAACGGCGCGAAAGCGCTGCCCGGGCACCACCGCGGGCTGACCGGACTCGAGCATTTCGAAAAGGCCGTGCTGGTGGACCAGGAGCCCATCGGCCGCAGTCCACGGTCGAATCCGGCCACGTTTGTCGGCTTGATGGACCTGCTGCGGGATCTGTATGCGCAGTTACCGCTGGCCAAGGTGCGAGGCTACCGGGCGAACCGGTTCAGTTTCAATGTCCGGGGCGGGCGGTGCGAACGCTGCCAGGGCGACGGCCAGATCAGGCTCGACATGCAATTCATGGCCGACGCCTACGCGCCGTGCCCGAGTTGCGACGGCCGGCGCTTTAATCGCGAGACCCTGGAGGTGCGCTTTCATGGGAAAAGCATCGCCGATGTCCTCGCCCAAACCGTACGGGAGGCCATGGAACTTTTCCGCGCGATTCCGCGGATCATGGAAAAACTCGCCACCTTGGATGCGGTCGGTCTGGGCTACCTGCAGCTCGGCCAGTCGGCGACCACGCTCTCCGGCGGCGAGGCGCAGCGGATCAAACTCTCCCTCGAACTCAGCAAGCGCGAGCAGGGGACCACGCTCTATATCCTCGATGAGCCGACGACGGGGCTGTATTGGACCGACATCCAGCGTTTGATGGATTTGCTTTTCAAGCTGCGCGATGCCGGCAACACGCTGGTCGTGATTGAACACAATCTGGACGTAATCAAGCTGGCGGACTGGCTCATCGACCTCGGTCCGGGCGGAGGCCCCGACGGCGGCGAAATCGTCTATGCCGGACCGGTCGCGGGCCTGGCCGCCGAACCGCGCTCGCTGACCGGCCAGGCGCTGAAAGAATAGGGGCGGAGAAAGTTTGCTGTAACTTTCCCCCGTGTTGCGGGGTGTTACAGCTACCAGGCCGCGTGGCCTCAACCAAAACTCAACTCCCCATGGTCATGAAACTATTCCGTTCGGTCCTCCTCGCCTCCAGTCTCTCACTCGGTCTCGTTGCCTCGCTCCGCGCGGCCGACACCGACGCGGGCTATATCGATATCGGTCAACTGATGCCTTCGGCGCAGGGCAAGTTTGTCGAAATCAACCTATCGCCCGGCTTGCTCAAGTTCGCCGCCAAGATCGCGGCCCGCCATGAGCCCGAGGCGGCCGAGCTGTTCGCCAATCTCAAGCGCATTCGCGTCAATGTCGTTAGCATGGACGATTCCAATCGCGTCAGCACCACCACGAAAATCGAGTCGGTCCGCCGCCAGCTTGAGACTCAGGGCTGGACCCCGATGGTTACCGTGCGCGAGAGCGGCGCGGGCGGGGCCGGCGACAATGTCGACATCCACGTCAAGCAACGCGGGGACGATGCCATTGACGGCTTGGTCGTGACGGTGATCGACCGCAAGGGCGAGGCGGTCTTCGTCAATATTGTGGGCAATATCAGCGCGGATCAAATTGCCAAGCTCGCCGACAAGTTCGGCATCGAGCCGCTCAAACACGTCCAGCTGAAGCGCGGGCCAAAGCAGAAGGCGCTTCAGAAGGACAAAGACGTTTGAGCCGCTAATCGATCATCGGGGAAGCGGCTCTCCGCCGCGGCGGCGCCGGTCCGACCGGGCCGCCGGGGACTCACGCCCCTTCCTCCCCAACAAAATCCGACCCATGAATCCCACTTCCCCCACCACGCCCCGCCGCTCGGTCTGGCGCTGGGTTTTTCTCGGACTCGGCCTGTGCCTGACTCCCTTGCTCATTTTGGCGATTGTCGTGGCGAGTTTTTTCCGACTCGAACGCAATGCCGCCGTGCTGCGCCAGCAGGTCATGGCGGCCACCGACACCGACTGGCATACCAAGGTCCAGCTCAGTGTCGGGAAAATGACAATCGGAGCCATCCGCACCGGTTTGGCTTTCGTGCATAACAAGAAGATGGCTGACGCGAAAGTCGCCCTCGCGGCCGTCCGGCACGCCAGTGTTGGAGTTTATGAACGCGCGGCCGGAACTGCCCGCTGGTCGCGGGAACAACTTTTCACGGATGCTGACCGGGCGATGCAGAAACGGGGCTGGACACGCCTCGTGGGTGTCGCCGACGAAAAAGACACCGTGCTGATCTATATCGCGCCGGACATCAGTCCTGACAAGCCGGTCGATCTCTGCCTCGCGGTCGTCAGCGGTCGGGAGTTGGTCGTGGTTTCGACGAGCGTGGATGCTTCGAAGCTGGTGGAACTCGCCGAGAGTCACTCCAGTGAAGACCTGAAGGCCCGCCTGCATTTGGCCCGCCTGCGGCTTTGAAATCGACGGGGCGGCGCGGACCGCCGCCCGGCGCCAAATGGCAATACGCCGGATTGAATTCGGCGCTGTTCCGTGGCACTCATGGCGGAAAGATGTCCCGCACCCTGCCCATCATCGTCCCGGCGCTGCCGACAGTCGTCCACCTTGATGCCGACGCGTTTTTCGTTTCGGTCGAGCAGGCCCTGGACCCCACGTTGCGCGGGCAGAAAGTCGCGGTCGGAGGCCGCGAACGCGGCATCATCGCCTCGGCCAGCTATGAGGCCCGCGCCTGCGGCGTCTATACGCCGATGCCAAGCAAGCTCGCGCTCAAGGTTTGTCCGGACCTCATCCTCGTCAATCACGGGCACGGCCAGTACGGCCCATTTTCGCGCCGGATGTTTGAGATTTGCGAGACGCTCACGCCGCTCGTGCAACGCAACTCCATCGACGAGGGTTATCTCGATCTTGCTCCTTGCGGATTCAAGACGGCGTCGCAGATCGAGGCCCGCGTCCGCGCGCTGCAGCGGCGGATCTGGGACGAGATGCAGATCACCGCTTCGTTCGGGGTCGCGACCAACAAACTGGTGTCCGCCATCGCCAGCAAGGCGAGAAAGCCAAGGGGGTTTACGGTCGTGCCGCCCGGTGCCGAGGCGGAGTTCCTCGCCCCGCTGAAGATCAGCGTCATTCCGGGCGTGGGGAAAAAGACCGAGGCCCGGCTCGAAACAGCCGGGATCAGGCTGGTGCGCGATCTTTTCACGCGCACCGAATCGGAACTGAAGGCCGTGTTCGGCGACTCCTGGGCGGAGGTGCTCGCCATGGCGCGAGGGGAAGACGACCGGACCGTTGAAACGGTTGCAGAAGACGCCAAGTCGTATTCGACGCAGGAGACTTTCGCGCAGGACATCCCTGACTTTCCCGAGATCGAGCGCATCGCCAAACGCATGGTCGATGAACTGATGCCGAAGATCCGCGCGGACGGAAAACGCGTGAAGACGATGACGATCAAGGTGCGTTATCCCGGCATGGAGGACAACTCCACCGGCCGCAGCCTGGCCGAAGCAACCGATCTGGAGGCGCCGTTCTATTCCTTGGTTGCGCCGCTGCTCAAGGCGGCGTGGACGAAGCGACGCCCGCTGCGGTTGATCAGTGTGCGTTTTTCCAATGTCGCGGAAAAGGGCGGCCAGCTCGAAATGTTCGCGCAAGGTGACGACAAGAAACGCCGTCTGGCCGCCGTGCTGGACAAGCTCAATGCGGGCGGAAAGCAAGCCGCGGTCCGCCACGGCCACCAACTGGGCGGTTCGACTCAGGGTTGAACCGGCGTCTTGTGCTCGAAGGTCCCGAGCGCGCCGAGGTCGCGGGCGAAAGCGCCGTCCTCCAACCAGGCTTTCGCGGCCGGGTCGTGACGGAGCCACGCATCCCAGAACGCGGTCGACGAGGAAAGAATGTGCGCTTGGAAGGCCGGATCGGTGGCGCGCTTCGCCGTCAGCCGGCCGGAAAAAACCATGTGGTCGCCACCCGTGAAGACCAGGAGGTAGGCGGGGGTCCGTCGGGTGTGTTGGTAAGGAAGCAACCGATCCGCGGGCTTGGTGTTGCCCACAAGAGCAGCGGCGCCCAGACCGGTGTCCCCGGAGCCGTCCTTGGTCCCGGTCAGGTGGAAGACCGGAATCTCGATCGCATCGAAAGTTTCATCACACTCGTAGCCGCGGCTCTGGGGCGTGCTCATGGCGATGGCGGCTTTGACGCGCGGATCGCGGGAGCGAGAGCCGAGAATGGGAAGTCGGGCGCCAGCGATGCCCATGGTGGTGAAGGCGCCATACGAATGCCCGGCTACTCCGATTCGCGCCAGATCGAGGCGGTCGTGCAGGAGGAAGGACGCATCGGTCTTGAGCGCGGTCAGCCGGTCGATGGCGAAGCTCACATCCAACGGCCGATTGAGGGCCGCGTCAGGGTCGGCCGCGGCTTTTTTCATCGCCTTCAAGGGCCGCAGACTGTGCAGCACCGCGCGGTCGCTGCCTTGATGTTGCAGGTGCACACTGACGTAGCCGCAGCTCGCCCAATGCTCGCCGAGATAGCCGTATCCTTCGCGCGAGCCGCCGAGCCCGTGGGAAAAAATGATGACGGGGGACGAGGGGCCCTTACTCGCCGCCGTCACCTTGGGGTAGTAAATCTTCACCGGCACATCGCGGTCGCGTTTGGCATCATGCCACGTCTGCTCCAACGTGGCCACGGCGAACGGGCCGGGCTGGTCCGGATAGTCCACGGCGGCATCGACACAGGCGTTCAGGCCGAGCGCGGCGAAGGCGAAAAGCAGGCGATGCATGAGAGCTATGACGACGGTCAGCGGGAAAGGTTGCAAGGCAACGGCACCTCGCTGCAGAAAGGGCTTTCTCTTTTCCCATTCGTGGCCATCAGTGTCTGTTGTGGCAAATCATCCAGAAATCGAGGCCAGGATTGCGGCGGCGAAGCGGGCCGTGCTCGACCAGACGGAGCTATTCCTGCGCGAATTCGGCCGGGCCCAAAGTACCCTCAAGTCCGATGGCACCAAGGTGACTGCGGTGGACCTCGCCATTTCGACTCAGGTCGAACGCGAGATTCTGGCGCAGTTTCCCGGGGATGAATTTTTCAGCGAAGAGACCGCCGGACCGGAGGTGGTGCAGTTGAAGGCCCGCTTTGCCTGGGTGATCGATCCGATCGACGGCACGAATAACTATACCGCGGGCATTCCCTATTGCGCCATCTCGCTCGCCCTGCTCGAGCAGGGCGAGCCGGTCTACGGCGTGATTTATGATCTCGGCCGCCGCGTGCTCGTTCATGGCGGACCGGGGTTGGGCGTCTGGGACGGCGACAAGCCGGTGCGCGTGCGGCCGGAGGCGCCGGGCAACCTCTGCCTGATCGGCTTTCACAGTCCGGTGGACAAAACCCATGCGGCCGAAGGCAAGCGGCTGATCGAAAATTTCAAGATCCGCGGGCTCGGAAGCAGCACGTTGCACCTGACCTACGTGGCGATCGGCATTCTTGACGGCGTCGTCGACCATAACAACCGGGTGTGGGACATTGCCGCGGCGTGCGCCCTGTGCGCGGAGGCGGGCGTCGTGATTCATTACCTCACCGCTTCGCCCTATCCCCTGAAGGAGTTCTCAGCCAAGACCCCTCGGATCCAATACGCGGCCGGCAATCCGGCGTTGGTGAAGGCGCTGCGCGAGACGATCGGACGCTAGACTTGATACGACTGCAGCGGGACGGGATCGAGGATTTTGGCCTGCGGAAGTTTGACGGCGAGTTGCTCGGCGAACCAGGCGCGGGCGGGCGGATCGCCGTGCGTGAGCACGATGGAACGCGGGTGGCACTGGACGGCGTAGTCGAGGATTTCTTCGCGGTTGGCGTGCCCGGAAAGTTCAAAGCGCTCAACGTGGGCGCGCAGCTTGACCTTCACGTTTACAGCGTCGAACAGGAACGATTCGCCATTCTTGGCCGCCTGCAGATGCCCGCCCGGAGTGTCCGGGTCGCAATATCCCACGAAGCAGATACTGTGCTTGGGATTGCCGGCCAGCGCGGAGGCGATGGTGTAGGACGGGGTTTTCTCCACCAGCATGCCGGCACTGACCACGTAGATGCCCTGGGTGTGCGGCTCCTTGCCGGCGACGAGGTCGCGGGGCGACTTTTTGACCTTGAGGTCCTTCATCACACCGCGGGTGAAATGGACGAGGCCGGTCTTCTTGCTGATCTGGTCAAAGTAGTCGGAGATGTCCAAGCCAAGTCCGGAGGCGAAGATGGGGCAGTCCGCCAGCTTGTTGAATTTCCGGGCGTCGTGCAGAATGGCCATGATTTCCTGCATGCGGCCGAGCGCGAACACCGGGATCAGCACCGATCCGCCACGCTGGAGCGTGGCATTGATGGTGTCGACGAGGCGCAGCATCTCGTTCGAACGGGAGAGCCCCGGGGTGGTTTCCGTGGCGCCGCGGGTGGTCTCGGTGACAAGCGTGTCGAAGTGCCCCTGGGGAAACTTGGCGCCGTCGAGGATGCGCTGGGCGTTGAAGAGGACGTCGCCCGTGAAAAAAATCCGCCGGTGTTTGTGGAGCAACTCGACGCCCGCTGCGCCGGGAATGTGGCCGGCGGAGTGAAAGGTGAACTCGATCTCGTCGTGCGCGCCGGTGAATTTCTTGGGGTGGTTAAACTGGTGCGGAAACATCCGGGGGGCGAGGCGCTCGATCTCGTCGTGGGTGAACAGCGGGTATTCCATGATCCCTTTCTCCTCGCGCTCGCGTACCATGACATTGGCCGAGTTGTGCAGCATGCGCTCGATGAGCATGCGGCTGGGCAGGGTCATGATGACGGGAGTATCCGGGTGCGCGCGCATGAGCAGCGGGAGCGACCCGATGTGGTCGAGGTGGCAGTGGGTGATGATGATGAGGTCGAGCTTCACTCCCTGCAGCGGACGGAGATTGGGGGCGGCGAGGCGGCCGACTTTCTTGGGATGATGGCCGCTGTCGATGACGAGGTGAAAGTTCCCCAATTGGACGTACATCGAGTTGGCCCCGATGCCGCCGTCGCTATTCAGGTCGATAATCTTCATCAGGGGGACCGGTCAGGTCGGCGGGATGCGCATGGCAAACGAAGGGATACGGACAAAGAGGCGGCGGCCGGCTTCATCGTGGCCGTGAAAACTGCCATGCGCCTGTGCATCGCACGGCGTGATGTGGTAGCTGTTATAGGAGAAATGCTCGCCCGGAGCGAGGCAGGGCGTTTCGCCGACAATTTTGTCGCCTTCGACGACCAGCTGGGTGCCGTCGGTGTGCTCGACGACCCACTTGCGGCCGAGCAGGGTGACGGTGCGGTCGGAATCGTTGCGAATCGTCAGGTAGTAGATAAAGGCATGCGGCCGGTCAGACGGCAACTGGTCGCCACCGTGGCGATACACGAGTTTGTCGAGTTCGACCCGGAGGCCAGGCAGTTCAAGGGGGGCGGTCATTAGGCAACGGCATTAGAAACGACCCCCCGCACGAAATACATGAAAAAGTTTACTTCGATGACGGGCTTTCGCCTTGCCGTGAAAATGGCCGGCCCGCACAAAGGGTTAATCTATGGAAAAGCTCGCCCTCCTCTCCGTCAGCGACAAGCGAGGCCTGGTGGAGTTCGCCACGGCCCTCGTGCGGCAGCACGGCTTTCGCCTGCTCTCCACCGGGGGCACGGCCAAGCTGCTGGCAGGGGCCGGACTACCCGTGACCGAGGTAAGCGAACACACGGGTTTCCCCGAGATCATGGAGGGAAGGGTCAAAACGCTGCACCCGAAGATCCACGGCGGACTGTTGTGTCGGCGGGACAAACCCGACCATCTGGCCCAGGCTGGGCAAAACCAGATCGCGCTGATCGAGCTCGTCGTGGTCAATCTCTACCCGTTCGAGCAGACCGTGTCCAAACCCCACGTGGAGTTCGAGGAAGCAATCGAAAACATCGACATCGGGGGGCCGTCGATGCTGCGCAGCGCGGCCAAGAATCACGAGAGCGTTACGGTGGTGTGCGACCCGGGTGACTATGACGCGGTGCTCGCGGCGATGGCGCAGCCCGAGGGCCTGGCCGCGCTGCGCCGCACGCTCGCGCTCAAGGTGTTTCAGCGAACGGCCAGTTATGATGCGGCGATTGCGCGCTATTTGGAGAATCAGCAGCTGGAGCCAGACCTGGAGGCCTTGAGCGGGTTTCCGGCGAGCTACACGGTGTCGCTGAAGAAAGCACAGAGCCTGCGCTACGGCGAGAATCCGCACCAGAAAGCGGCGCTTTACGGCACCTTTCACGAGCACTTCCAGCAACTCCAAGGGAAGGAGCTGAGCTACAATAATATTCTGGATATCACCTCGGCGACCTACCTGATCGGCGAGTTCGAGCGCCCGACGGTGGCGATTCTCAAACACACCAATCCCTGCGGCGTGGCCAGTGCCGAGACGCTGCTGGAGGCGTGGGACAAGGCCTACGCGACGGATCGGCAGGCGCCGTTTGGCGGCATCATCATCGTCAATCAGACGATGGACGGCGCCCTCGCCAAGGCGATCGCGGAGATTTTTACCGAGGTCATCATCGCCCCGCGCTTCAGTGACGAGGCCCTGGCAATTTTCGGAAAGAAGAAAAACCTCCGCCTGATGATCGCCAAGGGCGGCATCGGGGCGGACGCGTTGCAGGAGCTTCGTTCGGTCGTCGGCGGGGTCCTCGTGCAGGATCGCGACCGCACACTCGGCAACGTCAAGGAATTCAAAGTGGTGACCAAGCGCGAGCCCACGGCCGAGGAGTGGACGGCGATGCTGTTTGGCTGGAAGGTGGGCAAGCATGTGAAGTCCAATTCCATCGTTTATTGCCGCGGCGAGCAGACGCTCGGGGTCGGCGCGGGACAGATGGCCCGGGTGGACAGCTCGCGCATTGCTGTCTGGAAGGCGGGCGCAGCCAAGCTGGAGCTGAAAGGGTCGGCCGTGGCCAGTGAGGCCCTGTTTCCCTTTGCCGACGGCTTGATGGCCGCCGCGGACGCGGGCGCGACCTGCGCCATCCAGCCCGGCGGGTCCGTGCGGGACGAGGAAGTCATCCGCGCCGCCGATGAGCGGGGCATGGCGATGGTCTTCACCGGCAGCCGCCAGTTCAAACACTGGGCCGGGGCGGAGAGCAGTTTGCGAGAGGGGAGGAACGCTTGGCCCAGGAGGTTAGGACCACTCCTGATTGCGGATGAACTTCTGCTTGGCCAACGGGCCAAATCAACTATGATCGCCCCCATGATGAAGCGGATTTTTGCCCAAGGGTTGATCGCGGCGTTTCTGCTGGTATTGACTGGATGTTACACGGTGCCGGAAACCGGGCGCTCCGCCTTTATTTTGCCGCTGGGCGACGAGGTGGCGGACGGCGCCTTGGCCTTCGCGGAGATCAAAAACAAGGTGAAGACTTCAGCGGACCCCGTCTTTAACGAACGGGTGCAGCGGATCGGAGCGCGCATCGCCGAGGCCGTCGGGGCGGACCTGCCGTCGGCCAAGTGGGAATTCGTGGTTTTTGACGAACCCAAGACGATCAACGCCTTTGCGCTGCCTGGGGGGAAGGTAGGCGTCTACAGTGGCCTGCTGGCGCTGGCGCAGACCGATGCGGAGTTGGCGATCGTGATGGGGCACGAGATTGCGCACGTCACCGCGCGCCACGGTTCGGAGCGCTTGAGCAAAGGCGTCGCGGCCGCGATCCTGGGAGTCGCGGTGGATGCCTACACCAAGGACAGCCACAATCACGATCTGGTGCTGGCGGCTTACGGGATCGGCGCCGGCGGGGTCATGCTCAAATTTTCCCGGGACAATGAGAGCGAAGCCGACTACATCGGGATCCGCTATGCCGCGAAGGCGGGCTATAATCCGATGGCGGCAATTACGTTTTGGCAGAGCATGGAAAGAGAAAGCAAGGCCAGCAACGTCCCGGCGTTTCTCGCGACGCATCCGACCCACGAACGGCGCATCGCGGACCTGCAGCAATGGATGCCGAAGGTCCTGCCGCTTTATGAGAGCGCAAAAGGGCGCTATCCCTGAGGTGGCGCCGTTGCCGGATGCGGCCAACCCCAGGGGTTGGTCCGGGACCGCCGCCGGGCAATCACTTCGGGCTAGCCGCGGGATGAAACTTGGGCAATGCTGCCGGGCATGTTTGACCCCATCGCGAAGCTTAAGGAATACATTCGTCACCCCAGTGTCTCCGCCGATCCGGCCTTTCAGGACGGAATGGTGGGAGCGCAAAAGTTCATCACCGGCCTACTGACGGAGATTGGCTTCACCGTCGAGGCGGTGCCAACGGCGCTGCACCCGGTGATCGTGGCCAAGCGACTGGGCGATCCGAAATTTCCGCACGTGATCATCTACGGCCACTACGACGTGCAGCCACCCGATCCGGTCGACCAATGGCGCACCAAGCCATTCGAGCCGACGATCGTCGGGGAACGAATCTACGGGCGGGGCGCCGCGGACAACAAAGGGCCGCTGATGGTCCACATCACGGCCGTGGCCCGGCTGCTGGAAAGGAACCCGCAGCTGCCCCTGAATATCACGTTCGTCGTCGAAGGGGAGGAGGAGATCGGCAGCAAGAATTTCAAAACCTTCCTGCTGGAACATAAGAACAAGCTCCGCGGCGATTTCATCTACATGTCGGACAACGGCGTGCTGACCCCCGACCAAATGATTATCACGGTCGGTCTGCGCGGGATGATTGCGCTCGATGTCGAATTGACCGGGCCGAAGTCGGACCTGCACTCGGGCATGCACGGCGGCGTGCTGATGAATCCGCTGCAGGCGTTGGCGGAACTAGCCGCTTCGTTGCACACGCCGGAAGGCCGGGTGGCCATTCCGGGTTTCTACGACATGGTCGTGGAGCCCGAGGCGTGGGAACGCGCCGAGATGACGAAACTCGGCCTGGATAAAAATGCCTACGCGGAATTTCTCGGGATCAAGGAGTTTCACACCCCGCCGGGCTACACGCCGTTCGAGGCGATTCGGTTTTTGCCCACGCTGGAATTCAACGGCTTCAGCGGCGGCTATCAGGGCGCGGGCACGAAGACGGTGATTCCGAGCAAAGCCAGTTGCAAAATCACCTGTCGGCTCGTGCCGAACCAGACCCCGGCCAACGTGCGGGACTGCGTGATTAACGCGATCAAGGCGCGTTGCCCCAAAGGCGTCTCGCTCACCGTGACGGAACACCACTCGGCCACGCCCTATGTCGTGATTCCGCCGGACCGTTCCAATACGCCGGCCCACCAGTCGCCGGCGCTCGCGGCCTGCTTCCGCGCGGTCGAGAAGGCAGCGACCGAGGTTTTTGGGAAACCGCCCATTTATCTCCGCGAGGGCGGGAGCGTCGGCTTGCTCGCTGATCTTAAGGAAGTGCTCGGACTCGACGCGGTGATGATGGGCTTGTTTCTCCCAGAGGACAATCTGCATGCACCCAATGAAAGTTTCCACCTCGGCGTGATGAAACGAGGCATCGAGACATCTGAGAAGGTTTTGGCGACCTTGGCCGGAATGTAGGCCGAGCCCGAATCCGCGCACCGCCTAGGCGACCGACTGCCGGAGCCTCGGCGCTCGAAGCGCCATTTAGGACAGTCGTGGACGGCCGAGTGGTCCGTCCCGACTCGCGCTGCTGCGGCCAACGTCTAAAAATCCAGGGCCGTGGTATTGCCCCTTAAACAAAAAGGCCGCGGATTGCTCCGCGGCCGAGAAATTGAACGAGGAGAATTATCGCTTCAGCTCGACGAAATCGACCCGCCGGTCTTTTTGCCAATCCGCTTCACCGCCAGCCTGCTTGGCGTCAATCGAACCCTTCGAGAGGGTCTCGAGGCGGCTGCCATCGACGCCCAGCGATTCGAGGTATCTTTTGACGGCATTCGAGCGGCGGTCGCCGAGGCCGAGATTATACTCGGCGGTGCCCCGCCAGTCGCAGTGACCGACCAGCACGAGATTTTTATCGGTGTTATCCTTGAGCCACTGGACCGCGGCCTGAAGCTTGGCGCGTTCGGCTTGGGGAACGGCGGAGCGGTCGAGGGCGAAGTAGATCGGCGCCACCACACTGTGGTTTTCATCGCCCGGCGTGCCGGCATTGGGATCGCGTCCAGTCAGGTTCGTCAGATTGTCGGACGGCACCGCGACGGCCTCGGGGTTCACCCCGTTGGCGAGGCCGGTCTGCGTTGCATCAGATGCATTGCGGACGGGTTTTTTGGAGCAGGCCGAGAGGAAAAGTGAGGCAATTGCCAGCACCAGGCCAAGGAGTTTTGAAACATTCTTCATGGTTTACAGGGAAAGAGAGTGGCCGTGGTTATTGGAGAAAGTCGAAAAGCGCGCAAGAACGAAACTCACGGTCCGCAGTTTGGGACCGTTACGGGCTGCGATGATCGAGCAGGCCCATCTCCAACGCAAACCGGGTCAGGCTCGCCACGTCGTGCAGGTCGGCCTTGCGCATGAGATTGGTGCGGTGATTGTCGACCGTCTTGACGCTGATGCCCAGCCTTTGAGCGATTTTCTTGGTGCTATTGCTTTCCGCCACCAGTTTGAGGATTTCGCGCTCCCGGTCGGTCAACGTCTCCAATCCGCTCTTGGAGTCGCTCCCGGCGACGACTTGACGGAGCAGCGCCGCGACCGCGGGTCCGAAATAGGTGCCACCATTGGCGATTGTGGCCAAACCTTTCCGCAATTCCCCGAGCCCCGCGGTTTTCTCGATAAATCCATGGGCGCCGTTCTCGAGCATCTCGCGAACAAGGGTTGGACTCTCAAATCCTGAAAACACAAGAACCCGGGTGTCTTTCAGTCGCTTTGCGACTCGGCGCAGGAAATCGATGCCGCTTAGCGAGGGCAAGCGGGCGTCGAGCACCAGCAGATCAGGTTTCAGTTTTAGGCACAGCTCGCAGGCTTGCAGCCCGTCGCCGCATTCACCAACAATCTCATAAGTAGGCTCTGCACGTAAGATTTCCGCGAGCATCTCGCGAATGGCTGTTTGATCCTCAATGATGACGATCCGTTTCACTGGCGGCAGGGATGGCAAAGGGGTGGGGTGTTAACCCTAAGGATTGCGGGTGGCGATGCTCTTTTGAATACGGGAGGTAAATCAACCGAGAGCGCCCCCAAGGCCAGTCACCGAATCGATCGGCTTTAGCTGGTGGGTCGACCGGGATTCGAACCCGGAACCAACAACTTAAAAGGATGCTGCTCTACCATTGAGCTATCGACCCCAGCTAAAGCACGAAAGGGAGATATTTTTTCCCTTCGGCGGCAAGGCAAGGATTATTTGCAAACTTCGCACAGATCCCGGTCCGGACAGCCGGCGGTTGACCCAAAGGCCAAAGCGGGTGCAAGGTAGACCCCAACGCGCAATTTTTGTGGGAACTATTCTAAAATTTCCGGATCAGAACGAGCCTGAGCATATGAGCGCCAAAGCCCAGGAAGTAGCGTTGGATCGTCTGTTGGTTGACCGCTTTAAAGGCGGCGACGCCACCGCGTTCGACCAGCTCGTCACCCGGTATTGGGACCGGATCTACGCGATGACCAACCAACTGTTGCGCAACCAGCAGGACGCCGAAGAGGTCACCCAGGACGCTTTCATCCGGGCTCATCGCGGACTCGTCAATTTTCGCGGCGATTCCGCCTTTTCGACCTGGCTCTACCAAATCGCGACCAATCTCGCCCGCAATCGCTATTGGTATTGGTGGCGGCGCAAGCGCGATAAATCCATTTCCTTCGACGCCCCGGTCAGCGGGGACAACGACACCACGCTCGCCGAGCTCATACCCGCCGAGCAGGAGACCCCGGAAGACGCCACGGTCACGCAGGAGTTCGTCAACCGGGTCGCCGAGTGCATGGAGTTACTCAATGAAAAGCACCGGGAGATCTTAATCCTGCGCAACGTGCAGAACCTCTCGTATGAGGAAATCGCCGAGATTCTCGGCATCAGCGTCGGCACTGTCAAAAGCCGTATTGCTCGCGCTCGCGAAAGCCTCCGCGAAAAACTAGGACTGGAGTTTCAGCCATGAAAGACAACCGATTCATCGAACTCGTTAATCTCTATATTGACCGGCAAATCAGCGCCGCCGAGGCCGCCGACCTTGAGGCCGAAATGCAGGCCCATCCGCGGCGCCGGGCGATTTATCGCCAATACTGCCAAATGCACCGTGCCACGACCCTCGTGTACGAGAGCTTCCGGGCCGATGCTCCGGAAGCGACCGGCGATGCCAATGGCAAAGCTACGCGAGACCGATTGGCGGTTCAATTGCCGCCCCGGCGTAGTCACTGGGCCTATTATGCGGGCGGGTTGGCGGCCGCCTGTCTCGCGTTAGTTTTTGTCCGGATGAGTTCCAACCCGGCGGCCGGTCCGGATCTCTCGGTCGCCGCGGTCCAGGTGAGCCAAGCTCGCACCGCGGCAGTCGCGCCGGCGGCCATGCGGCCCGCGCCCACTGAGAAACGAACGACTTTGGTGAGCCTGGATGCCGCCACTTTTACCACGGAGCAGGACTACGTGGCGATGTTGGCGACGATGCGGCGCCAAGACCGACAGGCTTTTGCCAACGGGCAAATCCAGTCGAACCGTCTGCCTTCACTGTTTGAGGATGGCGTCTTCGAGACCCAGCAGGGATTTCCGGCGAACGCCCCGCGGGTCTTCCGGAGAAAGGCGACGGCGGCGCAGCAGGCGGAATTCACCGCTTTTCAATTTCAGCGCTGAGGTTCAGCCGAGCGCTTTCTTGATCAGGGCCTCGGTCGACGCCGTCGGCCCAAGCGCCACCCACGCTTGGCGGACCGATTTGTCGGCTTCCGCTGCCTTGTAGCCCAAAGCCGCCAGCGCCAAAACGGCGTCGCGAATCTTGTTCTCCATTGGGGCAGGGCCGCCGGATTCAGTGATCGCCGCCGGCAACGAAGCCAGATCGGCCGGATTCAACTTGTCCCGCAGCTCGATGACGAGGCGCTCGGCGGTTTTCTTCCCAATCCCCGGACACTTGGACAGCAACGCCACGTCCCCGGCCGCGATGGCCCCTTTCAGCGTCGCCAGAGAAAGCTTGCTCAGGATACTCAACGCCATTTTGGGACCGACGCCGGTGACTTTTTCAACCAGCAGGCGGAAAAAATCCCGCTCCGCCTCGCTCGCAAATCCGTAGAGGGTTTGTGAGTCCTCCCGGTAGACCGCGAGCGTGTGCAACTTGGCGGATTGACCCGGCTGCGGCAGCCGCTCGGCAGTGGTGACGGGAATGTGCACTTCATACCCGAAACCTCCGGTTTCGATGATTGCGGTCAGCGGGGTGGCGGAAACTAACAGGCCTGAAATGCTCGTGATCATTTCAGGCCCAGGACGTCCTGCATATCGTAGACTCCGGGTTTCTGACCCACGATCCAGTGGGCCGCCCGGATCGCCCCATGGGCAAAAATCGCCCGGTCGCTGGCTTTATGGGTGAGTTCGATCCGCTCGCCGAGAGCCGCAAAGATCACGGTGTGCTCGCCCACGACATCACCACCCCGGAGCGCGTGGACGCCAATCTCGGTCGGCTGACGCTCACCGGTGAGGCCGGAGCGGCCGTGGCGCAATGCGGCCGCGCTGAGCTTGCGTTCCTCCAGGATGATCTCGAGCAATCGGGCGGCCGTGCCGCTGGGCGCGTCCTTTTTGAAACGATGGTGCATCTCGACGACTTCGGTGTCGTACTCCGCGCCGAGGACCGCCGTCGCGCGTCGGGTCAGGGCGAAAAGCAGATTGACCCCGACAGAAAAATTTCCGGCCCAGACGCACGGCACTTTGGCGGCGAGCAAGAGGAGTTCCTGTTTGGCCGACGCCTCGTGGCCGGTAGTTCCAATCACGATCGGCTTCGACTGAGCCACCGCCAGTTCGAGCAACGAGCGGGTGGCCTGGGGCGAGCTGAAATCAATGATGACCGCGCATCCCGGCAGGTGCGCACTGGGGTTGTCCCCCGCATCAAGAGCGGCGCCAATGTTGGCACCCGAGGCTACAGCCGCCGCGGCAATGGCCTGGCCCATCCGCCCGCGCGCGCCGTTGAGAAGAATCTGCAGAGCCATCGCGGTTAGCTTTGGTAGGCGTCGAGCGCGGCGAAGAGCGTCTTGCGACTGGCGGCGCTCATTTGGCAAAGGGGCAGCCTGACCTCGTCCGAACTCAGAAGGCCGGCGCGGGCCAGGGCGGCTTTCATCGGGGCGGGGTTGGACTCGATAAAAAACGCCTTGAATAGCGGGTACAGTTTGTGGTGCATCCGGCCGGCCGCGTGAAAATCGTTCGCCAGGGCGCGTTGCGTCATCCGGGTGATCTCCCGCGGAAAATAATTGGACACGACGCTCACGACGCCTTGGGCGCCGACCGCGATAAAGGGTAGGGTGAGGCTGTCATCGCCGCTCAAGACCGTGACGGCATTGCCCAGGGCCTGAAGAATCTGGTCGACGCGATCGGCACTGCCGCCGGCTTCCTTGATGTGAGCGACGTGGGGAAACTTGCTCCGCAGGCGTTCGATCACGCCAACGCTTATTTCCACGCCACAACGTCCCGGGATGGAATAGAGCATCAGCGGCTTGTCCGTGGTGTCGGCGATTTTCGCGAAGTGCTGGTACAGGCCCTCCTGCGTCGGCCGGTTGTAATAGGGCGCCACGAGCAGCATGCCATCGGCGCCCGCCTCATGCGCCGCACGGGTCAGGGCACAGGCTTCCTGGGTCGAGTTGGAACCCGTCCCGGCAATGACCGGCACGCGACCCCGGGCGGCGGCGATCGTAAAGCGGATGATTTCGAGGTGTTCCGCGTGGTCGACCGTGGGCGATTCCCCGGTGGTGCCGACCGGAACCAGGCCATCGATGCCGCCTTTGATTTGAAATTCGATCAGCTTCTGCAGTTCGGCGTAGGCCACTTCACCCCGTATAAAAGGTGTAACAAGGGCGGTGTAGGTCCCGGTGAAGGTGGATCGGTGTTTCATTGGAAAGTTACCTTGAATGAGGAGAAATTACCCTGTAGGCAAAGCACAGCTTTCAAATCGGTTCACGCATAAAATTCCATCCGCATGACTCTTTCCACCGAAATAATTAACGATCTCCTGAAATTGGCCGTCGAGAGCGGCGCCAGTGACATCGTGGTCAAGTCGGAAAAGCCCGGCTATTTGCGTATCGGCGGCCGCCTGCGGGCGGTGGAAATGGACCCGATCACCTGCGAACACGCGCAGGCTTTCGTGGATGAGCAGGTGCCCCGGGTCTTCAAGGCCAAGTGGGAGAAGGATGCGCAGGTTGACTTCGCGTATGCGTCGGACGAAATCGGGCGCTTTCGGGTGAATGCGTTTCACCAGCGCGGCTTGGTCAGCATCGTTTTTCGCCACATCAAGAGCCGGCCGCCCACCTTCGAGGAACTCAATATCGACTCGGAGGTGTTGATCAAACTCGCGCAGTCGAAGGACGGCATCCTGCTCGTTTGCGGCGCCACCGGCTCCGGCAAAAGCTCGACCATGGCGGCCATGCTCAACTGGGTGAACCAGAACATGGACAAGCATGTCATTTCGATTGAGGACCCGATCGAATACACGTTCAGCGATGACAAATCTCTGTTCCAGCAGCGCGAGATCGGGCTCGATGTGCCCGACTTCCAGATGGCGATCAAATCCGTGCTGCGGCAAAATCCCGACGTGATCCTGATCGGGGAAATGCGCGACAAGGAAACGTTTGAGACGGCGATTTCGGCGGCCGAGACAGGTCATTTGGTGTTTTCGACAATGCACGCCGCCACGGTGGCACAGTCGCTCACCCGAATCTTCGAGTTCTTTCCGCCCGAGCAGCTCCTGCAGGCTCGCCGGCAGGTCGCAGGCTCCATTCGGGGGTTCGTTTGCCAAAAACTTATCCCGGCGATGGAAGGTGGCGGACGCTTCGCGGCCCATGAAATCCTCGTCGCTGACACGACGGTGCGGAACTTGATTCTCGAAGGCCATTTCGACAAGATCCAGCAGTTGCTCGAGTCGAGCAGCGATCAGGGCTCGAAATCGTTCAACAAGGATCTCTATCGCCTCATCAAGGAGGGCAAGATCAGCAAGGCCGACGGGCTGCGCTTCTCCCCCAATCCGCCCGCGTTGGAGATGAACCTGAAGGGGATTTTCTTCAAAACCTGAGGCAGGACGCGCCGCGCCGCCCGCCCGAGTTGCCGCTCCGGGTGGGTCGCGGAGACCCTCCACGACTGGCCGGGGCCGACGCCACGGTGTCCCTTCCACTGTTAAAGAAATTTTTAGGGCTTGGTTTTTAAGCGCGTGGGCGGTTTAACCGACCCTTTCATCTATGTCACTGGCTCTCATTTTTTCAGGACAGGGCGCCCAGAAAGTGGGTATGGGCAAGTCGCTTTTCGAAGCTTCGGCCGCCGCGCGCGCCCTTTACGAGGAGGCCAATCTCGTCCTGGGCTGGGACTTAAAGGAAATTAGCTTTGCGGGTCCCGAAACGGAACTGACGCAGACCCGGGTCTGTCAACCGGCGCTTTTTGTCCATGGTTTGGCCGTGCTGGCGGCTTTAAAGGAAAAGGAGAAGTTGCCCGAAGTGAAATTTGCCATGGGTCTGAGTCTGGGGGAGGTAACCGCGCTAACGGCGGCCGGGGTTTTGGATTTCTCAACCGGACTCAGGGTGGTCGCCGAACGCGGCCGATTGATGCAGCAGGCGTGCGAGAAAACGGTCGGAGGCATGGCGGCGGTCATTGGGGAAGAACGGGCGAAAGTCGCCGCGCTTTGTCAGGAGTTCGACATCGAAGCCGCCAATTTCAATGCCCCGGGTCAGATCATTGTCTCCGGGGAAAAAGCCAAAGTGGAGGCGGCGGTGGCGGCGGCGAAAGATCGGGGCGTTAAAAAAGTCATGATCCTGAACGTCGCCGGAGCCTACCATAGCCGGTTGATGGAACCGGCCCGCGTGGAGTTCGCCGCCTTTCTCTCCGGGATCACCTTTCACCGCCCGCAGTTCACGGTCTTCAGCAATACCACCGGACAAATGGTGGCGGCGCCCGACCAGATTCGGGAGGCGCTGGTCAAGCAGGTCGTGTCCTCGGTGCTATGGGAGGATTGCATGCGCCATTGCGCCGCCGCCGGCGCCAGCGAATTCTGGGAATGCGGTCCGGGTGGCATCCTGGCGGGACTGGCGCGCCGCACCGAAAAAACCTGGACCGTGAAAAGCTTTGCCGAATTTAACGACCTGCCTGCCTAAGTGAAAGACGCCCCCCTTACTCGCAATTTCTGCATTATTGCCCATGTCGATCATGGCAAAACGACGCTGTCCGACCGGTTGCTTGAGTACACGAGCACGATCACCAAGCGCGTGCTGACGGAGCAGCACCTCGACTCGATGGACCTCGAGAAGGAACGCGGCATCACCATCAAGATGCACCCGGTGACGATGACCTATCCGGCCAAGGATGGAAACATCTACAAGCTGAACTTGATGGACACCCCGGGTCACGTGGATTTCGCCTACGAGGTTTCGCGCTCGCTCAAGGCCTGCGGGCCCTCAGGAAGCGGATTACCGCCGCCAAAA
>CAZAOI010000002.1:0-37852 GCA_964486705.1 uncultured Oleiharenicola sp. | reverse complement strand
CCTTGTCCACGAGCTTGTTCATCTTGGCGATGATGCGCGCGGGCTTGCCGGCGGCGGCGTTGGCCGCTTCGTGGGCGATCAGCTCCTGGATCCGCGAGTGCAGGTTGAACGGCGCCACGAGCAGATGGTTGAACTCGGGCGAACGCGAAAAGCCGGTGAGGGCGTTGAACAGCAGCGCGACTTCGCCCGTGATCTCGGGGTTGCAGGTGAGCAAACTGAGGTCGGTGTAGAGGCGGGCGGTTTTGGGGTTGTAGTTGCCGGTGCCGAGGTGGGCGTAGCGGCGCAGCCCGTCGCCTTCCTGGCGCACAATCATGCTGCACTTGCAGTGGGTCTTGTGGCCGATGAGGCCGAAGACGACGTGGACGCCGGCCTCTTCGAGTTCGCGGGCCCACTTGATGTTGTTGGCTTCATCGAAGCGGGCCTTCAGCTCGACCAGCGCGGTGACCTGCTTGCCGTTGCGGGAAGCCTCAATGAGCGCGCTGATGATGGGTGAGTCGCCACTGGTGCGGTAAAGCGTTTGTTTGATGGCCAGCACGCCGGGGTCGCGTGCCGCTTGCTGCACAAAATCCACGACCGGGGTGAATGACTCGTAGGGATGGTGCAGCAGAATGTCGCGTTCCTGCATCGCATTGAAGATGCTGGTCGCGACGCGCAGGTTCGGCAGTTCCACCGGCGTGAAGACCGGGTATTTGAGGTCGGGCCGGTCGATGAGATCGGCGAGGCTCATCATGCGCACGAGATTGAGCGGACCATCGAGTTTGAACACGGATTCGCCGGTGATTTTGAGGTGCTCACAGAGCAGGTGGAACACGGGCTCGGGCACATCCTTCTCGATTTCGAGGCGCACCGTGGCCCCGCGGCGGAGATTGCGCAGCTCCTCCTCGACTCTTTTGAGGAGATTTTCCGCTTCCTCGTCGTCGATGTAGAGATCGCTGTTGCGGGTGATGCGGAAGGCGTGGGCGCTACTGACGTGGTAGCCGGGGAACAGCTCGCCCGCGCAGAGCTTGATGATCTCGCTCAGGAAAATGAAGGTCTGCGTGCCGCCTTTCTCCGGGCAGATCTGCACGAGGCGAGGCAAGATTCGGGGCACGGGCAAAATGGCCGTGTGAGTCTCGACCTCGCTGGTGTCCGGATTGTCGAGGGAAACGATGACGTTGAGGGTCTTGTTGCCGATCTCGGGAAACGGGTGCGACTGGTCGATGGCGAGCGGCGTCAGCACCGGGTGCACCTGCTTGGCGAAGTAGGCCTCGACCCACGTGCGTTCGGCTGCGGTGAGTTGAGCGGCGGTCTTGAAGGTGATTTTCTCGCGGGCGAGGGCGGGCACGAGCTGGTCGTGCCAGCAGGCGTACTGGGCCTGGATAAGCGCGCGGATTTCGGTCAGGGCGCGTTTGAGCTGTTCGCTGGGCGAGAGGCCGTCGAGGCTGGCTTCTCCGCCGGCGGAATCCTTTTGTTGCAACAGGCCGGCGATGCGAATCTCGAAAAACTCGTCGAGATTGGAGCTGACGATGGCGAGGAACTTGGTGCGTTCGAGCAGCGGGTTGGCCTCGTTTTGGGCCTGTTCGAGGACCCGCCGGTTGAAGGCCAGCCAGCTCAGTTCCCGGTTGGCATAGACGATCTTGCCCCCACCGGCCACCGTCTGGGCGATGGACTTGCCGGTTTTGGCCGTGATCTTGGGCGCGCGTTTGATCCGTTGCGGGGATGCGGTCATGAGGGTGAGAGTGGTCGCAGCCTACAGATCTGACGGGTGACAAACGAGGCAGAACGGACCCGTAACGTAGTTGTAACCTGTCCAAAAGCAAAACCCCGCACAAGGCGGGGCTTGGGGAACGCAAAAGGGTGAAACGGATCAGGCTTCGATCAAAGTCAAATCCGGCTCAAAACTGACGGCGAGACGGTAGACCTGGCCGGGCCGCATGATGAGCGGATGGTCGCGATGGAACATCTGCACGTAATGCAGTTTGCCGAAATTGGTGCGGTAGGTGGGATCGGCGGACACGACCTCGGTTTCAGCCCAATTGGCCTGAAAGTCGTCCTTCAGCACCGAGCACCGATGGCCGAGCGGCCCGAGGGCGGGCGAGGTGCCGAGGCGGTAGCGTGAGTGCGGGGCGCCAATCACGAGGGCAAAGCGGAAATTATCGAGCTGGATCTGGTTCTTAACCGTGTAGGCGAACTCGGCGGAAATTTTGCTGCCGGTAAAGGTCCATTGGACTTTGACGCTTCCGACGCCGCGGACCAATTCTTCCTTTTTGTTGATCAGCTCGGACTGCTCGTACCGGAAGTAGAAGGAATTTTTCAGGCCGAGACCGGTGACGCACTTCTGGCCGTAGAACGCGGGCAGGGTGACGTGTTCGCCAAAGGTGAGCTCGGGCACCATGACGGGCAAATAGAGATTGTTCGGCCAGTCGAGGACGCCGGGGCAATGCGGGAAGGGCAGGTTGTCCGCGGTGCAGTCGGTGCCGGAGCTGACGAGCGGCAGTTGCACATGCAGGCCAGACTCGGCGTCCCGATAAAGGAAAAGGCCCTGTTCCTTGCGGTTGCTCTTATCGTAGATGACAAAGCGGCCGCTGGTGCGCGGAGCCTCGACTTTGACGGAGTCGGGCATGTTGACGGCCTTGGCGAGCCGGGCCCACTGGCAAAGGTAACGCGCAGCGTCGAAATTCGCCATGCGGGTCGTGTGCGAGGCGTAGGCGGTACGTTCTTCGTCCCGGATATCGAGGAAGCCGTGCTCCTGGTCGAGGTAGGTCTGGAAGAAATAATAGAACAGGCGGCGAAGAATATCGAAATACTTGTTCTTCTGATCGTCGGCGATCCAGCCGTCGCGCAGGCCCTGCAAAATGAGGGTGATGCAGTGCATTTGCCCATAGGCGCCGGCCGCCCGGCCGTGGGCCCAGCCGAGACCGTCCGCGCGGACGAGATCGGGCATCATCTTGATGTATTTCTCCGCGTAGGTGCGCAGGGTTGGGAGCTTGCGCTCGCGCAGGGCGGAGTTGGCGTGCAGTTGCAGCGCGGAGCGGGTGAAGACGAGCATCATCACGCCGTAGAGATTGAAGTTCCCGCCCATGCCCTTTTCGGCGTCGTCAAAAAAACCAGACGAACTGGTCTGCTCGATGCGTTCGGCCATGCGTTCGATGAGCCGGGAAGTCTCGTCCTTCTTGGAGAGGCCGAAACTGTAACGGCAGACGGCCTTGGCGATGTTGAAACCCTGCCAATAGTTGTCGTAGTCGCTGCGGGTGAGCAGCAGCTTGTCGAGGTGCTGGCGCGTTTCCTCGACGAGGCGCTCCCAGACCGGATTGCGCTCCTTGGAAGGGCCGAAGGAGAGGAGGCCGAGGGAGGCGTACGCGAGCCCGTTCTCGCCGGGGGGCTCGGTGAAGGCTTGGGCGGTGACGCAGCGGGCCGTGAGGTCAATCAGATCGTAGCCCTTGAGCGTGGTTTCGCCGGTGGCGCGGAAGTATTCGCCGAGGGCGAAGGCGACGTGGCCGGGTTCGTCGGAACGCGGGCTCTCGCCGGTGATGGGAGTGACGGTGCCGTCAGGATTAATGGAGTCGAGGTTATGGCTCAGCATTGAGCGGGCCATATCGAGACATTGCTCGGAAAAGCTATTCATTCAGCGGATCGTGTCGGAGGGTGGGCGCGGGCGGGCGGGAGTTTGGTCCGGTTTGAAAAACCGGGGCAAGAGAGAAGTTTAGCGGGCGATCAGTTTGAGGAACTCGTCATTGGTCTTGGTCTTGCCCAGGCGGGTGACCATGGTGTCGGTTGCCTCCTCGATTTTCTGCTGCACCAAGGCGCGGCGGAAGAAGTGGATGCCCTCGAGTTTCTTCGCCTCGATGAGCAATTCCTCCTTCCGGGTGCCGGAAGAGGCGATGTTGACGGCGGGCCAGATGCGCATCTCGGCGGCCTTGCGGTCGAGCACGAGTTCCATGTTGCCGGTGCCCTTGAATTCCTGGAAAATGACGTCGTCCATGCGGCTGCCGGTTTCGACCAGAATTGAGGCGACAATGGTCAGACTGCCACCGTCCTCGGTATTGCGGGCGGCGGCAAAAAGTTGACGGGGTTTCTCCAGCGCCCGGACGTCCAAGCCCCCGGTTCCGGTGCGGCCGGAGTTTTTCTGCGTGTTATGCGCCCGGGCCAGCCGGGTGAGAGAATCAAGGAGGAGGACGACATCCTTGCCGGCTTCCACGAGGCGCTTCGCGCGTTCGATGCAGAGGTCCGCGATTCGCACGTGGTTTTCCACCGTTTCGTCGTTGGATGAAGCCCAAACTTCGGCTGGCACGCTCCGCTTGAAGTCGGTGACTTCCTCGGGGCGCTCGTCGACCAGCAGGATCATAACGTGGCACTCGGGGTGATTTTCCAAAACCCCGAGGGCGATATCACGGAGAAAAGTGGTCTTGCCGGTGCGGGGCGGAGCGACGATCAGGCCGCGGGTGCCTTTGCCGATCGGGCAAAAGAGATCGATGACCCGGTTGGTCATGCGGCCGTCTTTCATTTCCAGACGGAGCTGCTTGTCCGGCGTAATCGTCACCAGATTGGCGTAATCGGTGGCCCGGCGGCGATCTTCGATCTCCATGCCGTCCACTTTTTCGATGAAGCGAATCTTGGGGTTTGGGAAACGAGGGTCAGGCGTCGCCGACGCCGTGATGATGTTGCCCTGTTGCAAGTGGAACCGGCGAATGAGTTCGCGGGGCACAAAGGGATCGGTCGGTCGGCGTTTGCCGTGGCGCGACAGATCGAGCAACTGGCCGTTGCGGCTGTTGTCGATGTCGAGGATGCCTTCGACGCGAATGGTATTTTCCGGCGGGGCCGGAGGAGGAGTGGGAGCCTGTGACGCTGCGGGAGCGGCCGGCGGAATATCATTATCCATACAAAACAAGTTTTCGAGCTACCTAAGCTTGACCGCAAAATCCGTCAGGGGCATTGCTAAAGCCATTAAGCCTCAACCCTCAAAAGAGAAGAAACCTGTGACGGACCAAACGATTACCTCAGTGTCTCGGGAGAGTCGAATTTTCAAACCCTCAGCCGAGTTCAAGAACCAAGCAAACCTTGGTAGCTTCGCGGATTACCGTAGGCTCTATGCGGAGTCTGTCAACGCTCCAGAAAAATTTTGGGCCAAACAGGCCAAGGAACACCTGGTCTGGCGCAAGCCTTTCAAGAAGGTTTTGCAATGGAAAGCGCCCCACGCCAAGTGGTTTGTGGGAGGGAAGTTAAATGTCTCCGAGAATTGCCTCGACCGGCACCTCGGGACGGCCCGAGAAAACAAGGCCGCAATTATTTTTGAAGGCGAGCCAGGCGATGTTCGGACCATCACGTATAAGCAGCTGCATTTTCACGTCTGCCGGCTGGCCCATATCCTCGAAAACATGGGGATCAAGCCCGGCGACCGCATTGCCATTTACCTTCCGATGATTCCCGAAGCGGTCATTGCGATGCTGGCCTGCGCCCGCGTCGGAGCGGTGCACACGGTGATTTTTGGCGGTTTCAGTGCCGAGGCCATCAAGGACCGGATCAACGATTGCAAAGCAAAGCTTGTCATCACGGCCGATGGTGGCTGGCGGCGCGGCAAGGTGATCGAGTTGAAAGCCAGCGTGGACAAGGCGATCGAAGGTGCCCCGACGGTGCAGACCGTGCTGGTCGTCAAACGCTGCGGCAACCCCGTGAATATGGTGGAGGGCCGCGATGTCTGGTGGCGGGAGGCCTGGGAGGGCGCGCCGAACAAACATGTCGCCAAGGCGTTTGATTCCGAGCACCCGCTTTTCATCCTCTATACCTCCGGCTCCACTGGGAAACCCAAGGGAGTTTTGCACACCAGCGCGGGCTATCTACTCGGGGCGAAACTCAGCTCGCACTACGTTTTCGACCTCAAGGAAAACGACCGGTACTTCTGCTCGGCCGACATCGGGTGGATCACCGGCCACAGCTACGTCGTCTATGGCCTGATGTCGAACGGGGCGACCGTCTTCCTCTACGAGGGCGCACCTAATCAGCCCCAGCCCGACCGGTTTTGGCAGATGATCGACCGCCACGGCCTCACGATTCTTTACACGGCGCCCACGGCGATCCGGGCCTTCATGCGCTGGGGCGACAATTACGTCCTCAGCCACCGCCTGGATTCGTTGCGCCTGCTCGGTTCCGTCGGCGAGCCCATCAACCCCGAGGCGTGGATGTGGTACCACAAGATGATTGGCAAGAAACGCTGCCCGATCGTCGACACCTGGTGGCAGACTGAAACCGGCTGCATTATGATCACCCCGCTGCCCGGCGTCACTCCGACAAAGCCCGGGTCGGCCACGCTGCCGTTCTTCGGCGTTCTGCCCAAGGTGGTCGACGAGCACGGCAAAGAGGTGCCGCGCAATCAAGGAGGCAAACTCGCCATCATGCAGCCGTGGCCTTCGATGCTCCGCACGCTGTGGGGCGACGACGAACGCTTCCAGAAGGCCTACTTCAGCGAGTTCCCCGGCAAGCCTGGAATCTATTTTACGGGCGATGGGGCGCGGCAGGATAAGGATGGCTATTTCTGGATCATCGGCCGGATCGACGATGTGCTCAATGTTTCCGGCCATCGGATCGGCACCGCCGAAATTGAAAGTGCGCTGGTGTCCCATCCGGCCGTGGCGGAAGCGGCGGCTGTCGGTCGCCCGGACGAGCTCAAGGGCCAGGCGCTTGTGGTCTTCGTGACTCTCAAGTCGACGCACACCGCTAGCGAGCAACTGAAGGAGGATCTGCGGGCGCATGTTGGCAAGGAGATCGGTTCGCTGGCCAAACCGGACCAGGTTCGTTTTGCCGCTGGCCTGCCCAAGACTCGCTCGGGGAAAATCATGCGGCGCCTCCTCAAGGAACTTGCCACCAGTGGCGAGATCAAGGGCGATACGACGACGCTGGAAGATTTCGCCGTGATCTCAGCCTTGAAACAGGACGAGGAATAGTTCATTAATCTGACAGAGCAGGGGGCCACCTGCTTGAAAAGCTGGCCCCCATGTCCGTTTTATTTGCTCCCCGATCTGTTTGTTGTCGCCGTGCGGCGGTCGGAGGCTGCGCTCTTTCGGAGGTCGGATTTCTTGCGCGCGCCTTCACTCTGTTGGAGTTATTGGCGGTAATCACGATCATCGCGATTCTCGCGGGCCTGGTCGTTGGCGGCGGGCGGCGCGCGACTGAGATCGGCCGAGTGGCCCGGACCAAGACTGAGCTCGCGACGCTCGCGGCCGCCCTGGCCAACTACCAGCGCCGGTACGGCGATTTTCCCCAGACGAATGACGGCGCGCGTCTGCTGCAGTCCCTCATTGGCCGCCGGGATCCTCTCAACGCGGCGATCGCAGCGCGAAGTCTGATCGAAGCCGTCCGTTTTTCCACGGCGGAGGCACGGGATCCTTTCGCTGATGGGTCCACTGTCCTGGTCGATTCCTGGGGCCGGCCCTACCGGTACGCCTACAGGACGCAGGTGCCCTGGAACAACGCCGGCTATGTGCTCTATTCAGTCGGCCCGGACGGACTGGATTCGGCGGACCTCCTTACCGGTGGATTTGCCGATCCCGTTCCGCGGGAAAACGCCGACAATCTCGGCGCGAACCAGAACTGACGATGACACCCCGATTTGGATTCCGAGTGGCGCACTCCAGGCTGGTGGCGGTCGGCATTCGCCGTCGAGGACCGCGGGTTGCTTGCCGCTCAAACCAGAGTGCGAGTGCTTTCACTCTGCTTGAACTCCTGACGGTGATCGCGCTGATCGGCATTCTGGTGGCGCTGCTGATTCCCAGCGTCCGCTCGGCCCAGATCGCCGCCCAGAAGGCGAAGACCCACGTCCAGTTCAGGCAGTGGGCGGGGGCGATCGAGGGATTCCGCGGGGAGTATGGCTACTATCCCGCCCTGCATAGTTCCAATCTGGTCAATCCGCCCGGGCAGGCGCTTGATCCCGCGACGTTGCATCTGTTTCACGATCTGCTCGCCGCGCGGCGCCGCGACGGTTCGCCGCTGCCGGTTTATTCGAGCGGCACCAATAGCCAGTTTCCCGAGAGCCAAAACCGGAAACTGATCAGCTTTTATTCATTCAGTGCCGCTGATTTCACTGCAATCGAGCTGCTCGGCGATGCCGTTGGCAACACCGAGATCGCGGTTTTGGTGGACCGGGATCTCGACGGAGTCATTCGGCCGGGCAGCGATTTTATTGCGCTGCCCGCTGTGGGCGGCCTCACGCCCGGCGCCGCGGATTTCCCAGCCGCCGGCGTCCGGTCCGGCGTGATTTTCTACGCGTTGGCGCCCGCGGCCTCGGCGGCCAATCCGGAATTTATCTTCAGCTGGAAATGAAGCTGCGCAGAATCGTTGCTCCAGCGGTTTTGGGTGGCAGGAATGTTTGTGCTCCGTACGCGGCAGCGCTTGAGGCTCTGGTTCTGCGGGACGGGGCCCCCGGGCCTCCCTGGTCAGGCAGTCGCAGAAAGCATCATCGCCGCGCCTTCAGTCTGGTCGAACTCCTCGTGGTTGTCGGACTCGTAGCCGCCCTTTCCGTATTTCTCATCGGCGGGAACGGTGGTGGCGGGAGATCCGCTGCGCTCCAGTCAGGCCAGGCGCTGCTTGCTAATCTGGTCACCGCCGCTCGCACGTCCGCGATGGCGAGCGGGCAGTCGTCCCGTCTTCTCGTTCAGGTCGATCGCACGGGGGAGCCTTCCCGCTATTTGCGGCAAGCGGTGGTGCAAACGCAGACGGCGACCGGCTGGTTAACCCTTACGGAAACTGCATTGCCGGCCGGCGTTTATGTGGTGCCGGGCAACTTCACCCCGCTGCCGGCGGGACTTTTTGCCGCCGACACGGGGGTCCCGTGGACAAAGACCGATGGCTCGGCCTTGCGTTCTACGGCGTTGCGGGCGAACCAACTCGCCGTGGATGCGGTCAATTACCCCAGCGGGGAGCAATGGGTCGCTATCACGATTTCTGCCAGTGGCGGGACCGTGCAGTCGGGCGACTTGATTTTGGCGGCGGGCCGCCTCCGTCCCCCGGGCACTTATGCCGTGGGTGATTCGCCGGTGGAATTGATCAACCCGGAGACCGTGCGTGGCCTGACCTTGAGCGCGTACGCTGTACCGGTTTTGATCAATGCGCGGACGGGATTCTGAAGATGAAGAATTCGAGGAAATCACCGCGGGGCTTTTCCCTTTTCGAAGTGGTCATCGCGGTGGGCATTTTCGCGTTGGCTATCTCCGTGATTCTTGCGCTCTTGCCCGGACTGGCGGCGCAGGCCGCCGGCTCTGCAGAAACCATGGCGGCGTTGCGCTTGCCGGATGCTGTCCGCCTCGAGCTCCAGCGCGCGGTCACGGTCGGCGGGCTCGATGCGCTCGCGGGACGGACAACCCCGATGGCGTCACCGTTGCCTGCGACCCTCACGCTCGCGGCGGCGCGCGATGCCACGCGGGCGCAGACACTCAACTACCTGCCGCCAGCCGTGGCCGGGCGGATCGCCGAGGCGGAGCAGTATTTCCTGATTGAGGTCTGGAGCTTCAGTCCGACTCCGCTGGCTTTTGATCCCGCGGGGGCCGGTCTCGCGCTTTATGCGCGGGTGTCGTGGCCCTACCGCACTCCTAACTCCAATACGCCCACCCCGCCGGCCGAACGAGAGGTGATCGTCTTCAGCCTCGCACTTGAACGATGAACCCAAAACAGATCTCAGGCGAGACCCGCCGGCCGATTGGAATTGCGCGGGGCTTCACGCTGCTGGAATTGCTGGTGGCGATGTCGATCACCGTGTTGCTGGCGGGGCTGATGCTGACCGTCATCACCGGTGCGCTGACAATGTGGCATCGCGCGCAAAATCGTTTCGCGACTGCCGCTCAGGCCAAACTCGCCTTGGATATGATCGAGCGTGATCTGCAAGCCGCGGTGTTTCGTCTGGACGGTGGAACCTGGCTGGCGGTAGACGTCAGCAACCTGCCCTCGGCGCTCGCCACTCACGGCTGGCTTACCGCGGGGATAATGAAGCCCGCCGGGGCCGAAAGCCTGCGTTTGCTGCCGGATTCCTCGGCGGGCACCGCTCGCTCGGTCGGCGAGGCGCGGTTTGGACTGTCCGGCGCGTGGCTGCGGTTCATCACGACCAATGTAGAAGCCGACGGCAGTCTGCCGATCGCCGTGTCCTGCCAGATTGCCCGCCGCCCGCTCAGTGGTGGGATTAATCCGGGCAATCCCGCGGCGGTTCGCTACACGCTGTTCCGCGCGGCGGTCAGCGCCGAGGGCACGTTGGCGAGTGGAAATGACGTGGTCGCTTCCGCCTACAACAGCACTTCCGTCAATCCGTCAGCCACGCGCTCGCCCGCGACCTTGACCAATCCGAATAGCGCGGATGCGTTGGCGACGAACGTTGTGGACTTTGGCGTCTGGCTCTACGTCCGCGACACCGCGGACGGGCTTCGCCGGATCTTTCCCGTGGACGATAGCGACACCGCCCATGCGGCGCGCGATCTGGGCCCCGCGCCCGACGCGAATCGGTTTCCTGAGGCGGCGGATGTGCTGATCCGGATTCTGACGGAGGAGGGCGCAACCTTGCTCAGTGAGATGGAAAGTGGGAAAGGGTGGGTCGCCCGGCCGGCCGCTTATGCCACGGATGCGGCGTGGTGGTGGGTTTTGGTGGAGGCCAACTCTCACGTCTACACCCGGCGCGTCGAGATCAAGCGAACGGTGCGATGAAACGGCGTGGAAAATTTCCTTCGGTCGGAGCCTGCGGGCAAGCGAGTCGGCCTGGTTTCAGGCGGCGGACGATCGGCTTCGCTTGCAAGCCAGCTTCGCCATTCGGTCAAAGCCCTACTTCGCAACGCGGCTTCGCTCTCGTCATCACGTTGACGCTGCTTTCGCTGCTGGTTCTGGCGGTCTTCGCCCTCAGTGCGCTGACGCGCGTGAGTTCCCGGATTGCCGAAACCTCGGGGCACCAAACCAAGGCAAGACAGAATGCGTTGCTCGCTCTGGCGGTGGCGATCGGAGAACTGCAACAGCATGCAGGAGTCGACGGCCGGATCACCGCGATGGCGGGAGTCACCGGCGTGCCCGCGCTCAGCACCAGCACGACGCGGCACTGGTGTGGCGTCTGGAACGACACGGGCGGGTTTGTTGCCTGGCTGGCGTCCGGTTCAGTCACAACATCGAGTGCCGGCATTCGGAATGGACTGCCCCGAATCGCCTTGGTCGACGTCGGTTCGGTTGGCGCGCCGGCCGCCAACTCCGAGCACGTCGAAGTCGGAAAAATTGCGCTCAGCGTAATGGATGGCTTCACGGGCCTCAATCGGGTCGAGGGAAATTATGCTTATTGGGTCGGGGACGAGGGAGTCAAAACCAGTGCCTACGCGCCCAGTGCGGAGTTGGCCTTGCCCGGCGTGAGCCCGCTGTTGGCCAGCAATCCGTCCACCTCGGCCACCGCCAAACTTCGTGCCGCGTTGATCACTTACGCGGTTAAATTGCCGCGGATCATCTCCTACGAGCAGTTGGGCCTGCTGCCGACGCCGGACTTCTCCCCGCTGACGGCGAGTGTCCTGCAGGACAGTTTTCATCACGCGACGTTGACCGCGTATCGTTTGGTTCCCCAGTCGGCGGGTGTCCTTCGTCGGACGGGCGTGTTCAACCTGAACACGAATTCGGCGATTTCCTGGCGGGGCCTGCTGGAAACTTACAACACGGCCGCCCTCGGACCGCCCATCGCCGCGGCTGCGATGGGAACATCCAGCATCACGTCACTGCCCAGTCGGATTGCCAATAATCTCGCCGCGGCCACCGCTGACGGCAAACCCGCCAACGGACCGTTCCCGAACGTGGATTCCTTTGCAACCAGCACCCTGTTGAGCAGCGCCCTGAGCGCGAGCGGCAGCGGAGTCACCCCGGCGGAACTGATCGCCGGAATTGGACCCATGCTTACAACCCGATCCGACACGTTTCGGGTCCGCGCCTACGGCGATTCCGTTGATTCAGTGGACCAAGCAACCGTGCGCGCGCGAGGGTATGCCGAGGCCATCGTTCAGCGCGTCCCGGCTTTTGCGCCGAATGGTTTAGGCCGCAGGTTTATTATCACGAACTTCCGCTGGTTGGGGCCGGATGATATTTAGAAAAATCTTGTGGATTTTCCGGAAAGAATGTGACTTCTTCACCGTCCCTTTCGCCAGGGTAGCTCAGTGGTAGAGCAGCCCCGACCCTCGTCGGGGTTGGTCGCCACGAATCTCTTTGGTCCAAGGTAACCCACGCCAGGGTAGCTCAGTGGTAGAGCAGAGGACTCATAAGCCTTTGGTCGCGAGTTCAATCCTCGCTCCTGGCACCAGATTTTCAGTGTACATTGTTTACATGCTGCGGGGAGGCAGTGGCCGGCATTACATCGGCTTGACCTCTAATCTTGCGCTTCGCCTTGAGCAGCATCGCCGTGGCCAGACGCACACGACCAAAAGACTTGGCGGGGATCTGGAGTTGGTGGCCAGCAAGCCGTACAACACGCGCGAAGAAGCTGCGGCTATTGAGGCAACGCTCAAGGGCTTCAGACCGGCGAAGGCGCGCGAGTTTCTTGAGTCTGCCGGGTAGAGCAGCTCCGACAAGTCGGGGTTGGTCGCGAGTTCAATTCTCGCCCCTGGCACCCATTTCACGGTGCGCGCGGGTAGTACCCGATACCGGATAAGCGAACTGGGTCTCAGTCGACTTGCTGGGCGGTTAAAAACATCGCCTTCTCAAGGGCCACGAAGAAATCCTGATAGGGCAAGGGCTCTTCCACGGCTTTGTCTTGGAACTCAGCATTGGCGCGGACCAATAATTGTGTCTCCGCGCGCGGCCGAACCGTGATGGTCATCCTTAGTTGGTAGCCACTGAGTTTGGTTGCGCTGACTGTGCCGAGGAACTCATCGGCCTTGTCCACGACAAACCCAAGGTCCTGCAGGGTGGCGATGATCGTGCGCAGGGTTTTGGTCCGGTCAGTCGAATCAAAGACCCGGGTTTGCATGCTGCGCAGTTTGACGGAGCCAGTCTCTGCAGCGAGAACTTGCCGGACTGAGGTCGACTGACAACCCGCGCCGATCAGGAGGCTGAGTAGGCTCAGGCCCAGAATTATGGATTTGGCAGAGTTCATATGCTTTGGGCCTCGAGAAAGATGCTCTTGGAAAGCTTATCGAAAAATTCCTGGTAAATTTCCTGTTTCTCCACCGCCTCAATGCGAGAAATTTGCTTTTGCGTGTTCCAGATCGTCCGTTGCATCGTGACCCGGACGAAAAAAGCAGTGGGGTTGGTGTCCGAAGCGGGGCGTGTCACCAAGGCCACTCGGATTCGCTGGCGGTCATCGATCGGTGGGGCGACACCCGTCAGCAAGGCAAGTATCACCGATGCGATGACCTGTCCGCTCTCGACTGCGTTCCGTTGTTTTGACGCCACGATCAAGCCGAGTTTGGATTCACTTTCATCAATATTGAACCCCAAATCCTGTAGTACGGCTGCGGACGCAGAAAGAATCTCTCGCTCGCTTCGACCGTCGAACTTCCTTGTTTGCTGTTGCCTTCGTTCCAGTGAGACCGGGGAAAGCTTTAGCGCATCCGCGGGCATACCTGTCTGGCAGCCCGTGGCAAGGACGACAAATACTACGAGGGTCGCTCTGAGAAGAACAGGCCTGGCAATGCCGCCTCGACGCTGGCTGTGTCGCGGTGGATCAGAAACTTGACTGGTGGTAGGAGAAGTCACGGACGACCTTGTTTTCGTCGAACTTGATAACAACCGTCAGAGTACGCTGTGATTGGGATGTTACGCCGGCTGCTTGCCCGGTGTTCCCCATCAGTCCGCCGCCTACCGATGCGCCGGCGCCGAAGAGCAGGGTGGAGAGGCCACCTTCGCTCTTTGAATACGCCACTTCCGTGGCGATTTTATCGTAGATCCAAACCTCGCGGCGGTTTTCGTCCGTTGAAACGATGTTCGGCGACCCGAGTGCTTCCGCGACTTGGCCCCCGCTCATGCCGAGGTGGATCTCCCTTTGGACTTTGCCGGCACTCAATCGGCTGGCCGTGTTATCCTGCACGGCGTCGCGATGCTGTCCGGCCGTCATGCAGCCGGCGAGCAACACGCTGATGCCGACGATGAGGGATAGCCGCTTGAGATAATTGCATCGGAGCGAATCGGACGCTTTGTCTATGGCTGTATTCATGGGAGGGGAGGATTTGTCGTATCCGGTTGAGAGCAGGATGATTTTGCCTGTCCTCAGCATACACCCCCCAGCACCGGAGCGTTAATTGATAAAACAAATGCGGAGCATCGAAGATAATAATGGCGGCAAAGACTTCGATCCAACAATGGGCTGCTGGCTGGGGAAACTCAGAAGTTTGGCCGCACCACACCAGCGAAAGAATTGCGCCGTGCGGAGGTGATGGCTGAAACGGCCAGAATCCGATCGAATGGCCGGTCTCACTCCTACTGGTTATCCTGTGCCAATCTGCGGAGCGGGAGCCGTTTCAGGTCCCGCCGCGCTATCTAGCAGAGCGGGAATATTTTGGGAGCTGACGTTGGCATCAGGAAGGCGGTTTCTAAATCCCTTGCCACGGCGACGAATTTACGTGTGAAAGAGTCTGCGATGGCGAATTACGATTTAGTTATTCTTGCTGCTGGGATGGGCAGTCGATTTGGCGGCCTCAAGCAGGTCGAGCCGGTCGGCCCGGCGGGCGAACTCATTATTGAATATTCGATCTTCGATGCCTTGAGGGCGGGATTTGACCGCTTGGTTCTCGTCATCCGCAAAGACATCGAGGCCGATTTCCGGGCCACGATCGGACGGCGTCTGGAGTCGCGGCTCGACGTGCACTACGTGTTTCAAGAGCTCCATTCAAACCTGCCCGGCGGTCAGGTTTCACCCGGTCGCACCAAACCTTGGGGCACGGGTCACGCCGTCCTCGTTGCCCGGGATGTAGTGACGCGGCCGTTTGCGGTCATTAATGCGGACGATTTTTATGGGGCATCCGGCTACGCCGCGCTCGCAGGTCATTTCGGCGGAAGCGCGGCCGCCGATAAACCGAACTATGCGTTGGTCGGCTACCCGCTGAAACAAACGCTTTCGGAATTCGGCACCGTCAGCCGCGGCCTGTGCGCCACGGATGCGGCGGGGCGGCTGCAGCACATTACTGAAATTACCAAGATTGAAAAAACGGCGATGGGAGCGCGATATTCCGACGCGACGGGCGCAGTCTGTCCCCTGACAGGTGAGGAGATTGTCTCGATGAACTTTTGGGGCTTTACGCCGGCGATTTTCCCGCAGCTCGAGAGACTCTTTGCCGACTTTATCTCCGCGAGCGGGGGCGACGCCAAAGCCGAATTCTACCTGCCGACAGCGCTTAGCCGGCTGAATGAATCCCGGCTGGCCAATGTCGCACTGCTGCAAAGCAGCGATGCCTGGTTTGGGATCACCTATCGGGACGACCTCGCGTCCTCCCGGCAGGCGCTGGCGGCCTTGATCACGCACGGAGAGTATCCGGCGCCCTTGTGGCGTTGAACGGACGCCGTTGGAGGCGGGCTTGGGGCGCCCCGGAAGCTGGTCCGAGCACTGCGGCCGTCAGAAATCCGCCAACAGGGTCCGCAGTTCGTGGGCTGGGTCGTCGTGTTCCTGAGCCAACGCGAGTTGCAGGGCCTGTTCGAGCCAGGGCCGGGCTTCGGCCTTGCGGTCGAGACCGAGCAAAGCTTTCCCAAGCAGGATGCGCGGCATCATCCAATCGGGTTTCTTTTCCGCACAAACCAGCAGGTGCTCGAGCGCGTCCGCCGGTCGCAGCTCGGCCAGGAGGGCCTGGGCCAAGCTGAAGCGAAAAAATTCGTTGTCCGGTTGCCCGGCCACCAGCGTCCCGAACTGCGCGGAGCGCATGCTAGTCGAAGAACAGCACCACCGCGGTGGAGTTGTCCAAGCCGCCCCGCTCGTTGGCGCGGGCGATAAGCGTGCGCGTGGCGGCCTCGGGATCGACCGCTTGCTCCATGATCTCCTCGATTTCCGCCATGGCAATAAACCGGGTGATCCCGTCGCTGCACAGCAGGTACCGGTCGTGGGGCAGCACGGTGTGCTTGGTGACGTTGCCGAGAATGGGCGGCGGCTGGCCGATGCAGCGCGTGAGGGCGTTGCGGTTTTCCATCAGCAGGCTCAGCGACTCACCCCGGGCCTCGCGCTCGTGCATCTCATTTTCGATGGTGTGGTCGGTGGTCAGCTGTTCCAGCACCTTGGAGCGCAGCCGCAGGGCGCAGGAGTCGCCGACATGGGCGATGTTGAGCTTCACCCCGATCAGGTGGGCGTAAGTCAAAGTCGAGCCGATGCCGAATTGGGGGCTGAGCACGCGGCCGAGCATGTAGACCCGCTCGTTGATCTCTTCCAGGGTGCGCTGATAGTCGATGGGTTCGCCGACCGGACTCCGGGAAAAGATTTTCTCCAAGGCCGCTACCGCCATCTGGCTGGCTTGGCCGCCGGAAGGCAGGCCGCCAATGCCGTCGGCCACAGCATAGACCTGATACGGGTCGTTGCAGAGGAAACTGTCTTCATTTTCCGGGCGGGCGAGACCGATATCGGTTTGGGCAAAGGAGCGAAACTTCATCAAGTCGAAGAGACTACAGAGAGGTCTTGCTCAAGGGAAAGGTCTAAAAAGCTTTTCGCGATTATTCCGGTCGAGACGTTCATAAGCCTCGGTCGGCAACGAACCTAGGAATTCGCGGCCGTAGGTCTTCGCCAGCGCGCGGGAATCGAGAATGGTGATAAGGCCCCGGTCGGTCTTGCTCCTGATCAGCCGCCCGATGCCTTGCCGGAATTTGATCAGGGCGTCGGGCAACGTGAGGTCATTGAACGGATTGCCCCCTTGCTCGCGGATGTGTTCGCATTTGGCCTCGGTGATGGGATGGGTGGGCGGGTCGAAGGGCAGGCGGGTGATGATCACCTGCGAAAGCGCGGCGCCGGGCACGTCGACGCCGGTCCAGAAGCTGTCGGTGCCGAACAGCACGGCGTTGCCGAGCGAGCGCATTTGGTCCGCCAGCTCCGTGCGGGAAAGATCCGCGCCCTGCATCAGGAACGGTCGACCGGTTTTGCGCCAGCCGGGCTCCAACTCCGCCGCGATCGCGCGCATGTCGGTATAGCTGGTGAACAGCACCAGCGAGCCGCCGCGGACCTTCTCCGTGCAGAAGCGAATGTAGTCGGTCAGGGTGTCCAAGGCCAGTCGCGCCTCCTTGGGCGAGGGCAGAGGGACGTCCGCCGCAACGTAGACCCGCATGTTGCGCTCGAAGTCAAAGGGCGACTTGACCGCGACCTTGTCCGCGCCCTCCGCCCCGATGCGTTGGGCGAGCGGTTCGATGCTGCCACCCATCGCCAGCGTGGCGCTGGTGCAGATCACGCTCGTGCGGCAGCCAAAGAGGTGCTTGCGGAGCTCGGGCGCCACGTCGATCGGCGCACTGCGCAGGGAGACAATCGTCTGCTTTCGCCCGCTGCGCTCGGCCCAGTAGACATGCCCCTTGTCGCCGAGCGTGAGCCACTCGTTGACGCCGGCCTGCAGGCCCTTGATCCGTTGCTGCTGTTCGAGCATCTCATCGTGCTCCCGTCCGTCCTCCATCTTGTCGGCGAGTTTCCCCATGAGCCGCTGCAAGGCGCCGAGCGGGCCGTCCAGCATCGGCTCGGCGACCCCGGTCTCGCGCACGCGCACAATCGCCCGGGGAGTCAGCAGTTTGGTGGAGAGAAAATCGAAGAACAATTGCGAGGCGTCCAAGGCATCGAGCACGAGCTGCTGCGCCTGCGGTCCGCCGTGTTTGCGGAAGATTCCCCGCTTGGTGCGCGGGTTGAACAGGTACTTGAGCGCGCGATCGACGCTGTAGCTGCTGAGGGACAGGCCGAAATTATTTGTGGCCACCTCCGGCACCGTGTGCGCCTCGTCGAGGACGAGGAAATCGTCCGGGAAAAGCACGCCGCGCGTCTCGGTCGTTGCCCCGTGCGATTGGGCCCCGCCGGAATTGATGAGGGCGAAGAGCAGCGCGTGGTTGACGATGACGACCTGCGCCGTCCGCAGGCGGGCCCGGGCGCGCTGGTAGTGGCATTTTTCGCTGTCGCAATGCTTGCGCGAGCAGGAGGAGGAATCGGCGTTGACCGCGTCCCAGACTTCCGGACGAGGCGGCGGGCGCAAGTCGTGGCGCAGGCCCGTGGGGGTCGTTTCCGCCCAGTGAGCGATGCGTTGCAACTCCGCGTAGTCGGCATCGGCGAACAGCGTGCTGCGGTCGGCGAGAGCGTGGCCGAGCCGGGTCGGGCACAGGTAGTTCGACTTGCCGACCAGAACCGTCGAGCGGAAATCCGCGTAGCGGGCGAGGGCGGGGGTGGCCTTGAACACGCGCCGGCAAATGGGCAGGTCTTTCAGCTCGATCTGCTCCTGCAGCGAAATCGTGTGGGTGGAGACGATGAGCTGGCGGCTTTGGTCGACAGCGTGAATGATGCCCGGCAGCAGGTAAGCGAGCGACTTGCCGACCCCGGTGCCCGCTTCGAAAAGCAGGGGGTCATCGTTGCGCATGGCCGCGGCGACGGCCGCCGCCATCTGCTCCTGCTCGGGCCGGTGTTCCAGATTCAGGGCCACGCAAAGTTCCCCGGCTTCGGAGAAAATCCCCTTTACCAGTTCGCGCACCCGGGTCGGCTTCAGGCCGGTGTCCACGGGCGGGTTGCCTTCGTCGTGCAAGCCAATCATGGTCGTCCAATGAGCGGGGTTAATCCATGCGGAGCAAATTAATTTGCGGGGGCGGTCCCTTCGTCCAACGTTCGCTCGGTATGCCGAACGCTGCCGAGACCACGAGCCATTGGGTGGAAGAACTGGTGGAATTTCTTCGTTCCCAACCCGAGGTGGGAGCCGTGCGGATTGATCCGGTCGCGCACAAAGTCTCCATCGCCACAGTGGGGAAGATCGAACTTGCCGGGCTCGAGGCGAAACTGGCGGCGACGATTGCGGCCGTGGAGGCGCAGCTTGCGGCCAAGACGACCCCGCCGGCCCCGCTGGGGTTCTCGCTGCGGCAGGAAGGCGAATCCACGGTCGTCGGTCGTGCGACCTGCGTCACGGCCGAATCACTCTGGCTCTGGCGCGAGATGGAATGGCCCGAGATCAAGGCGGAGCCGCCCGCGGCGGATCAGGAGTGGCGCACCCTCGCGGGGTTGGCGGCGGTGTGCGGGGTGGCGGGGATCGCGGGTTATGCCGCCCACTATTTTGTCCCGGGCCTTCCGTGGCTGGCGCGCGGCCTGTTCTTGATCGGTTTGGTCACCGGCGGCTGGGATGCGGCCATTGACACCTGGGCGAACCTGAAAAAACGGGCGATCGACATTCACTTCCTGATGCTGGCGGTCGCGGTCGGGGCGATGTTCATCGGGGCGTGGGGCGAGGCCGTATTGCTGCTGTTTCTTTTTTCCGCCTCCGGCGCGATGGAGGAATACGCCCTCGACCGCACCCAGCGCGAAGTCAGCGCCCTGTTGAAGACCTCGCCGAAACAAGCGACCGTCGTGCGCCCGGACGGAACGGAACAAGTGGTGCCGGTCGAAGCCCTGCAATTGCACCAGCGGGTGCGCGTGCGCCCGGGCGAGGCGTTCGCGGCCGACGGGTTGGTGCTGAAAGGCCGGAGCGCGACCGACGAATCGGCCCTGACGGGCGAAGCTAATCCGGTGGAGAAAAATGTGGGCGACCAGGTGTTCAGCGGCACGCTCAATCTCTGGGGCTCGGTCGAGTTCGAGGTCGTTCGCCTGCCGGCCGAGAGCACCCTCCAGAAAATCATCCGGCTCATCCAGACCGCACAGAAGCTCAAGGCCCCGAGCGAGCGTTTCACCGAAAAATTCGGGACCGGCTACACCTACGCGGTGATCGGCGGCTCGACGGGAATGTTTCTCGTGTGGTGGCTCGGCTTTCACCTGCCGGCGTTTACCACCACGCCCGAACTGCGCTCGGCCTTTTACCGGGCGATGACCCTCATGGTTGTGGCCAGCCCGTGCGCGTTGGTGCTTTCCATCCCTTCCGCCATCCTCGCGGCCATTGCGTGGGGCGCGCGCCACGGCGTGCTTTTTCGCGGCGGGGCCGCCATCGAAAAATTGGCCGACATCAACGTGGTGGCCATGGACAAGACCGGCACGCTCACCACGGGCGAGCTGGCGGTCATCGGCTACGAGAGTTTCCCGCCCGGTCGGGAGACGGAGGTGATGGAACTGGCCTGTGCGCTGGAGGCCAATTCCGAGCATCCCCTGGCGCGGGCAATCGTGCGCGACGCCAAGGCCCGCGGGGTGCGCGCCCTCGAACTGCACGATTTTCAAAACATCATCGGCCAGGGCGTGCGCGGAAAATTCGGCGCGACCCAGGCCATGCTCGGCCGCCGCGAACTGCTTGAGGCTGGACCGCTCGCCGGTTGGGCCGAAAAACTCCCGCCCGCCTCAGCCGAACTTTCCGAGGTGTGGGTCGTGGGCAAGGACATGCTGGGCCGGGTTCTCCTGCGGGACCAGATTCGCGGCGAGTCGCGGGCCGTGCTGGCAGAATTGCACCGCCTCGGCCTCCACACCGTCATGCTCACGGGAGACCGGCGCCACGCCGCCGAATCGGTGGCGCACGAACTCGGGGTGGCCGAGGTCCGCGCCAGCCTCTCGCCGGAGGATAAGGTCCGCGCCGTCGAAGGCTTTCGGCAGCAAGGCAAAAAAGTCGCGATGGTCGGTGACGGCGTCAACGACGCGCCGAGCCTGGCCGCAGCTTTTGTTTCCGTGGCCATGGGCGCGCGCGGGAGCGACGCGGCCCTCGAACAGGCCGAGGTTATTTTGATGCACGATCGCATCGAGAATTTTCTGGCGGCCCACCGGCTCAGCTGTCGGGCCAAGACGATCATCCGGCAGAACCTGACGATCTCGCTCGGTGTCGTGATCATCATGGTGATCGCGACCGCGTGGGGCGCCGTGCCCCTGGCGATCGGCGTCGCCGCCCACGAAGGCAGTACGCTGATCGTGTGCCTGAACTCCCTGCGATTGTTGTTTGGGAAGAACCGGTAGACAGAGGAAACGGCCGGAGCGGTTGTATCCTCCGATGAGGGATGTATCGTGGCGATCCGCCGTCACCCAGACTGTGGCGGGCAACGGCGCCGCTCGTGCCAAGAAGGTGCGTTCAGCCAATTCTCTCAACCAGCTCCGGCCAGGTGGCCACGAGCCCGGAGTCATTCGTCGCTAGCTTGCACGAGAGTTCCTGCGCTATCTGGACCAGCCAGAAGTCCATCACTTGCTTATGTCCGGTTGCCTTTTTGAGCATGGCTTGCGCCGGTCTTCGCTGTGCCAGGACCACGCGGCCGGGATGGCGGCCGGTCAACTCCGTCTCGACTGCTTCGATCGCGCGGGTGGCAGAAAGATGGCCCGACTTCATTACGACTGGGTTCATCAGCAGCCGCACGGCGGCCAGATACGTTTCCGCCGCCACTCCCCAACCCGCCGGCTTGGCCTGATCGAGCCACTTGCGCGCGACAGGATGAAAGAGGTGTTTGCCGTAGATCGCCGCGAAGAAGACGTCGTTGTCGAGCAGATGGCGCATCAGTCGTAGAGCGCGGACGCCACATCCTCGGAAGTCAGCATCGGGGCATCGGCGGCCCCATGGATGATTACCCGGCCCGGTTTGAGGGTGTTCTTTGCGGTCCGCTTTCTGGCGGCGGGAGGCAGCGCGGCCCGGCGGAGATATTCGGAAACGGACAGCCGTTTGTTGCGGGCAGCGGCGCGGATGGATTTGGCCTCGGCGGGCGCGGCCTTGAAGGAGAGCGTTGGCATAAGTAAGACCGTATTACCTGCCGAGAGTCGGTCAAGACCGGAGATGGCCGGGCGCCGGGCCGCTGGCCATTGAGCTCGCGGCCCACGAGGACAGGACCCTCATCTTCTGCCTCAACTCGCCACGGCTGTTCTTCGGGAAGAATCGGTCGGCGCGGCGGAATTCGCGTCAGACCGGGATCGTTGCCGACTTTGGCTTCGCGGGCTCCGGTTCTTTGACTTCCATCGCCGATCATGCCGCCAGTCGGGTGCCGTTATTGGTGCAGATCCAGAGGCCCAGAAGGATTGCGGGCCCAATGCTGGCAGTGCCAGCAACCCACTTTCCCTCGGTGAGTCCTTGGAGGAGACTGAAAGCGATTGGGATCGTCGCGCAAAAGACCAGCAAGCCCAAAGTGAACGTGCGATGGAAGCGCAGCGGTTCGATCTTTTCTCGCCGCCGAATCCGGTCCTGCGACGCCTCTCGGAAGTCGTTTTCTCCTTTCATGGTTGGAGCCGGTCGCCGTTGTGGCCCGCGAATGTGGCGGAAGCCTCAAACCATCCCCAAGGCAATCCCGATCCCAGAGGGAGGAGCAAAAAACTCAATCCTCGATCCACACCAGGTCGCCGGTGCGGACCTCGTCGAACAGACCGATGATCTCGAGGTTGTTCATCTCGATGCAGCCGGCACTGGAGGGCGCGCCCAACCGGTCTTCGTGGTTGGTTCCGTGGATGTAGACGTAGCGTTCGTAGGTATCGACCTCGCCGCCGGAGTTCACGCCGGGCTCGAGTCCGCGCAGCCAGAGGATGCGCGTCGTGATCAGATTCTTCGAGTTCTCCTCGTCGCTGAGTTCGTTGAAGTGCTGGCCGCGATTCACGCGCCCCTTGAAAACGGTGCCGGGGGGGGCGCCCGCGCCGATTTTCTCCGCGATGTGGTGCAGGCCGCGCGGCGTGCCGAGCGAGTTCTTCACGTTGGAGGGTGGCCGGAGCGAGGTGGAGACCACGGCGGACTGCACGAGGGCGTCGGCGCGGAAAAATCCAAGCAGTTGCCGACCAATGGAAACTGTCATAACCCGCTCTGTCGGCTTGATTCCGAGGGCGGTGCACCTTTCTTTCATCCGTTGCAAAGCTTCATTCACCATGAGTATTAATTCCTATCGTGTCGGGATCGTCGGGGCCACGGGAGTGGTCGGTCAAGAACTGATTGCCCTCTTGCAGGCGCGTGCGTTTCCGCTGGCCGAGCTGCGGCCGCTGGCCTCGGCGCGCTCGGTGGGCCGCAGCCTCGAATTCGGGGGCAAGAAACTCACGGTGCAGGAAGCGACCCCGGAAGCGTTTGCGGGCCTCGATCTGGCGTTCTTCGCCGCGGGCGGCGAGATCTCAAAGCAGCTGGCCCCCGAGGCGGTCCGGCGCGGGTGTCTCGTGATCGACAAGAGTTCGGCCTATCGGATGGACCACGATGTGCCGCTGATCGTGCCAGAAATCAATCCGCACATGCTGCGGCTGCACCACGGGATCATCGCCAGCCCGAATTGCTCGACGGCGGTCGCCCTCATGGCGCTTTATCCCTTGCACCGGGCGTTTGGGTTGAAGCGTGTGATGTTCTCCACCTATCAATCCGTCTCGGGCACCGGCGCCGACGCCGTCTCCGAATTGGAGTCGCAGGTGCAGGCGTATGTCGCCGGCCAGCCCTTGCCGCGCGAGGTGTACCCGCACCAGATTTTCCAGAATCTTCTTCCGCACATCGATTCGTTCGGGCCTGACGGCTACACGGGGGAAGAGTCCAAGATGCGCACTGAGAGCCGCAAGATTTTGGACATGCCTGACCTCAAGGTGTCCGCCACCTGCGTCCGGGTGCCGGTCGTGCGGGCGCACTCCGTGTCCATCAACGCGGAATTCTCGCGCCCGGTGTCGGTCGCCGCGGCCCGTGAAGCCATCGCCGGTTTTTCCGGGGCGGAGTTGCGCGACGATCCCGCGGCGAATTCCTATCCGACGCCGCTGGCCTCCAGCCGCAAGGAGCGGTGCAGCGTGGGTCGGATCCGACTCGATACGGCGTTGGACAACGGTTTGGCGCTGTGGGTTAGCGGCGACAATCTCTGGAAGGGCGCGGCGCTCAATGCCATCCAGACCGTCGAGAAAATGATCGAGTTGGGCCTGCCGGTGAAAGCGTGAGCCTTCGGGCGGCGTTCGGCGGCGAGGTGCGGCCCCGTTGGGCCCGGCACCGTTTGTAGTCTATTAAACTCCAAGCCGACTCGGATGCGTTGGGGGACTAGTGGACGACCAGACGGTCGGGTGGCTTGCTGGCGGCGGAATGCGGGTGGGGCGCGAGATCAGCCGAAGGGCTTTTGACTTGCGGGGCCGGAGGGCATGGCGTTTCTTGACCGCTTCCGGACGATTAGCTCAGTTGGTTAGAGCACCTCGCTTACACCGAGGGTGTCGGGGGTTCGAGTCCCTCATCGTCCACCAAGTTTCTCTCCGGGGCGGAACGAAACTTGTCCACCGAAGCCTGGGCGGAGGTGGGTCGAGTTATGCCCACTTCCTCTTTCATGAAATTCATTCTCGCCACCCGGAAAAGTCCCCTGGCTCTCGCCCAATCCGAGATGGTCGCGGCGCGTTTGCATGCGAAAATTCCCGGCGCAGAATGCGAGTTGCTTCGGATTGTCACGACCGGTGACCGCCAGGCCGAGTGGTCGCTGGCCAAGCAAGGCGGGAAGGGGCTGTTCACGGCCGAACTCGAGCAGGCGTTGCTCCGGGGCGACGCGCACCTCGCGGTGCACAGTTGCAAGGACCTGCCCGGCGAAAATCCCGCGGGTTTGGCGGTGGCCGGCTTTATGCCGCGCGAGGATACGCGCGACGTGCTGGTGCTCCGCGAGGGGGTGATCGAGCCGAAGACGATCGCGACCAGCAGTCCGCGCCGGCAGCTGCAAATCAAACGACTTTTTCCGGGCGCGACTTTCTGCGAGATCCGCGGCAACGTGGACACGCGGCTCAAGAAGATCGCGAACGGATTGGCCGACGCCACGATCTTGGCCCGGGCGGGAATGAACCGGCTCGGCATTCCCAGCTGGCCGGGGGTGCGGTTTCGACCCTTGAATTTTAGCGAGAGCGTTCCTGCGGTCGGGCAGGGGGCGATCGCGGTGCAATGCCGGACGGCGGACGCGCCGGTTTTCGCCGCGGCGCTGGATGCGGCCACGGCGCGGGACGTCGACATTGAGCGGGCGATCCAGGCGCTGGTCGGCGGCGGCTGCCAACTGGCGTTTGCGGCCCATGTGGACGGCGACACCCTTTATTTCTTTCACGAGCAAACCGGCACAAGGGCTCTTCCGCTTTTGCCGGCTGATTTCGCCAACCCGGCGGCCGCGGCGCGCCGCGTCCTCCAAGAGCTGAATTTCCATGCCTGAACCCAAGCCAAATTCACTCGCCGGGCTCCGGCTCGTCATCACCCGACCCAGGGAACAGGCGGGCGAGTGGCGGCAAAAACTGGAGGCGCTCGGCGCCGGCGTGATCGAGCTGCCCCTGATTCAGGTGCGCAAGGACGTCAGTTTGGAGACGCTCGCCGAGGTGCTCACCGGCTTTGGGAGCTACGAGTGGCTGATTTTCACCAGCGCCAACGGCGTGAAGTTTTTCTTCGAGGAATTCTTTCGCGTGCACGATGACATCCGGGCCCTCGGTCTGACGCGGATCGCGGTGGTCGGCGAAGCGACCGCGGCCGCCGTGCGTGAACTGCGGCTGCGGGTCGAACTGCAGCCCAAAAAAGCCAGCAGTGAGGAACTGGCGCGGGAACTCATTACGCGCGAATCGATGGACAGCGCCAAGGTGCTCGTCGTGACGGGCAACCAGAACCGCGAGTCGCTGCTGCAAATCCTGGGCGACGAGCGAGCCATCGTCGATTGCCTTCCGGTGTACAAGACCGAGGAAACGGATTTGGCGACCAATCCCGTCGCGGGTGACTTTCGCGCCCAGGGCGCCGATGCGATTTTTTTTGCGAGCCCCTCGGCCGCGCAATCTTTTTTCGATCAGGCCGCGGCGCTGAAACTGACGGCGAAGGCGCGGCGGCCCCTTGCCGGCAGCATCGGCCCGAGTACGACCGCCACGATGAAACAGCTGGGGCTGCCGGTCGATTTCGAGGCCACGGAGGCGACCTTGGAGTCGCTGGTGACGGCATTGCTCAAGAAACTCTCAGCCAATTGACTTTAGCCTACGAAACACACTGAACACCCGGAATATGTCGGATTGAGTTCTGTGTATTCCGTGTGTTCCGTGGGCATCCTCCTCATGAAAGTCCCCTTCCTCGATCTCAAGCCCCAGCACCAAGCCCTGCGCACGGAAGTGCTCGCGGCGCTCGCCGCCACTTACGACGCCACTCGTTTCTGTTTGGGCAAGGACGTGGAAGATTTTGAGAAATCCTTCAGCGCCACGCTGGGTTATCCGCGGGCGCTGGGCCTGAACAGCGGAACGTCGCCGCTGCATCTCGCTTCGCTTTGTGCCGGGTTTGGCCCCGGCGATGAAGTCATCACGACGCCGTTCACCTTTGCGTCCAGTTGCTGGGGCATCAGCTACGTCGGCGCGACGCCCGTGTTCGTCGACATCGACCCGGACACGTGGTGCATCAGCCCCGCGGCCATCGCGCGGGCGATCACGCCGAAGACCAAGGGCCTTGTCGTCGTCCATATCTTCGGGCAACCGGCGCGAATGGACGAGATCATGGCGCTCGCGCGCCAGCACCGGCTTTTTGTGGTCGAAGATTGCGCGCAGGCGGTCGGGGCGCAGCACAAAGGGGTGCCGGTCGGTTCGATGGGCGACTGCGGCACCTTCAGTTTTTATCCGACAAAGAACCTCGGCGCCTGCGGCGAGGGCGGGGCGTTTGTTTCCCAACACGGGGCGGTAATGGACAAAGCCCAGTTGTTGCGGGTGCACGGATCGCCCAAGCGGTATTTGCACACCGAGGTGGGCTTCAATTTCCGCATGGACGGTTTTCAGGGCGCGGTGCTGAACATCAAGCTCCGGCATCTCGCCACCTGGACGGCGCGCCGCCGGGCGATTGCGGCGCGCTACTTGGACGGCATCAAGCGGGCTGACGTCCAACTGCCGGTGGTCTCGGCCGACGGCGAATCCGTCTGGCATCAATTCACCCTGCTGCATCCGCAGCGCGATGCGCTCCGGGTGCATTTGGAGAAAAACGGCGTCGGGACGGAAATTATTTATCCCGGCCCGATGCACCTGCAGCCCTGTTATGCCTCGCTTGGCTACCAGTCCGGCAGCATGCCGGTTTCGGAACGCACCAGCGCCCGCTGCGTGAGCTTGCCGATCTTCCCCGAGCTGACTGATGGGCAGGTCGATCACGTGATCCAAGCGATCAATACATTTTAGCCCACGGAACACACTGAACACACGGAATCAGTCGGATTGAGTTCCGTGTCTTCTGTGTATTCCGTGAGCAACTCCCAATGATTAACGGTATCCGGCTCAAGGTTTGCGGCATCACCTCGCTGGTGGATGCGGATGCGGCCGATGCGGTGGGCGCGGATTTTCTTGGCTTCATTTTCTATCCGAAATCCCCTCGCTGGGTTTCCAATCCCCACTACCGCGCGATGCGGGACCGGTTGCCGCCGCGGAAGAAGGTGGCGGTGTCGGTCGAGCCCACGGTTGTTGACCTGACGCAGCAGGCGGAGCTCGGTTTTGATTTCTTCCAGATTCATTTCAACCCGCAGACTCCGCTCGCGACGATCAGTTCGTGGGCCGAGACGGTGGGTTTGTCCCGCCTGTGGCTCGCGCCGCGTCTGCCCCCGGCGCTGGAGATTTATCCCGAACTGCTGCCGCTGGCGGATACTTTCCTGCTCGACACCTTCCATTCCGACAAGATGGGCGGGACCGGTGAGACCGGCGACTGGGCGAAGTTCAAACGCTACGACGAGGCGCATCCGAACAAGCACTGGATTTTGTCTGGCGGACTCGACCCGCAGAACATCGCCGCGGCGGTAGCCGCAACGGGCGCCAAGTTCATCGACGTGAATAGCGGCGTGGAACAGGTCCCTGGCATCAAGAGCCCGGCAAAGCTGCAGGCCTTTGGGCGCGCGCTGCACAACGCGACGAAGCAGGGCAATCCGTCGTATCAATGAAAGGGGCATTGAGGTCGGCATTCATCGCGGTCTTGCCGGGTTTGATTTTGGTGTGGGCATTATGCTGGTGGAATCCGGAAGGCGATGTCTGGGGTGCGGTCGAGCCACCCAAGGCGCAATGTGAGGCTTATCACACCGAACGTCTGCATAACATGAAGACGCTGACTTCGGAGATCTACGATCATACGAAACTGGACCGGCTCATTCGCGAACCGCAGAACACCATTTCAAACCTGCCTTATGCAATCGTCGGGCTTGCGATCCTGCTGGCCGGTAAACGACCGGCAACCTTGGGGCTGGGATTGGCCGGTATTCTCCTTGGTTTTGGTAGTGGCATTTATCATGCCGCACTGCTTCCGGAGTGGAGAATGATAGACATTCTCGGAGTCTATGCCGTGCTCTACGGCCTGCTTTGGCTGGGGTTAGCGGCACGCTTCGACCGCCTGGCTTCAGGTATGATAGGATGGGGGCTGACCATCCTGACCTGGGCATTGGCCATTTATACCGGAGTGCATCGAAATGATGTTCGCTGGTTTGGGGTGAAGGTTTTTGATTCCACCTACGTCTTCGTTTTCGCGGTGGCCGCTGGGTGCGTGCTTGCTCTCTTGGCTTATGCCCACTCCAAGGACCGGCGGAAATATCTCTGGGCGGTGGGCACACTGGCAGTTTCAGCCGCCATCTCTTTTGCCGGTGGATTAGGCGACCGGTTCAATGGTTTCTGGGCGAACCCGGACTTTATGATCCAAGGACACGCCGTCTGGCACACGTTTGGCGCCGTGGCTATGCTCGCGGCCTACGAAGCTTTTTCGACTACCGGATTCTGCGATTCGACGATGCGTTGATCAGAACCCGAGCAGGCCACCGCGGCCTTTCATTTCCGGGTGAAATGGCCGAGTGGTGACTGCCGGGCAGAGCGGATGTAAAGGATGCGAATGGCATCGGGGAGTACGCGGTAGGTAATGTGATACTTGAAGCGCTTCAGGTAACCGCAGCGGATGCCGGGAGCAATTTCGGGGCAGGCAAGAGGGAAGCGGCGTATGTGCGTTTCCCAGTTCTCGTATTCGTCGAGGAACGCGCGACCGAGTCTCGCTTTGGCGTCCAGATCACGGGCGGCGGCGATCAATTCCGCCTCGGCCAACCGTTGGAAAGTGGCTTTCACCGCAACGCCAGCCGGGCCTTCTTCAAAACCTCGGACGACGGCACGCCTTCGTCTCCCTCAATGTCCATTTGCAGCGCCCGCAGTGAGCTGACGGTGGCCAGTTCGATCTGCTCCAGCCGGGAATTGATTTCCGCGCTGGCCAAGCGGGTCACGGAACCTGCACGGCGGGAGCGATTGCGCTTGGGCGTGTTAGCAAGTGCGGTGGGCATGGTGACTAGATAGTCCGGTTTGCGGTCAGGGCAAGTCAGCTCTTCATACTTGAATCGCGAGCAAGCTCGCTCCCACGGCAGAAGGACTAGGGAGCGTTTTCAAAATAAGTGGGAGGGGCTTTATGCCCTGACGGGATGACGGCATCCCTGGCAGAGTCGGGGCGTAAAGCCCCTCCCACATTCACAACACCGGGTTTCGGGTATTTTGAAAACATGGCTCAGAACCCCGGCATGCCGCCGCGGCCTTTCATCTGCTCCATCTGGCGCATCATCTTCTTCTGATTGCCGCCCTTCATCATCTTCATCAATTTCTGCATTTGCTCGAACTGCTTGAGGAGCTGGTTGACTTCGAGGACCTTGACGCCCGCGCCCTTGGCGATGCGGATGCGGCGGTTGCCGTTCAAGATGGCCGGTTTACGGCGCTCCTGCAGCGTCATCGACTGGATGATCGCCTCGGTGCGTTTCATCTGCCGTTCCGAGTCGTCGGGCAGCTGCACGCCGCTCATGCCGGGCATCATGCCCATGATGGACTGCATCGAGCCCATCTTTTTCACCTGCTGCATCTGCGCGAGAAAATCCTCCAGATTGAAATCCGCCTTGCGCATCTTCTCCGCCATGCGCTCGGCCTCGACCTGATCGATGTTCTCCTGCGCCTTCTCGACCAACGATACGACGTCGCCCATGCCGAGGATGCGCGAGGCGAGCCGCTCCGGATAAAAAATCTCGAAGTCGGCGGTCTTTTCGCCGACGCCGATGAACTTGATCGGAACCCCGGTGACCGACTTGATGGACAGGGCGGCGCCGCCGCGGGCATCGCCGTCGAGTTTCGTGAGAATGAGCCCGGTGAGGCCGAGCGCGTCGTGAAAAGCCTTGGCGACGTTGACGGCTTCCTGGCCAAGCGCGCCGTCGGCGACGAGCAGGATTTCGTCCGGCTGCACTTTCGCGCTGAGGCGCTTCACTTCTTCGATCAGTTCGCGGTCGATCTGCAGGCGGCCGGCGGTGTCGAACAGAATGACATCGGCGTTTTGCTGGCGCGCGAGTTCCAGGCCGGTCGCGCCGATGGCGGGCACATCCTTGGAGATCCGATCGGAGTAGAAGCCGAGTTCTTCCTGTTTCGCCAAAATCTCCAGCTGGTCGATGGCGGCCGGGCGGTAGACGTCGCAGGCGACGAGGAAGGGGCGGGCGCCTTTCTTTTTGAGCAACTTTCCCAGCTTGGCGGTGGAGGTGGTTTTGCCGGAGCCATGGAGGCCGACCATCAGCACCTTCAGGGGGCGTTTGGCGGTCAGCTCGGTCGCGCCTTCGCCGAGGAGTTTGACCAATTCGTCATTGATGATTTTGACGATCTGCTGGCCGGGGGAGACGCTCTTCAGCACGTCCTGCCCGAGGCATTGCTGCTGCACGCGGTCGATGAACTCGCGGGCGACCTTGAAGTGCACGTCGGCGGCCAGGAGGGCGGCGCGGACTTCCTTCAGGGCGTCCGCCATGTTGGCTTCGGACAGTTGGCCGACGCCGCGCAGGTTGCGCAGGGCGCCGGTCAGTTTTTCGGTTAGGCTTTCGAACATGTAAGGCCCACCCTTGAATCATTTTCCGGCGCGAAGCAACTCCGCACACCGGCCCGGCTCCAATCAGTTGGATGGGGCGTGCGGAATGGCTCCGAAATGCCGGAGCTTTTGGGCAATGCCTTCTGCGGTGCAGGGTTTGAGCAAGGTGTGTTCCGCCCCAAGTTCCCCGGCCGCGCCGAGGGCCGGTTGGTCGGACGAGGAGGTGCACAGGATGATGCCGAGTTCGCGGTGGCGGGGGGAGTTCTGAATGTGCGCCAACACCTCCCGGCCGCTGATTCCAGGCATATTCGCATCGAGGAACACGAGATCAAACCGCTGTTCCGGAGCTTCCAACCAGCTCAGGGCGGTCTGGCCGCTCTCGACGGCGGTCACCTGTTGCTCCGGCCAGTTCGTCAGGATGGCTTCCAGCAGATCCCGGTGCTTGGCTTGGTCGTCGACGATCAATATTTTCATGAGCAAGGGCCTGGTTGACGCAATATCGGCCCAAATCCCGGTGTCTAAAGCGGTTTAAAATACTTTGTAACCGAAAATGGTAGGGCGGAGCGGCTCGCTCCGCCGCGGCGCACCGGGCCGGTGCGCCCTACCGTTGCAAGCTCGACGGATACACTTTTACGGAAACTGCTCTAAAGCGGGATTTCGGCATTTCGGACCAGGCCGAGGTGAGGCCCAGCTGCCCCTTCCGCATCTGCGCCTTGCCCGCTCCTCATTTGCGGCGGGTGTCCCGGTCCGAGGCCTCAAGGGTTGCGCCGATCAACTTCAGTTTTTCGGCCACCGCCGCCTCGGTGCAGGGCTTGACGAGGTAGTGTTTGGCCCCGAGCTGAATCGCCTTGGTGATGGTCGCGCGATCTTTGACGGCGGTGCACAGAATGACCTCCACTGACCGATAGAACGGCGACTGCTTGATGCGTTCCAACAACTCCAGGCCGCTCATGCCGGGCATCTGGATGTCCAAAAACGCCACATCAAAGCTCCTTCCGGTGTCGTTCAGCATGGCCCAGGCGCTCGCCCCGTCCTCGACCATAGTCACCTGATGCTCAGGCCATTTGGCGACGATGGCGCCCAACAGGGTTCGGGACGTTAACTCGTCGTCGGCAATTAGAATTCTCATGCTGAGGTTGGGTAAAACCATAGGTCGGCACAAAGCGCCCTGGTTAAAGCGATAAGTAGCGCTTGCCAGCGGGGGACTCCCACCCGAAGGTCGTGCTCAAATGACTCCTGTTCCGCGCACTGTCGCCATCGTCGGACGCCCCAATGTGGGAAAAAGCCGCCTCTTCAACCGGCTGGTGCGCAAACGCATTTCCATCGTTCATGACATGCCGGGCGTGACCCGGGACGTCGTCAACGCGGAGGTCAAGGACGGCGGCTACACGTTGCTCGACACGGGCGGACTGGGCCTGACTGGCAGCGACACCCCGGCGCGGATCACGAAGGCGTCGGAAGAGCAGGTGGGCTTCGCCATCGAGGCGGCGACCGTGATTCTTTTCATCATCGATGCCCGGGAAGGCGTTACCGCGCTCGACGAGCGCATCGCGCAATTGCTGCGGCGCAGCAAGAAAACCGTCCTGTTGGTCGCGAACAAGGCGGACAGCGGCAAGGAGAAGATTGCGGAGATCTCCGGGTTTTTCCGGTTGGGTTTCGGCGAACCGTTTTATCTCTCGGCGGAGCATGGCAACGGCGAAGCCGAGCTCCGCGACGCGGTCCTCGCGAAGCTGGGACCTGTGCCGGAGGAAACCGCCCTCGACAAGGAGCGCCTGAGCATCTGTTTCGTTGGCCGGCCCAACGTCGGAAAGTCCTCGCTGAGCAACCGGCTCCTGAACAGTGACCGGCTGATTGTCAGCGATCAGCCCGGTACGACGCGCGATGCCGTGGAGCTGGACTTCACCTACAACAGCCGCGAGGGCAAGCCGTGGCCGTTCCGCCTGATCGACACCGCCGGCATCCGCGCGGCGACCAAGCTGTCGTCGTCGGTCGAATATTTCTCCCGGCTGCGGTCGCTGGAGGCGATTCACAGCGCCGATGTGGTGTTTATGGTGCTGGATGCAATGGACGGCGTGACGCAGCAGGACCAGTCGATCGCGGGCGAGATCATCAAGGCGGCCAAACCCATCGTCATTGTCGTCAACAAATGGGACCTGGTGCACCAGGCCTTCAACAAGCACGAAGTCGACAAGTTCAAGACCGAGCGTGAATACCGGGAAGACTACGAAAAAACATTGTTCGAAAAACTCTTCTTTACGCCGGGCGCGCCGGTGATGTTTGTCTCTGCTCTGACCGGCCATGAGATCACCCGCATGCTGAAGTCGGCCCGGGCCCTGGATCGGCGCCTCGACACCAAGATACCGACGGCCAAACTCAATGCCGCGATCATCCGGTTGGCGGAACGCACCCCGCCGTCGAGCACGTACAACATTCGCTTCCGCATTTACTACGCCACCCAAACGGGCACCCGGCCGTTCCGGATGAAGATTTTTTGCAACCAGGAGCGCAGCCTGAGCGAATCGTACCGCCGTTATCTTGAGGCGGGACTCGTCAAGGAGTTCGAGCTGGACGGTTGTCCGATTCACTTCGATCTGGTCGGCAAGAAAAAGCGGTCGGTCGCCGATCGCCTCGCCGCCAAGGGCACGCGGAAGAATCTGGAGGCCGCCGAGGCCCGGGAGACGGACAACGACGTGTTCGACGACTGAGCAATGCTGCGCCTCGTCTTCATGGGGTCCGATGCGATTGCTCTGCCCTTGCTCAACTGGCTGACGGGTGACGGAAGAAGCGTGGCGCAGGTGGTCGGCGTTTTCACCCAGCCGGACCGGGCCGCGGGCCGCGGACAGAAAGTCCAACCCAACGAAATCAAACTCTGGGCGCAGGCCCATGGCCTCCCGGTGATGCAGCCGGAGAAAGTGGGCGCGAGCGAGCGCCAGCAACTTGTGGATCTCCAGGCGGACCTGACGCTCGTGATGGCCTATGGGCATATTTTGCGATCGGACTTCATCGCGACGCCGCGCCTGGGGACGCTGAATCTCCACACTTCGATTCTGCCCGCCTATCGAGGGGCTTCGCCCATTCAGACCGCCATCGCTAGCGGCGAAACCGAGACTGGGGTTACGCTGATGCGGATGGTGCTCAAGCTCGATGCCGGCCCGGTGGCCGACGTCGAGCGTGTGCGGATCGAGCCGCTCGATACGGCCGGAGAGGTGGAGGGAAAGCTCGCCCACGCCGGCGTGCCGCTTTTGGCCCGCTGCCTGCCGCGGATCGCGGCCGGCACCCAAACGTTCGCCGACCAAAATGAAGCCGAGGTCACCTTTTGCCGGCGGCACGAAAAAACCGACGGCGTGCTGGATTTCCAGGCGCCGGCCTCGATGCTCGCCGGCCGGATCAACGGCCTGATGCCCTGGCCGGGCTGTTCAGTGCTGATCAACGGGCAACCCGTCAAACTCGGTCTCGCCGACGTTTGTAGTCTAGGGGACTCCAAACCGATCGGGGCGGGTGGGGTGTTGGGAGTGGAGGCCGACGGGCTGCTGGTCGAGACGGGGCAGGGTGTCCTGCGCCTGCGGCGGTTGCAACGGGCGGGCGGCCGGATGCTGCCGGCGGCGGAATTTCTGCGCGGCTTCCCGGTTGCGGCCGGCACCCGCTTGCCCTCGCAGCCCATGCCGCCGCTCATGGCGCGGGAACCGTTTTTGCGTCCGAAAGGCTAAGGCTTGTTTTTGCCCCGCGATCTTCTAACCATAATCCCCATGTTTAGCCGCTCTATCCGATTCGGCGGTCTGCTGGCCGCCATGACTTCCACCGTCTGGGCCCAACCCATGGTCGACAACATGCGGATGGAGCTCGCCAGTCTGCGCGAAGATGTGCGCCTGTTGACCCAGCGGGTGGGGGAATTGTCGCTCACGGTCGAGCAGCTCAACCGTGACAATAGCTCCTTACAGGCCAAGGCCAGCCAGAGTTATGTCACGATCGAGCAATTGAACCGCGCCCTCGCCGAGGCGAATCGCACGATGCAAGGCGCCCTAGCCGACCAGAAACGAGAGACCTTGGCGCAAGTCGGCACCCAGATCGAACGGTTAGGCAAGCAGACGAATGCGGCGTTGGATGCGCTCGCCAAGAACCAGGCCACACGCCCGGCGGTGCAGACGACCTTCAACGAGGAATTCCCGAAGGAGGGAGTCAACTATACCGTGCAGGCGAACGATTCGCTCGCGGTCATCGCGCGCAAGCACAACGCGAAGCAGCAGGACATCATCAACGCCAACAAGATTTCCGATCCTTCGAAAATTCGTGTCGGCCAGACTCTCTTCATCCCTCAGGGGAAATAATCATGGCTATCCAAAAATCACGACTCGGTCGCGGGCTTGGTGCCCTTATTACGAGCGGCAGCACGCCGCCCAAAACCGGGGGCGCTCCCGCCATCATCTCCGCCGCCCCCGGGGCGCCAGGGCTTGACGGCCTCGCCGGCTATCGCGAGGTGGCCGTGCACCTCGTCGAACCCAATCCCTACCAGCCCCGGAAGGAATTTCTCCCGGAGGCGCTCGGCGAATTGGTCGAAAGCATCCGCTCCGAGGGTCTGTTGCAGCCCATCGTGGTGCGGGCCGTTGGCGAAAAATTCCAATTGATCGCGGGCGAACGCCGTTGGCGCGCCTTTCAGCAGTTGAAGATCAAGTCTATTCCGGCCCGGGTCATGGCGTCGAGTGACGCCTCCTCGGCCTCGCTCGCCTTGATCGAGAATCTGCAGCGCGCCGACCTGAACCCGTTGGAAGAAGCGCACGGCTACGCCAGTCTGATCAGGGATTTTGATCTGACCCAGGAAGCGGCTTCGCAGCGCGTCGGCAAGGGGCGGGCCTCCGTGGCCAATTCGCTGCGACTCCTGGCCCTCGAGGCGGAGATTCAAGGTTATGTGAGCAAAAGCCTGTTGAGTGTGGGGCACGCCAAGGTTTTGCTCGGGGTGGAGAATTCCCCGGAGCGCCTGCTGCTGGCCCGGCGCGCGTTGGAAGACGGTTTAAGCGTTCGCGGTCTGGAAGAGCTGCTCCGGCACAAGTCGGGCGGCGCCGGCAAGAAACGCAAGATGCCGGGCGCGACTGCCACCGCGCTGACCGACATCGAGAAACGGCTGACCTCCCATCTCGGCGCCCGGAGCACCCTGAAGCATTCGCCCAAACGCGGTCGGATCATCATCGAATATCAAGGCAACGAGGATTTGTCGCGGATCTTGGAGAAGATGGGCCTCGCGCTGTAGCCGGCTCCCGGCAATCGTCTGGCCCGGCGGCAGTTGGAGCGTGCTCAACGCTGCTTCGTGAGGTTGGTGTTGTGGTGGTCGGGCAGGCCCCGCTGCCCGATCATTCCCTTGCCGGCTGAGTTGACCTGCCGGCCCAACCGCTCGCGAGGTGACGAGGCCCAGAACTTTGGTTGACAAAGGGGGTCCGACTACGTTGCTTCTGCAACCTTTATGAGCCTCGTCATCGGTATCTTAACTTTTATTCTGGTCATCACCTCGCTGTTCCTGGTCCTCGTGGTCCTGATGCAGCGCGCCAAGACGGACGGCGGCATGGGCGCCGCCATGGGCGGCGGCAGCATGGAATCCACCTTCGGCGCCGAAACGAGCAACGTGCTCAGCAGTGCGACGATCAAGGCCGCGATTCTTTTCTTCGTGGTCAGCTTCGGCCTTTATCTCGCCCATATTTATCAGATCAAGCACCACGGTGCGGTCGACAGCAAGTTGCCCTCCGTGGTCGCCCCGGCGACGACGATGCCGGCTCCGCAAACCGCAGCGCCCACGCCGGTTGAGCCCAAGACGCCCTAATCTTCCAAGCCCGGTCCTCCACCGGGCTTTGTTGTTTGCGCTGGCGGCGGCCGCCTTGCCGGTTTTGACGGCTCAATCCTCGGGTTATCGCCCGCCGCCCAACTATGTCGCCGGCGGCAAGGCCGACCAGGCCGAAGGCGCGCGGATCCTCGGGGCGTTTCACCAGGCCGGCATTGCCGGGACCTATTGGCTTTCCTTTGAACTTCGAGTCCTGCCCCGCAAAGGCGCAGAGCGCTCCATTACCGGCGAAATGCTCGGGAGCCGCAACGACCTCGGCCCGGTCACGCGCTTGAGCGTCGCCGGCCAACGCTGGCTGATCCAAGGCGGCCCGCAGCCGGTCACGTGGACCGGGCGCGACGGGACGGCAGCACGCGAACTGATGGCCGCGGAAACGCTGCAACCGGTCGCGGACACCGACCTGACCGTTTTTGATCTGCAGATGCCCTTTCTTTACTGGACGGATTTCGTCTACGAGGGTCTGGCCCGGGTCCGCAGCCGGCCGGCGCATAGTTTTGTGCTGTATCCGCCGCCGGAACTGGTCGCCGCCCGTCCCGGTTTGACTGGGGTGCGCGTGTTGATTGATACGCAATTCCAGGCTCTGGTGCAGGCTGAGCTCCTCGGCGCCAAGGGCGCGGTGGACAAGACAATCTCCGTTCTCGATCTGAAGAAAATCGGAGAACAATGGATCGTGAAGTCCATTGATCTGCGCAACAACCTGACGCGGGACAAAACCCGTTTCACGGTCACGGCGGCGGCCTTGAATTTGACGGTGCCCCTGAATCCGTTCTCCGCCGACCAGCTGGCGCTGGCCGCCCCGCCGGTGCCGGCGGATAAGATTCAGCGCTTTTGACCATGCCGGCGGGAGCCCGTTGACGAAAACCGGCCGGTTTTGCCCGGCTTCCCGCCCAATCCCATTCGCTGTCACTCTTCGCCGCCCCGACGTTTATGCCGCATAAGAACGCCCGCCCTTTTCCCGTCACCATGGAGGTCGAGTTTCTCGACCGTCTGAGTGAGCCGGTCCGCGAAGGCCGCGCCGGGTCCGTGAGCGAAATCATCCGGACGGCCCTCGAGCGGTACGACTTCGCCAACGTCGTGGTGATGCATCCGAATCAGCTGCAAATTTCTGTGCGCCTTCCGGGCGAAATTCGCAGGAATCTGCGAAAGATCTCCCGCAGCAAACACACGAGCGTGGGCCAGCTGGTCCGGGCCGCCGTCGAGGCCTATCTGCCCGAATTGGAGTCGGCGCCGGGGGAGGGAGGAGGACTTCCCGGGAAAACGCAGCGCCGAACGCGGAAGAGGCCGGCGAAGAAGAAAAAGTAGGGCG
>CAZAOI010000001.1:0-42890 GCA_964486705.1 uncultured Oleiharenicola sp. | reverse complement strand
TCCAACGGCCGCTTCGTGGTCGACGGCGTCGTCGGCGACTACCTCTGCCAGAAATACGGCGACATCGGCGCCACCCCGCTGACGATCGACATCAAGGACAACCGGATCGTCGGGCTGGCGTGTTCGAATCAGGAATTGCTCAAGGAGTTCGACGCCTACTGCCACACCGACGAAAACTCGGACCGGGTCGGCGAGTTCGCCATCGGCACCAACCTCGCCTGTACGCACATCATCGGCCACATCCTGCAGGACGAGAAACTCCCCGGCATCCACATCGCCTTCGGCCATCCCTACTGCGAGCACACGGGCCAGACCTGGAAGAGCACCACCCACATCGACTGCGTCGGCCGCTTCTTCGACATCTGGCTCGACGATGAGCAGGTCATGGCCAAGGGGAAGTTCCTGCCCTGAGTTATCGGAGTTTTGCCCGCGGATTTCACGGATTACCACGGATCGTCCCTGCCAAGTGTCATTATGAGCGAAGCGAAGAATCCATCAGGCCGGCTGACCCTGGGCTTGGAGGTATCCGGGCCCATCCGGGAAATCCGGAGTTAAAACTCTTTTCCCATGATTCCCGCCCTCCGCCAGCGCTACAATGCCGCGTTCACCGACGCGCGCTACGCCGCATTCATGGCGGAACTAAACCGCGCGGTTTACTGGCCAGTTGATTTCCGCGTGGCCGAGTCGCCGCTGTTCCTCGATGAATCCACGACGGGCGAACTCGTCCGCGCGGCTGACGACATCGTCCGCCAACTCGCGACCCCGGAATTCCGCCAGCACGCGCAGACCGCGATTCCGGCCGGGTTGGCCGTCCCCGCCGAAACCCCCTGGCCGCACTTTCTCGCGGTGGACTTTGCGCTTTGTCACGACGCGGCCGGCCGGGTGCGGCCGCAGCTCATCGAACTGCAGGGGTTCCCCACCGTCGCCTGCTGGCAGGCGCTGCTGGCCGGCGCCTACCGGAAATATTTCCCCGAGATCCCCGCGGACTACACCTCCTACTTTGGCGGGCTCGACGAGGCAGGTTACCTCGACGTCCTCCGCCGCGCCATGCTCGGCGACTGTCTGCCGGAAAACGTCGTGCTGCTGGAAATCGAACCCGACCAGCAAAAAACGCGGGTCGATTTTGCCTGCACCCACGCGTTCCTCGGCGTGAAGCCACTTTGCGTCACGAAGGTCATCAGGCACGGGAAAAAACTCTTCTACTTCAGCGGCGGCCGCGAAGTGCCGATCCATCGCCTCTACAACCGCGTCATCTTTGACGAACTGCTGCGGAAGCAGCCGGCGATGAAATTCAGCTTCTTTGAGGATCTTGACGTGCAATGGGCCGGCCACCCCAACTGGTATTTCCGCATCAGCAAGCACACCTTGCCGTTCCTGAAGAGTTCGTATGTGCCCGATTGCCGCTTCGTGAGCGAGCTCGGCGGCGCCATCCCGCCCGACCTCGAGAATTACGTCTGCAAGCCGCTCTATTCCTTCGCCGGGCTCGGGGTCGATATCGCCCCAACCCGGGATTCGATCACGGCCATCTCCAATCCAGCCGAGTGGCTACTGCAGCGCAAAGTCACCTATGCGCCCCTGCTGGCAACTCCGGACGGCCCGGCCAAAGCGGAGGTGCGGATGATCTTCGCCGGCGATGGCACCGGCATGCCGACCCTGGTCAACCAGCTCGTGCGTCTGACGAAAGGCGCGATGCACGGGGTGGACTTCAACAAGGGCCGCACCTGGGTCGGCGCCAGTGTCGGGTTTCATCCCGTGGTGTGAGCGGACGCCGATTTTCCGATCAACGGCCGGCGGCGCATTTCCTCATCACTTGCAAATCCCGGCCTCGCAGCTACCATCTGAGTTTCATGAAAACCCTCCGCCTCCTCCCCCTCCTCGCCACCATGTCGCTCTTTTCCGTTTTCGCCTCCGCCGAGCCGCTCAAGGTCGGCGACGCCGCCCCAGTCGTCTCCGCCGTCACAGATGCCGGCACCACCCTCAATCTTGCCGACGTTTACCAGAACAACGCCTACACGGTCGTTTGGTTTTATCCCAAGGCCCTGACCGGCGGCTGCACCAAGCAGGGCTGCTCGCTGCGCGACGCCAGCGCCGAACTCGCCAAATACGGCGCGACCGTGGTCGGAGTGAGTCTGGACACCGTCGAAAAGCAGAAGCAGTTCAAGGAGATGAACCACTTTCCTTTCCCTCTCCTCGCCGACACGGACAAGAAGGTCGTCAAGGCCTTCGGCCAGTCTGCCACCCTTTTTGCCTCGCGCGAATGCTACGTCATCAAGGGCGGCAAGATCGTCTACAAGGACACCGGCGTGACTGACCAGCAGGCCGCCAACGTCCTCGGCTTCCTCGCCAGCCAGAAAGGCTGAGCCCGAATTTCTTGCTTCCTTCCAGCCGCGACGAACGTCGCGGCTTTTTTTCGTCTGCCCGCTGGAGTGCGCTCACGCGATTCCTCCCGTAATCGCTCTGATCCACCCCCGACTCGCCGCCTACAGTTCGTCGTCATTAACCGCGGCAAAAACCTCCGCCTGCGGGTCGAGTCGGGCCCGCTCGATCCAGTCGCGGAACAGGGTCATCTCCGCCAGCCATTCCGCCGGCAACGGGGCCGCGACGAGATCAATGACGCGCCACGCCCCCGTCTCATCCACAACCACATTGCGGTCATGGGTGTCGGCCACCAGCCAGGGTTCACCGTCGTGAAAGACGAGTCGCGGGTGATCGCGATCGGCGCGCAAAAACCGCGAAGGAATGGGCACCAACCGCACCGGATCGTGCGCGGACACATCTGTTTTCTCCGGCAAGAGGCGGCCAAAAGTTTGTTTGGCCACCAAAATCCCCTCCGGCGTGATGGCGACAATCTCCGTCGGGATCCCGAACTGGTGCGTCAGGCTTAATTTTTCCAACAGCATCCGGTAGCTGCCCGGCACCGCCGTCGCCTCCAGCAGATCGCTCTCGCCGCGACGGAACGCGAACGTCGCTCCGACGTCGCCGCCTTCACGGAACAGGAAAAATTTGTAGACCGACCGCTGCGCATCCACGAACGCCAGCGCCTCCACCCCGCCGCCGATCCGGCGCAGTTTCGGACTGTCGACCTCGAAGGGATCCTCCACTTCCGAACTGAAGCCGAACGCCTCGAAAGCCACGACCGGCAGATACCGCCGGAATCCGCGGATCGCGTCGCCCAGGGCCGCCCATTCACCCCCGGTGGCCTCCAGCAGGCTTACTTCGTCTTCCGCGAGCCGGACGATATCGAGGTCTTTATCTGTTCCGAGGCCGCATTGCCGCGCTGCTTTGACCAGCTGATCGAGCGCCCGAAGTCGTTGCCGGTGACCGTCCAGAACAGCGGTCCACCCTTCCGGCCCGGGGAGGCGGGAGCCGGTGAGGTAGGTGGGGTGTCCGGTGAACGGTTCGTCTTCTTGCTGCATGGCTCGGCCATGCGTCCAAGGTCGCGGCGGCCGCGCCTGAACGCAAAAACTAATTGCCCGCACGTTGTTCACACCTGAATCCCAAGGCGAGAAAGTATCCGGCCCCAGCTTGCGCGGATTTTTTTACATTTAACCTCTCGCTTGACACCCCCCGCCCTCTGCCCTGACTTTGGGCCTCTTTTTCCCATACAACTATGCAACCAACATTCCGCCCCCATCGCAAGAAGCGCGCCCGCAAGATCGGTTTTCGCGCCCGCAAGGCCACCCGCGGTGGCCGCAAAGTCCTCCTCGCCCGTCGCCGCAAAGGCCGCAAGCGCCTCACGGTCGTCTAAGATGAATCTGCGCGCCGGGCAACGTCTGCGGCGCAACGACGACTTCCGCACCGTCCGCGAGGAGGGCCGCCGCACCGACTGCGGAGCCTTCCTGCTGACTTGGCGGGTTCGACCGGCCGCGTCCCCAGTCGCACCATCCCGCGTCGGCGTGGTGGCTTCCCGGGCCTCGGTCGGTGATGCCGTCCATCGCAACCGCGCCAAACGCCGCCTCCGCGAAATTTATCGCCGTCATCAAAACCTTGTGCCCCCCGGCCTCGACCTCGTGCTGACTGCCCGCCCCGCCTTGTTGCGCCTCGAATATTCCGACGTGGAGCAGCGGTTCGTCCTCGCCTGCCGCAAATTGGTTCCGGCTCCGGCCACGCCCCATGTTTAACCGTCCCCAGGCCGCCGCTTCCGGCTTTGCGCGGATTCTCTCGCTGCCCGCCCGCGCGGCGAGCGGGCTGATCTGGGTGTACCAACAGGCGGTGTCACCTGCATTGGCGGCCCTCAATCCGGCCTGCGGCTGCCGTTTTGCCCCGACGTGTTCGCACTATGCCCGCGAGGCTTTGCACAAACACGGCCTGCTCGCGGGTCTCGGTTACACGGTCCGCCGCCTCGTGAAGTGTGGCCCGTGGCATCCCGGCGGCCTCGATCCCGTTCCGTCCAAGAAAATTTCCTGTGCCCGCGTCCGCCAGGCCACTCCGGCCCAAGGCTGACCGCTGGCTTTTGCCCGCCCTCTCTCCATGGATAAAAAGAATACAGTAATCGGTGTCCTGCTCCTTGTCGCCGCAATGGCGAGTTTCTACTTCACGGCCCGGCTGGCGCCGCCACCCCCGCCCCGCGCCCCCGAAACCGCCACCAGCGGTAGCCCGCTGGCGAGAAACGAAGCCCCGCCCATCGGCCCCGCTCATTCGCCGGACGATGTCACGATAACCGCTTCCAAAACGTCCACGGAGGCGCCGGCGGAATATGTCGCCCTCTCCAACGATTACTTGGCGGTGCGCTTCACCAACCACGGTGGCGCCATCGACTCCATCGGCCTGAAAAAACACCTCGCCGTCAAAGGCCAGCCCGAGCTTTACACGCTCAATGCCTTGCAGGCCGCCCCCGCGCTTAGCCTCCGGGATTTTCCCGGCGCTGACCTCCACACCGCTTATGAACTGGTTTCACACTCCAGCACCGAGGTCGTGTACCGCGCGATCGCCGACGGCCTGGAAGTCACCCGCCGTTACTCTCTGGCTAAAGCCACCGGGCAGGACGACTACCAGATCCGCCACGAGACGGTCTTCCGCAATCTGACCGACAAACCGCGCCCGCTGCCGCGCGCCTCGTTTAATCTCGGTACCGCCGCCCCGCTCAACGAAAACGACTACGGCCTCTACCTGAACTCCGGTTTCTCGGACGGCAAGGACCACACCTTCATCGCCCGCAGCGACCTCGAAGGCGGCGGTTTTCTGGCCATGGTCGGCATGAAGGACGGAACTCCGCTCCCGTTTATCGACCGGCCCGCCGCCATCGCCTGGGCCTCGGTGATAAACCAGTTCTTTACCATGATCCTCACGCCCGACCAACCGGGCACCGGCGTCCTTATCGAGCGCGTAAAGCTCAACCCCCGCGCCCCCGACACCGACAACAATTCCTACGGCCTCACCGGCTATGCGCAGTTTGACATCAAGCCGATCGCCCCCGGGGCGACCTCTACTTTCGGCGCCTCCTTCTACGCCGGCCCCAAGGAGTATAAACGTCTTTCCAACGCCGACATCTTCAAGCACAGCGAAGAAAAGGTCATGCAATTCGACTCCTTTTTCTTCAATCGGATCTTTTTCGCCGGCTTCTTCGCCCCGTTGCTGCTGACCATGATGACCTGGGTTCACTCCCTGGTTCCGAACTGGGGCTGGGCCATCATCATCACCACGCTGGTCCTGAAGATCATCTTCCTGCCCTTCACCCTGGCGGCGTCGCGCTCCGCCAAGCGCATGGCCAAGCTCAACCCGCTCATGCAGGCCATGCGCGAGAAATATAAGGATAACCCCCAGAAGATTCAGACCGAGACCCTGAAGCTATTTAAGGAAAACAAGGTCAACCCGGTCGGCGGCTGCATCCCGATTCTCATTACGATGCCATTCTTCATCGGCTTCTTCAGCATGCTCCAAAGCGCATCGGAACTGCGCTTTGCCTCGTTCCTCTGGGCGACGGATCTCTCCGCCCCCGACACGATCGCCCACGTCTTCGGCCTGCCGCTGAACATCATGCCTCTGCTGATGGGCGCGACGATGATTGTCCAGATGCGGCTGACACCCACGCCGACGACCGACAACGCCCAGGCCACCATGATGAAGGTCATGCCCTGGATGTTCACCCTCTTCTGCTACAATTTCGCCTCCGGCCTCGCGCTCTATTCCACCATCAACGGCCTGTTCACCATCGGCCAGCAGATGGTCATCAACCGGATGCCGGAACCCGAACTGCCCGCGACCGCTGGTGCAACGACCGGACCGGGATCGATGAAAAACGTCACGCCAAAGAAGAAGAAATGACGGTCGGGGCGGTTGCCCTCAGCCGCCCTGCACTGCCACCCGGGTCGGGCTTTCAACTCTCAACCCTCAACTTTCAACTCTGCGGATGGCCGGCCATAACAAATGGTCCAAAGTCAAACGGCTCAAAGCCGTCACCGACTCGCGCCGGGGCAAAGTCTTTTCGCGGCTTTCGCGCGACATCACCATGGCCGCCAAAACCGGCGGCGGCGACCTCGAGGGCAACGCCCGCCTTCGCACCCTCGTGCTCAAGGCGCGCGAGGCCAATATGCCGGCCGACAACGTCGACCGCGCCATCAAGAAAGGCACCGGCGAACTGCCCGGGGTCGTGTTTGAGGAGATGACCTACGAGGGTTACGGGCCCGGGGGCGTGGCCTTTGTTGTCGAAGTCACCACCGACAACAAGACCCGCGCCGCCAAGGACGTCCGCGCCGCCTTCAACGCGTTCGGCGGCAACCTCGCGCAGTCCGGCGCTGTGGCCTTCCAGTTTCTCCACGCCGGTCAATTCCTCATCGCACCAGAGCGGACCACCGAGGACCGCCTGCTGGAGGTCGCTCTCGCCGCCGGCGCCGACGACGTCATCAGCTCCGAGCAAGGCTACGAGGTGCGCTGCAACATCCACGCCTTTGACCAGATCGCCCACGCGCTGGAGCAGGCCGGCATCAAGCCCGACTCTTCCGAAGTCGCCTATATCCCGACGTCCACGATGCCCGTGACCGATTCCGCCAAGGCCAAAGCGATTATCCAACTGCACGACACCTTGGAAGAAATGGACGATGTGCAGGCCGTGTTTTCCAACGAGGAAGTGGCGGAATAGTTCAGGGCCGCGTTTGTTTCTCCGCCCTTCCAATCAACCCGTCCGGAGGCCGGGTTCCATCGTTTCACTGCCCGACTGGACCCCCAACTCTAGTCCCTTCGGCCCAAAGAACCGATTGAGAGTTGAAAGTCAGCCCGAACTGCAAAGATTGCTGCCGCACCCCTCTCATGTCTCTCGAGTCCCACTTCGCCCCTTTTCGCTCGAACATCATCGGCATCGACCAGGACTTCGAGACGCCCTTCGGCCGGCAGCGCATCCTCTACGCCGACTGGACCGCGAGCGGGCGCATGTTCGGCCCGATCGAGCGGATGATGAGCGAGCAAATCGCGCCCTTCATCGGCAACACCCACACCGAGACCTCCGTCACCGGCACGACGATGACCCGCGCCTACCACGAGGCGCTCCACATCATCAAGCAGCACGTCCACGCCGCGGCCGACGATGCCATTATCTGCTATGGCTCGGGCATGACGGCGGTCGTGAACAAATTCCAGCGCATCCTCGGCTTGCGCGTCCATGAGAAATTTATCGACCGCGTCCAGGTGCCGGCGGCGGAGCGACCGATCGTGTTCGTGACCCACATGGAGCACCACTCCAACCAGACTTCGTGGATCGAGAGCCTCGCCGAGGTGCGGGTGATCAACGCCGACTCCGCCGGCCTCGTCGACCTCGCCCACCTCGCCGCGCTGCTCGACGAGTATCGCGACCGGCGCGTGAAGATCGCGTCCGTGACCAGCTGCTCCAACGTCACGGGACTCCTCACGCCCTTCCACGAAATCGCCACGCTGCTGCATCGCGCCGGCGGCTTGTGTTTCGTGGATTTCGCCGCGAGCGCCCCCTACATCGGCATCGACATGCACCCGGCGGCGCATCCCGACGGCTGGCTCGACGCCCTGTATTTTTCTCCGCACAAGTTCCTGGGCGGCCCCGGCAGCAGCGGCGTCCTGGTCTTCAACAAAAAACTCTACACGAACCGCGTGCCGGACAATCCCGGCGGCGGCACCGTCGACTGGACCAACCCGTGGGGCGAACACAAATACTACGACGACATCGAAGCCCGCGAGGACGGCGGCACGCCGGGCTTCACCCAGGCCATCCGCACGGCGCTCTGCATCCGCCTGAAGGAGGCCATGGGCGTGGAGAATATTTTGCGCCGCGAGCACGAGCTGCTCGCCATCGTCTGGGATCGACTGCTGGCCATTCCCGGGGTTCATGTCCTCGCCGACCGGCAACGCGACCGGCTAGGCATCATCTCCTTCTACATCGACGAGCTGCACTTCAACCTCGCGGTGAAGTTGCTCAACGACCGCTTCGGGATCCAGACCCGCGGCGGCTGTTCTTGCGCCGGCACGTATGGCCACTACCTGCTGCACGTCTCCCGCGAGCATTCCCGCTCCATCACCGACCGGATCAACCTCGGCGACAACACCGAGAAACCGGGCTGGGTGCGCCTCTCGCTCCACCCCACCACCACCGACGCGGAAGCCCACCGCCTCGTGGACGCCATCACCGCCCTGGCCGCCAACCACCGGAGTTGGGCCGCCGACTACATCCATCACGCCCGGAACAACGAGTTCACCCATCACCGCGACACCGGCGCCATCGGGCGGCGCGTGGAAGCCTGGTTTGACGAGTTTACCAACACCGGCACCGTCGCGCCCGACTGGGAGCCGACCGGGCTCGGTTACGATATCTGACGTCCGCCGCTACCGCTCGAACGCGCCGGCTTGCCGGAGCAGCGTCTTCTCCAGACTGCCGCACACCAGCTCGCACAACTTCGGGATGCTCGGATCGCTGATCCGATAGTAGACCTGCGCGCCTTCCTTGCGCCGGGCCAGGATGTGGGCGGCCACGAGCGTCTGCAGGTGGCGCGAGACATTGGCCTGCGTCCCCCCGATGTCCTTGACGAGTTCGCCGACGTTCCTTTCCCCGCCGAACAGGGCCTGGATCAGCCGCAGCCGCATCGGCTCGGCCAAGACCGCAAAGCGGCGGGCAACGCTCTCCAGGGCGTGATCGTTGAGGGGCAGATGCAGGCTCATGCCTCCACCCAATGCCGGCTTGACAAAAGATCAAGGATATACGTATATGCTCATATACTGTTATGAAAATCGACAACTTCATCCGTGTCCTGGCCGGCTCCATGGTCCTCCTCGGCGTGGCGCTGGCGCATTTCGTGAGCCCGTGGTGGCTGTTGCTCACTTGTTTTGCCGCCCTCAACCTCATCCAGTCGGCGTTCACCGGATTCTGCCCGCCCAGCATCATCCTGCGGAAGCTGGGCTGGCTCGACAACGACGGCCTCATCCACTGGGGCGGGAAATCCTGAACCCATGTCTTTGCGCCTCCTCCTGCCCCTCGTCGCCCTGCTGGCGGTAACCGCCTGCCGGCGCGCCGAGCCCGGCCTAGCCCAGGCCGCCGGGTCGGCCCTGCCGGTCGCCACCGCCGTCGTCGCGGTCGAACGCCTGCCCGTGCTTCTGGAAACCCCCGCGACCGTCCGCCCGGCGGAACGGGCCAGCATCGCCGCCAAGGTCACCGGGACCATCGCCACGTTCCCCCTCGGCCTAGGCGGAGCGGTCGCGGCGGGGGAGGTGCTGCTGACCCTCAACTCGCCGGAAACCGAAGCCCGCGTCCGCCAGGCTCGGGCCCAACTGGCGGAAGCGGAACGCAACGCCGACCGGGCCCGCACCCTCGTCGATAAAGGCGTCAATGCCCCGGACAGTTTGCGGGACGCCGCCGATCGGCTCAGCTACGCCCAAGCGGCGGAGGCGGAGGCCGACGCGATGCTCGCCTACGCCACCGTTCGCGCCCCCTTCGCCGGTGTGATCACCGCCAAGAATGTCCTGCCAGGAGATCTGGCCACGTTCGGCCTGCCCCTGCTGGTGCTGGAGTCGACCCAGCACCTGCGCGCCGAGGGCGCCATTCCCGAAAAAATCGCCGCCGGTTTGCGCCCCGGCGATGAACTGACGGTCTTGCTGGAGGACGATGCGGCCGCGGTGACCGGCCAGCTGGAGGAAATCTCCTCCGCCGCCGATGAGGTCAGCCACTCCGTCCTGGCCAAAGTCGGATTGCCTCCCGGCCGTGCCCGGTCCGGCCAGTTTGCCCGCCTTCAGGTCAAAAGCGGCACGAGCGAGACGATCACTGTGCCGGCCTCGGCGGTTGCGCGCTTCGGCCAGATCGAACGGATTTTTGTCGTCGAACAGGGCCGCGCCGTCCTCCGCTTGGTGAAAACGGGCCGCACCTTGCAGGGCCGCATCGAAATCCTCGCGGGCCTCAACGCGGGCGAGCAGATCGTGCTCTCACCCCCGTCCGCACTGCGAGACGGCCAGAGGGTTGCCCTCGCCCCATGAGCCAACCCGGCGCCACGCCTCCGCTCGGATTCGCCGGCCGGCTCGCCGCCACGTTTGTGGATTCCCGGCTCACGCCGCTGGCGGTCATCGCCTCGCTCCTCCTCGGCGTTTTTGCCGTGGTGAAGCTGCCGCGCGAGGAGGAGCCCCAGATAAAAGTGCCCATGGTCGACGTCCTCGTCGCCATGCCAGGCGCCACCGCCCATGAGGTCGAGAACCGCGTCACGCGCCCCATGGAGAAGCTGCTTTGGGAAATTCCCGGGGTGGAGTACCTCTATTCCACCTCGATGCCCGGCAGCTCGCTGGTGATTATCCGCTTCACGGTTGGTTCCGACCTCGAACAGAGCCTCGTCCGGCTGAATCAGAAACTCCAGGCCAACTACGACCGCGTGCCCCCGGGCGTCAGTGCCCCGCTGATCAAGCCCCGCACGATTGACGATGTACCAGTCGCGGCGCTCACCCTGCACAGCCGCACTCACGATCACCTCACTCTGCGCCGGCTCGCCGCGCAGCTCGACGATGCGGTTAAGGCACTGCCCGATGTGGCCGAGACCACGCTGATCGGTGGCGTGCGGCGCCAGCTGCGCGTGCAAGTCGACCCGGTGAAGCTCGCGTCGCGCGCGCTCACGCTGGACGATCTGGCCGCGGCCCTGCGCGCGGCGAACGCCCGCAGCCAGGATGGTGCCTTGGCTACCGCCAACCGCGATATCCTGATCGAGACCGGCGCCTATCTCCGCGACGCCGACGACGCCGCCGGCCTCGTGCTCGGCACGTGGCAGTCACGGCCGATCTACCTGCGCGATGTCGCGACCATGGTTGACGGCCCCGCCGAACCGGCGGACTACGTACTGTTCGGCCATGGGGCGGCGCGAGGGGCGATCACCTCCACCCGCCTCGACCCAGACACCCTCTCCCCCTCTGAGGAGGAGGTGGCGGTCACGCTCAGCGTCGCCAAGCGCCCCGGAGCCAATGCCGTCACCGTGGTGAACGCTCTCCGGCAGACGGTTGATCGGTTGCGCGGCGTGCTGCTGCCGGCGGATGTCAGCCTCACCTTCACCCGCGACTACGGCGCCACCGCGAGCGAGAAGTCCAACGAGCTCCTTCTGCATATGGGCATCGCGATCTTCGGCGTCGCGCTCCTGATCCTTTTTTTCCTCGGCTGGCGGGAGTCGATGGTCGTGCTGCTGGCCATCCCCGTCACGCTGGGTCTGACGCTGCTGGTTTTCTACCTCTATGGCTACACGTTGAACCGCATCACCCTCTTCGCGCTGATTTTCTCCATCGGCATTCTGGTGGATGATGCGATTGTCGTCGTGGAAAATATCGTGCGGCACCAGCGTCTGCCCTCATCGCGGGGGCGCAACCTGAACGACATTGCGATTGAAGCCGTCAACGAGGTGGGCAATCCCACCGTGCTGGCCACCTGGGCGGTCATCGCCGCGGTCCTGCCGATGGCCTTCGTCGGCGGTTTGATGGGGCCCTACATGCGCCCGATCCCGATCGGGGCCAGCGCCGCCATGCTTTTCTCGCTCATGGTTGCCTTCACCGTCACGCCCTGGGCCGCCTTGCGCGTGCTGCGCCGCCATGTCCCGCACCTGTCGGCCGCCCACGAGGCCGAGCTGCCCGACCAGGAACCGAAGGATTTTTTCACCCGGCTTTATCACCGCATCATGGATCCGCTGATCGCCCATCCGCGCTGGCGGTGGACCTTCCTCGGGGTGGTCGGCTCACTGCTGCTGGCCGCCGTCGCCCTGGTCGGCGTTGGCGCCGTGCAGATTAAAATGCTGCCCTTCGACAACAAGTCGGAGTTTCAGGTGATCCTCAACCTGCCCGAGGGCTCGACGCTGGAGGAAACCATGCGGGTGGCCCGCGAGCTCGCGGCCGCCGTGCGGACCGAGCCGGAAGTCCGCGACTACCAAATCTACGCGGGCACGGCCTCGCCGTTTAATTTCAACGGTCTGGTCCGCCACTATTTCCAGCGCCGGGGCGCCAATATGGCCGATCTCCAGGTCAATCTGCTGCCGAAAGACGAGCGCCGCGCCCAAAGCCATGACATCGCGGTGCGGGTCCGTCCGCGGCTCGCCGCCATTGCCGCCCGCCACGGCGCGGCGGTCGCTGTCGCCGAGGTGCCGCCCGGCCCGCCCGTGCTGCAAACCCTAGTGGCGGAGATTTACGGGCCGTCTGAAACCAACCGCCTGGCGCTCGCCAGCCGAGTGAAGGAAATTTTCTTGGCCACCACCGGGATGGTCGATGTGGACTGGTTTGTCGAAGAGGAGCAGCCGACCGTCCACCTGCGAATCGACCGCACCAAGGCCGCGCTGCACGGCATCAGCGTCAAAACCATCGCCCGCACCATTCGCACCGCCGTCAACGGCGCCCGCGTCGATTTGCTGCACCAACCCCTGGAGCGCGAAGACGTGGACATCCAGCTCGAGCTGCCCCGCGACCGGCGGAGCCGGCCGGAGGATCTGCTCGCCCTGCAATTGCGTTCGGATCACGACGACATCATTCGCGCCGGCGAGCGTCCCTTGGTCCCGCTGGGTGAGCTTGTCACCTTAGAGCGCACGTCGGGCGAAAGGAATCTCTACCGCAAGAACCTCCGCCCGGTTGTTTATGTGACCGGCGACGTCGCCGGAAAAGTGGCCAGCCCGGTCTACGCCCTTTTTGCCATGAACCGCCAGCTGGCGCAGCTGGACGGCCGCGAGTTTGGCGGCACGGAGCCGCGGATCGCTCTTTATCACTCCAGCCAGCCGGACAGCGAACTCGAGCCGGCGATCAAGTGGGACGGGGAATGGCATGTGACGCTCGAGGTGTTCCGCGATCTCGGCCTGGCCTTCGCCGCCGTGTGCATTTTGATCTACATGCTGATGGTCGGCTGGTTCAAAAGCTACACCACCCCGTTTGTCATCATGGTGGTAATTCCGCTTTCGCTGATCGGCATCCTGCCGGCGCACGCCCTGATGGGCGCGTTCTTCACGGCCACGTCGATGATCGGTTTCATGGCGGGCGCCGGCATCATTGTCCGGAATTCGATCATTCTCGTCGACTTCATTGAACTGCGCCGCGCCCAGGGGCAGCCGTTGGCCGCCGCCGTCGTCGAGGCCGGCGCGGTGCGGTTCCGCCCGATGCTGCTGACGGCGCTGGCCGTCGTCGTCGGCGCCAGCGTGATTCTGGCGGACCCGATTTTCCAAGGTCTCGCCATCAGCCTGATGTTTGGCGAAATCGCGTCGCTGCTCATCAGCCGCATCGCCGTGCCGGTGATTTACTACATGGCGAACGCCGGCCAACAGCCTTCGCCCACCAATCCCGGCCGACAAGAATGAGTTGGTGGCCCCATGAATCTTCCCTACGGCGCCAAAGTCTAAAACCCGAGGGACCCTGGTATAACTTCTCTGAAATTTGCACGGGGCCGCGGCCCAAGCGCGAGCGGTTCGGGCCAAGGTCACCTCAAGCCGGAAGGCAGGACTGCGCATTTGTTGTCATTTTCTAACCCGGATGATTTTTCGCGCGAGCGGGTGTATACTCCCGCGATGAAAACGAATCTTTGGCCCTGCCTGCTCGCCGGCGCGTGCCTGGTCTGCTCCGCGGCCGATCCGATTCCCTCGGATCAATTCCCGGGTTCCTGGATCGATCCCACCGACCCAACCATCGCTCACCTTCGCCAAGCCGGCGAACGACTGATCGACCGCGTCGGCCATATGTTGATCTACGAGGTCGAACACACCGTGGCGGAAAAAGGCGTGGCCAAAGCCATGGAGTTGGCTCACCTCAAGGACCTGACGCTGCCCAAATCGGTGCCGGGCCAGCCGCGGGTGACCGCGGTCAAGCGCACCAGCCTTCAGCTGCGCAGCCCCGCCAATCAGCCCGACCTGGGCGACCAGGCCGCCCTCGAAGCCATCGACACGGCCCTGCGCGATGGCGACGATGTGCCCAACCTCCTCATCCAGCGGCTCGACCGCCCGGGCGACCCAACCGAGTGGCGAGTGTATCGCCCCCTCGTGGCCGTGCCCATCTGCCTCAAGTGCCACGGACCCTTGGAAAATCTCAAGCCGGAGGTCAGACTCCTTCTCACTCAGAAATTTCCCGCGGACCAGGCGACCGGCTACACCGCCTACAAGTGGCGCGGGCTCATCCGGGTCTCGCTGGCCGCTCCCGAAACCGCAGCTCCAGCGAAATCCCAGTAGGCGATCGGTCTGCGCGGCTTGCACCTCGCGGTGACTCGGCTATCTTTCCGTCATGAATTCCTCGTTCCGTCATCGGGTTCTCGCGCTCTTCCTGGCCCTCACCGCTGCCCTCAGCGCCGCAGAAGTCGTCAAAATCACTCCGCAGAATGCGGCGGCTCTGCTCGCCGCCAACCAAGCCGTGCTGATCGACGTCCGCGAACCGGCCGAGTGGGCCGAGACCGGCGTCGCTGCTTCCGCCGTGCTGTTGCCGAAAAGCGATTTCGACGGACCGCAGAAGCTCTGGAAGGAGTTTCTCGCCCAGACCGGTGACAAGCAGATCATCCTCTACTGCCGCTCGGGCCATCGCGCCGGTGTGGTCGGCGCAGTCCTCGCCGAACAGGGGCGCACGGTCGCCAACGCCGGCGGTTTCAAGGATTGGAAAAGCGCCGGCCTGCCCACGCGCCAGGTCGAGCCGGCCAAGCCCTGAACCGGCTGCGCCCTACTCCATCTTCGCGCCGGCTTGGATCCAGGCAGCGAGGACGGCGCGCTCCTGCTCGGTGATCTGCGTGACGTTGCCGAGCGGCATGATGCGCGTGACGATCACCTGCTGAAAAATCCGCGGGGCGTTCTGCACGATGTCCGCCGGGGTGTGCAGCAGCACGCCGGCTTGCGGTTGCGTGATGCCGGGAAAGGTCGGCTGCGGCGAATGGCACATCACGCAGTGCTGGCCGACGATGGCGCGCACGCGATTGAACGTCACCGGGCCCTCGACCGCGGGCAAGATCACGGGCCGCGGTTGCGTCCACCAGGCGACGATGCCCAACAACACGGCGCCCAGCGCGGGATATTGCCACGCGTAGACGCCCTTATGCTTGCAGTTGAAAAAATGCCGGATGACCACGCCCGCCGCCGCCATCAGCATCAACACCGCCCAGTTTTGGGGATGACTGTAGGTCGACGCATAGTGGTTGCTGATCATGATAAACAGCACCGGCAGCGTGAAATAGTTGTTGTGCACGCTGCGCTGCTTGGCGCGTTTGCCGTCCACCGGATTGGGCGCCTGCCCGGTGCGCATCGCCGTCACCATCCGTTTCTGCCCGGGAATGATGATAAAAAAAACATTGGCCGCCATGATCGTGCCGATGGCCGTGCCGACATGCATGAACATCGCCCGGCCGCCCAGCGTTTGCGCCAGCCCCCAGGCCAGCAGCGCGATCAGCCCGAAGACCACCGCCCCGAGCACCCCGTTGTTTTTCCCCAGCGGGGAGCGACAGAGCAGGTCGTAGACAATCCACGAGCCGATCATGCTCGCCGCGCCAACCGCGACTGCCTGCCAGGGCGCGAGCGCCGCCACATTGGGGTCCACCATCATCACCTGTGCTTTCAACCAGTACGCCAGCACCAGCAATGCCGTGCCTGACAGCCAGGTCGTGTACGCCTCCCACTTGAACCAGTGCAGCTTCTCCGGCAGCTCCGCGGGAGCGACCGCATATTTCTGCGGATTGTAGAAACCACCACCATGCACCGCCCACAAATCGCCGGCGACGCCTTTCTTGGCGTTGTCCGAACCCGGAGCCGGCGGATCGATGCTGTTGTCCAGCCAGATGAAATAGAACGACGAACCGATCCACGCGACACCAGCGATGATGTGCAGCCACCGCACAAGCATGCTCAGAAATTCCAGATAGTGGGACGCCATGGTAAGTGTCGGGCCATGCAAACAGCCCTCCTCCCCGTAGCAATGGCGATTAATCCCCCGCCACCCAGGGACGCCCCGACGCGGATTGCGTCCGGGCCGGCCGGCCGGCGAAGCCGGTTTGTCATATAATAGATGACAAACTAGGTTGGGCTCACCCGCGCCAGTTCTTCAGCCGCGCCGCTGGGATCACGCACACGCAGTCCTCCCCGTCTGCCGTGTGCAGCCAGTGGAGGTCGAGTGCCGCGAAAACGTTGTCCATCGCGGCGCGCAGGCCGCCCACCTCGAGCACCACGATGCCGTGGGGTTGCAGCCGGTCGCGCGCCTGGCGCAGCAGCTTGCTGATGATGACCAGGCCGTCCTTGCCGCCGTCCAACGCCATGGCCGGTTCCTTTTTGAATTCGGCGGGCAGGCCACGCAGCTCGCGCGTCGGCACATAGGGCGGATTGCTCAGGATCAGGTCGTATTTCACCGGGGGCACCGCCTCGAACACATCCGAATGAAAAAGTTTCACGCGGCGGCCCAGCTTGTGGGTCGCGACGTTGAACTTCGCCACGGCCAGCGCGTCCGGCGACAACTCGATGGCGTCAACCTTCGCCCCGGCAAACTGGTGCGCCATCAGGATGGCGAGGCAACCCGAGCCGGTGCAGACATCGACGGCGCGTTTCACCGGCCGGCTCGCCGGCAGCCACTGCGGAATCTGTTCCGGCAGCAGCTCGACAAAATACGAGCGCGGAATGATCACGCGTTCGTCCACATAGAAACGGTGCTCGCCGAGCCAGGCCTCGCGCGTGAGGTAGGCGGCCGGCACGTGCTCCTCGAGCCGGCGGCGAAAGACTTCCGCCAGCCGCGCCGTTGCTTCCGGCGTCAGCTTGCGCCGCAGCACCGCGGATTTGCTGTCGAGCGGCAGACCGAGGGTGTGCAGCAACAGATAAAGCGCCTCGTCGTGGGCGGTGGCCGCCACCTGCCCGAGCGCGACCTGGTGCCGCTCGTAAAGTTTTTCTGCGCGGTGCAGCCAATCGCCGAGAGTGGATGGCTTCACCGGCATGGCTCAGCCTTTCGGGTTGGCCGTCACCGTATGCGGGTGGCTGGCGATGTGCTCGGTGCAATAACACTCGTCGCCGGCGCACTTCGAACAGTAACGAAAATCCATCTGCGGGTGCGTAAGGTCGGTCTTGCCGCACACGTGGCACCGGTGCCGGGGTTCCCGGTCGCTGTCGCGCTCCGCCGCCCGCCGGGCTTTGCCTTCCATCTGCCGGCGGCCGGTCTTCATTCGCTGGATGATCTCGCCAGAGAAAAAGAGCAGGAAGTTGCCGACCGAGGCCAACACGGCGAGTCGCACCGGCCAGGATCCGACGATCAGGGCATAGCCGTAAAACACCGATTGGAGCAGGGCCAGCCACTTGATCTTCACCGGCAGAATGAAGAAGATCAGAATCTCGAAGTCCGGGTTCAAAAATGCAAAGGCGAGAAAGACACTGCCAGCGAGAAACAGGTTCGTGGCGTAGGTGGCCGGAAAAAACAGTGCCACCCCGACCGTGAGAGCCCAGCCAATGAACAGAAACAGATTGTAGCGAAACGCCCCCCAGGATTCCTCGAGCGCCGAGCCCATCATCCAGAACATATACCACGCAAAAGCGATGAATACGGGATGGGCGTTCGGTGGCAAAAACAGGAACGTGACGAGGCGCCAGATTTCGCCGCTCTGGACCGCCAGGGGGAGCAAGGCGATGCGTTCAAGGTCAAAAAAGCCGAGAAACGCCACGCCCCAAAACAACACCTGCCCGAAGATCAGGTAGAGCGAAAGGTTTGGGATGGCGAACCGGCCAAAGAGCCGTTCGAGGCGATTGAGCAAATCCATAAACCGGTCACTTCTCGCCCGCTTTGGCGAGTTCGTCCAGCAAAGTCTGCTTCTCCGCGGCGAACTCCTGCTTGGTCACCATATCGAGCAGCAGCTTGGCCTCGATCGGCCGGGCGAGCTTGAGCAAGACGTTGGCCCGCTGGAGCCGGAGCAGCTGGCGCTGGGAATCCGTGAGCGCGAGGTCTTCCAGCTTTTCCCAAACGACCAGCGCCTCAGTCCAACGCGGCCCGACCAGATCATAATACGCCTTGGCGTGGCGGTACGCGATGGGGAAATCTTCCGGCATCAGCTCGACCGCGTGCTGAAAGGCCTCCAAAATGGCCTCATCGAGCTTCGCGTCGTCAAACATTCCAGTGCGGGTGAAGTCGCTGCGCCCGGCCGCCAGCAATTCGCCCAGATGAAAATGATAGACCGCTTTCTTGGGGTCCAGATCGAGGGCCGCCGTGACCCACGGGAGCGCGTCCACCGGCCGCCCGTCCTCGGCGAGATGCACGGCGATCTGGTTTTTCACCTCGGGCAGGCTGGGATCGAGCTTGTTGGCCCGCAGCAGCATGATGACCGCCTCTTTCGTCATGCCGATTTTACCGAGAAACATGCCGTAGGCGCCGAATGCCAGCGCATAGTCCGGGCTTTTCTGGATCAGCACGTCATAGCTCTTGAGTAAACTTTCCAAATCACCCCGCAGCGCCGCATCATCGAGATGTTCACCCTCTTTTTCCGTCCGGGCGAAGATGTCGCGCTGGCGCTCCGTAATTTCCACCAGGGTTCTTTCCGCCAGCGTCTCGGCCGCCGCGGGTCCCACCAGCATGGCCAGCAAGCCGGCCGCCACGGCCGCCCGAGAGAAGATGTCGCGCAAAGAGCTCATTCGGCTACGACACGGACTCCGGCAAATCGTTCAAGGCATAATGCGACCGCTCCGCCGCCCCACCCGGATCGACCCGTCGGTCGCCCCCGAATTGTAACCCGATCGCGACGCAAAGCTGGCATAGGCCGTGCTATGATGGGGTTGGCCTCGAAGCGACTGCCGGGAAGTCGCCGCACAGGCGGTTCTTTGAATTTGGTTTGATCCGCCGCGAGGCCGGTGGGTCGGACCATGGACTGGGTGTTTAGCTGTTGGGCAGCCCGACTGGCGTAGCTTTTTGCGCCAACGGATCGCCCCCAAAATAGATTTTTGCCGGGGATGGGCCATTTACCGGGCCGTCTTTGGCAAAACAGGGTGCTGGCCTGCGGTCATTCCGGCCGGTGGTCGCATCTTGCCTAAACAGAAAACAAAACTCCGCCTCACCGCGGAGATGATGCAATGAACACCAAGTCCAAAATAGCCCTCAGCCTCGGTCTGCTCGTGGCGCCGCTCGCCTTATTGGCGGCGTCGTCCGAGTCGGCCTATGTAAAGTCGTATCATGGTCGCACGGATATTCCGGTGCCCATCTCGGTCATTTCGCCCGATGTGGACTCCCGGTTTGCCGGGCAGAAAGTGATGCTCGCGTTCGTCGTTGATCCGACGGGCAAGCCGACGCAATTCGCGTCGAACTCGCCCACCGCCAATGCCGAGCTCGTCACGGCCGTGCTGGCCGCCGTCGAACAGTGGCATTTCGCCCCTGCCCTCGTCAACGGCCAGCCCGTCGCCCGCAAAGTCATCCTGCCCGTGTCGATTGTCGATCGTTTCGGCAACGACTCGCGGTTCGCGGCTAACTAAATAGAAACCAACCAAGGCCGTCTCCCGCGCAAGCAGGAGGCGGCCTTGTCATTTTACGGCGGACCAGCCGGGACCGCGAACAGGCGCTTCGTCTCCTCCCCGCTGATTTCACGATAACGTTCGTTTTGAAAAAGCTCGCTCGCCGTCTGGTAATAGCTGATCGCCTCGGCATGAAACGCCGGGTTCAGCGACTGCTCCGTCAGCGCGAAGCTGACGCGGTTGTAGGCGTATTGCGCCTGCTGGCGCACCGGCTTGAGCACGAGGAATTGCTCGCCCTTTAACAGGCCGAGTTTCTGGTAGGTGCCGACGAGGGCGCGCGCCTCCTGCGGGTCGGTCTGGCGGATGTCGCGCCCGAAAAAACGGCTGGCATAAGTCCAGTTCAGCAAGCCGAGCAGCGTTGGCGGATAGTCCACCTGGCTGGTCAACGTGCGGATGTGACCGGGCGCGATGTGGCCGCCGGGCGAATATATGATCAGCGGGATGTGGTATTTTTGCACCGGCAGTTCCGTTTTGCCCGCACTGGAGGCGCAGTGGTCGGCCACGATGACAAACACCGTGTCCTTGAACCAAGGCTTCGCCGCGGCGTCGCGCAGGAATTTGCCGATGGCATAGTCGGTGTATTTCACGGCCCCCGGCCGGCCCGAAACCTTCGACGGCAGGTCGATGCGCCCCTCGGGATACGTGTACGGCCGGTGGTTCGAGGTCGTCATCACGAAATAATGAAACGGCTTGCCGGCGGCGCGGCTGGCGTCGGCTTCCCGCATCGTCCAGCTGAAGAGATCCTCGTCGCAGGCGCCCCAGACGTTGGCAAAGGTGATATCGGCCTTCGCCACGCTGTTGCGGTCGATCACCCGGTAGCCGTTGTGACCGAAAAAATAGTTCATGTTGTCGAAGTAGCCAAAGCCGCCGTAAATGAACGCCGTGTCATAACCCTTCGCGCGAAACACCGACCCGAGCGTGAACAGGTTCTCATTGCGCGGCCGCTTGACCAGCGAGCGCCCGGGCGTTGGCGGCACGGCGAGCGTGAGCGCCTCCATCCCCCGGTCGGTGCGGGTGCCGGTGGCGTAGAAATTGTCGAAGACGAGACTCTTACCGGCGATCTCCTCCAGATTGGGCGTGAGCCGCGAGGCGCGATTGAAAATGCTGAGGAAATCCGCGCTCAGGCTCTCGACCGTGATCTGGATGACATTGGGCCGTAACTCCGGGCCGGCATTCCGGACCAACCGCAGGGTGTCGTGCGGATTTTCCCCTAGCGTAACGGAGCGATCGCGGGCCAATTCCTGCCGGAGAATACGAAAGGCTTCGTCCCCGGGCACGGTGGTGTAGAACTTGTCGTAATCGAGTTTGTTGTTCCAGAAAGCCGCGAAAAGCGACCAGAGCCCGTCCTTGGCCAGCTCGCGGTTGAAGTTGTTCTTAAAGTTCGGCAGCCAGTCGCTGCTCAGCAGCGAGGCGAACACCAGCGGCACCGCGAACCACCAGGCTCCGGTTTTGAGCCGGCGGCCGAAGGTCTCGGCGGGCGCATTAAACCAGCAAGCTGGCATCCCGGTTCGGCAGACCAACCAGTGGATCAGGACGGCACCGGTGAAGACGCCGCCGAAGATAAGCGGGAGGTTATAGGATTCCCGGATGTTTCCCAGAACCTCGGTGGTGTAGACCAGATAGTCGACGGCGATGAAATTGAACCGGACCCCAAACTCGTCCCAAAACGTCCATTCCGACACCAAGCCGAACAGCAGCAGAAAGATGATGATAAACCCCACCAGGTGGGCCAGCCCCCTTTGCCATTGGCGCTGAAACCAACCGGCCGGCAAAAGCAGGAGCAGCAGGGTCAACGGTAGGGAAATGAACGCCGCGGAACCCAAGTCGAAAATCAAACCCCAAAAAAAAGCGGCCCCCAGGCTGAGCGTCCAGGAGACATCATGCGCCGCCTTCACCAGCAGCACGCAGCGCGTCAGCAGGGAAAGGCCCAGAAACACCGCGAAGAAAATAACAATGCCTCCTTGGCGGTGGGCGAGCTGACGATTGAGCGTGGAACGAAAAGATCCGAGGAGTGTATTCAAGAGGAAGGGGTCGCCCCCCCGGGGGGGAATAAGCTTTCGGAGAACGTGTCGATCCCCGATACCAAACACAAGAGCAGGCGACGCTCACGCGTTCCCCGAACCGAACCGCCCACCCCGGAGACCACGGAGCAGCAAACCGGAGAGCATCATCCCGCCGGCGATCAGGAGGAGCCCGTTCGGCAAAACCTGCCGGCCGGCCACCATCCCGATGCCGAACGCTGAACCACCCCACCCGGCCACCACGTAAACCAGCCCCGCCAGCCATGGCCGCAAACCATCCGCCGGATAATAAACCAGAACCGTGGAATAGATTGATACCCCCGCCGCATAGAGGAGCCCCGTTCCGGGAAAAGTTATGTGTCCGCCGGCGATCAGACCGCAGGCCGCTAACAGGGCCAAGGCACCCAACGCCACCGTCCACCCGACCCGGCGCCGGTCGAGGGCACATCCCGCCAACACGGCGGCGAAGAAATGGATTCCCGCATTCGCCTCCAGCCGGCCGGCTCCACTCCAGGTGAGTTCCAGCAGCACCGGCGTGTGCTGGATCACAAAGAACGCCGCCGAGTCCAGGCCCACCAGCGCCAAAAATATCATCACCCACGCGACCACGCCGGACTTGGAATAATCCCCACCCATCGGCATCGGCGCGGCCGCGCCAACCGTGAGGCCGAAGGTGGCCACCAAGCCGACGCCGGCCAACGCGACGGCCAGCCCCGCCTGGGTGGTGGCCGCGGCTTGAAAAATTGCCGGCAAATTGCACATCCCGTAGGCCAACCCCGTGCCTGCGCCGATGACCCGACCCAAACGCCCGCGGCCCAACACCGGCCTTAAAACACTGGCCAGCGTCACCGTCGCAAACCCCGTACCCAACCCGACCAGCAGCGCCGATCCATAGAAAAAGCCGATCGACCGGGCCGCCAGCGCCGACCCCGCCGCCGCCGCACACACCACAAATCCCATCGCCAGCAGGAGTCGACTTCGCCGCGCCTGGTAGACCCCGGCCGCCAGCGCACTGCCGGCCATCCCAGCCAACCCCATCACCGCCATCAGCGGCTTGATGAAGCCACCTGTTCCATCCACCGCCGCCGCCAGTTTGATAAAACTAAATTGGGCGAAAATCAGAAAGTAGCTGTAAGTCGCCGCCACCGTCAGCACGGCGGCCACGGTCGTCTTCATTTCCTGTCCATATTTCGGCGGCCCCATGGGTGCGACTTATGACACGACACGCTGCGGGCCGGACGCCAAACCGCTAGCGAAAAATATTGCACCCGGGCGGCCCGCCACCCTCAATCCTCCCTCAATTCCATGGTCTCCCACCACCATCATCATCACGTGAGCTAGCCTTCCCGGCGCGGGAAGGCCGGAAGTGCCTTGCCCGTGGCTGATGGATCCAATTTCCAAAACCCCGGCAGGTTCATCCCGCCGGGGTTTTTTTTGCCCCGGCGCCAAGCCCAACCCGCCTCGCTTTTCCCGGCCCGCAACTCTAAATTCTCCCCCCGCCACTTTCCGCCCTTCTTCCCATGCCCACCACTCCGCCCAAAGACCGCCTCCGTCTCGCCATCCAAAAAAGCGGCCGGCTCTCGTCCGATTCCCTCGATCTGCTCGCCCATTGCGGCATCCGCGTCAAGTCGGCCAAGGAACGCCTGCTCCTCCATTCCGATAATTTTCCCATCGACCTGCTCTTCGTCCGCGATGACGACATTCCCCAGCTCGTCATGGACGGAGTCTGCGATCTCGGCATCGTCGGCACCAACGTCCTTGAGGAAGCCGCGCTCGAACGCCGCACCAACGGCACGGCCGGCGGCTATTTTATTGAGCGCTCGCTCGATTTCGGCGGCTGCCGGCTGGCCCTCGCCCTGCCGGAGGAACGCCCCTACCACAGCGCGCAAGACCTGCAAGGCCTGCGCATCGCGACCTCCTACCCCCAGTTGACCAAACGTTTTCTGGCCGAACAGAAAATCACCGCCGAGGTCGTCTACCTGAGCGGCTCCGTGGAGATCGCCCCGCGACTCGGCCTCGCCGACGTCATCTGCGACCTCGTCGCCAGCGGTTCCACCCTGGAGGCCAACAAACTTCGCGCGGTGGAGACCGTCTTCAAGAGCACGGCCGTGCTTCTCCGCAGCGCGCACGAACTCGCGGCCAACCAGTCTCATTCGCTGGAAATTCTGCTCCGGCGCATCGACGGCGTGCAAAAAGCGGCGGGCACGAAATACATCATGCTTCACGCCCCCAAGACTGCCCTGGCCGAAATCAGGCACCTGCTCCCGGGCTCGGAGAATCCCACCATCCTCCCGCTCGCGGGCGACGACACGAAGGTCGCCCTTCACGCCGTGTGTTCGGAGGCGGTGTTTTGGGAAACCATGGAGTCGCTGAAAAAGGCCGGCGCCAGCAGCATCCTCGTTCTCCCCATCGAAAAGATGATGCTCTGACTATGATCTTTCTCTTTCTCGTAATCATAATCTTTCTCTCCGTTTGACCCACGAGATTACGAGAAAGATTAAGAGAACGAGAACGACTCAATCCTCATGCAACCTCTCCTCTGGAAAAATCTCTCGGCCCAACAGCGCACCGCGGCCCTCCGTCGTCCCGCCCAGCAGGCGCAACCACAGGTGGCCGCCGCCGTGCGGACAATCGTCGCCGCCGTCCGACGCGACGGGGATGTTGCCTTGCGCCGATTCACAAAAATGTTCGACGGCGTCAGCCTGTCCGCCCTTCGGGTCAGCCCGGCCGAATTCGCCGCGGCCGACGCCGGTTTGGGCCGCGCCGACAAAGCCGCGCTCCGCACCGCCTACCTGAATATCCACACCTTTCACGCCGCCCAACGCCCGGCGGATCTCCGCGTTGAAACCCAACCGGGCATCGTCTGCGAACGGACCGCTCGCCCGCTCAGCCGCGTGGGCCTCTACGTGCCGGGCGGCAGCGCCCCGTTGCCCTCCACGGCCTTGATGCTTGGCGTGCCATCCCAACTTGCCGGGTGCACCGTCCGCGTGCTCTGCACCCCGCCGGACCGGACCGGAGGCGTCAACCCATGGATTCTCTCTGCGGCCCGACTTTGCGGGATTACGGAGATCTATAAGGTCGGTGGTGCCCAGGCCATCGCCGCCCTCGCCTACGGCACGGCCAGTGTGCCGAAATGCGACAAGCTTTTCGGTCCCGGCAACGCCTTTGTGACCGAGGCCAAATTGCAGGTCTCGCGCGATCCGGCCGGCGCCGCCCTGGATCTGCCGGCCGGGCCCTCCGAGGTGCTCGTCCTCGCCGACGATCGCGCCCAACCCGCGTTCGTCGCCGCCGATCTGTTATCCCAAGCCGAGCACGGCCCCGACTCCCAGGTGGTGCTCGTCGCCTTCTCGAAGGGGTTTGCGCGCCGCGTGCTGGTGCAATTGGAAAAACAACTCGCCGAGTTGCCGCGGGCCGACCTCGCCCGCCGCGCGCTGGAAGGCAGTCGAATTTTTCTTGCCGCGAGCCGGGCGGAGGCGGTGGAGATCGCCAACCGCTACGCTCCCGAACACCTCATCCTGCAGGTCGCCCGGCCGCGCGAATTGCTCCCCAGCATCACGACCGCCGGTTCGGTTTTTCTCGGCGACTTGACGCCGGAGTCCCTCGGCGACTACGCGAGCGGGACCAACCATGTGCTGCCCACCTACGGCTGGGCCCGGGTTTGCAGCGGCCTCGGCCTCGCAGATTTTCAACGTACCATGACCGTACAAACCTCCACCCGCGCCGGCTTGCAAAAGCTCGGCCCGGTCGTCGAACGCCTCGCACTCGCCGAAGGCCTCGTCGCCCACCAGCGGGCGGTCCGGGTGCGGCTGGAGAATTTTTCCTCATGAGCCCGACCGATCCCGTCCTCTCGCTGATCCGGCCGGAAATTCTGGCGCTCACGCCCTACAGCTCGGCCCGCAAGGAAGCCCAGAGCGGCCGGGTCTGGCTCGACGCCAATGAAAATCCGCTCACCCCGTCTGCCGGCAAGCCGCTGCTCAACCGCTACCCGGAACCGCAGCCGCCCGACCTGATCGCGCGCCTCGCCTCCTACTACGCAGTCGCCCCCGCCAACCTCCTCGTCACCCGCGGCTCCGACGAGGGCATCGATCTGCTCCTGCGCGCTTTCTGCCGGGCCGGCCAGGACTCGATCGTGAACACGCCGCCCACCTACGGCATGTATGCCGTTTCCGCCGCGATTCAAAATGCCCGCGTCGTCCCGGTCCCACTCCTCGCCGCCCACGATTTCGCCGTGGACCCCGGGGCCGTGTTGGCCGCGGTTACTCCGGACGTGAAACTGGTTTTTCTTTGTTCGCCCAACAATCCCACAGGCGCGCTGCTGGATCGCGCCGCCGTGCTCCGCATCACTCAAGCCTTGCTTGGTCGCGCCGTCGTGGTGGTCGACGAGGCCTATTTGGAATTCGCCGGGACCCGAAGTCTGGCGGAAGAATTTCCGGCCCACCCCAATCTCGTGGTCTTGCGCACGCTGTCGAAGGCCTTCGGCCTCGCCGGAGTTCGCTGCGGGGCGACGCTGGCCCAGCCCGCGCTCATCGGGGTGCTGCAAAAGATCATCGCTCCCTATCCCGTGCCCACCCCGGTTCTGCAGGCCGCCCTCGCCGCGCTTGCGCCCGCGGGCCTGGCCGCCGCGCGTGTGTCGGCACAAGGGCTCGTTGCCGAGCGTCAGCGCCTCGCGACCGCGCTGGCCGCGCTACCGGCGGTCCGCCGCGTCTGGCCCAGCGACAGCAATTTCCTGCTTTTTGAAGTGATCGATTCCGCACGGGTCATGGCGGCAACCCGGGCTGCCGGAGTCGTGCTGCGGGACCGCAGCCGCGACCACGGTCTCGCCCACTGCGTGCGCATCACCATGGGCACGCCGGAAGAAAACAACGCCGCCCTGGAGATTATCGCCCGGGTCTGAATCCTCCCTCCCAAAATCCCTGCCATGAAAAAAATCCTTTTTATCGATCGCGACGGCACCCTCATCACCGAGCCGTTTGACCAGCAAATCGACCGGCTCGACAAATTCGCCCTCGAACCCGCCAGCATCCCGGCGTTGCTGCGGTTGCGCGACGCCGGCTACACGTTTGTCATGGTCACCAACCAGGACGGACTCGGCACCCCGAGTTTCCGCGAGGAGGAATTCCGTCCGCTGCAAAACCTCCTGCTGGATATCCTCGGCTCGCAGGGCATTGCGTTCGAAGCCGTGCGCGTCTGCCCCCACACTCCCGCCGACCGCTGCGACTGCCGCAAGCCGAAGCTCGGCCTGCTCCCGGACTATGTGCGCGATACCCTTTGGTCGCGGGAATTATCCGTGGTCATCGGGGACCGCGAGACGGATGTGCAGCTGGCGGAGAATCTCGGCATCCGCAGCCTGCGTTACGACCGCAAGAACCTCGACTGGCCGGAAATTGCCCGCCGGCTGGTGGACGCGCCGCGCCGCGCGACGATTGTCCGCCACACCAAGGAGACCAAAATCACCGTCGCAGTTGACCTCGACCAGGCGGCGCCGGCGCAGCTCGCCACCGGCCTCGGTTTCTTCGACCACATGCTCGAGCAGATTGCGAAGAACGCCGGCATCGGCCTCGCGATCACGTGCGCCGGCGACCTGGAAATCGACGAGCACCACACCGTCGAGGACGTTGGCATCGCCCTCGGCCAGGCCCTGAAGCAGGCGCTGGGTGACAAACGCGGCGTGGGCCGCTACGGTTTCGTGCTCCCGATGGACGAGGCGCAGGCCCAGGTCGCGCTCGATCTGAGCGGCCGCGCCTATTTTGTCTTTGAAGGCAAGTTTCCCCGCGAAATGGTCGGCGAACTGCCGACCGAGCTCGTGCCTCACTTCTTTCGCTCGGTGAGCGACGCCTTGGCGGCCACGCTGCAGATGAGCGTCACGGGCGACAACACGCACCACATGGTGGAGACGCTCTTCAAGGGCTTTGGCCGCGCCCTGCGCCCCGCCCTGGCGCGCGGCACCGGCAACGAGATTCCCAGCACGAAGGGAATACTCTGATGAACCTCCTCCCTGTTCTGCCGGTCGGGGCGCGGGCCGTTGAGGGCCACGGCCCCGACCGCTCATTGATCGGCTGCGCGGCCGCCGGGATGATCTGGCCATGCTAGCCATCGTCGACAGCGGCGGAGCCAATATTGCCTCGGTGCGCTTTGCGCTCGAGCGGCTCGGCATCACAAGCGAGCTCACCGCGGACCCCGCAGTCATTCGCGCGGCCGACCGGGTGATTTTGCCCGGTGTCGGCTCCGCCAACGAGGGCATGCGCCAGTTGCGCGAGCGCGGCCTGGTCGAGTGTGTGCGCGGCCTGACGCAGCCGGTGCTGGGCGTTTGTCTTGGCATGCAGCTGTTGTTCGAATCTTCCGCGGAGGGCGAGACGGAGACGCTCGGGCTGATCCCCGGTCGGGTGGACCTGCTGCCGGCTTCTCCCGGGGTGCAGGTACCGCACATGGGGTGGAACACGGTTCTCTCCGGCAAGAATGCCCGGTTGCTCTTCGGCATCGAACCCGACGCCCGCTTTTATTTTGTGCACAGCTATGCGGGTCCGGTGAACGCCTTCACGGTCGCCAGCGGTGACCACGGCACCCCGTTCGCCGCCATTGTGGAGCGCCGCAATTTTTCCGGCGTCCAATTCCACCCGGAGCGCTCCGGCGTCGCCGGAGCCCAATTGTTGAAAAATTTCGTGGACGACCGCGCATGAACCATCCCCCGATAATGGGAAGCGTATTATATTACCCATTTCCCACGCCGTGATCATCTATCCCGCCATCGATCTCCGCGGTAGTCGCGTTGTCCGCCTGACGGAAGGACGCTTCGACCAGGAAACCAGCTACGGCTCCGATCCCCTAGCGGTCGCCCACGATTTCGCGGTGGCCGGCGCGACCTGGCTGCATGTCGTCGATCTCGATGGCGCGAAGGATCCGGCCCAACGCCAGACCGCTCTCGTCCAAACCCTCACCACCCACAGCGGCCTCAAAGTCCAGACCGGCGGTGGCATCCGCGATGAGGCCCAGATTGAAACTTTATTGGAAGCCGGGGCCCAGCGGGTGATCGTCGGCAGTGTCGCGGCGAAAGACCCGGCGCGGGTCCGCGAGTGGCTGGGTCGCTTCGGCGCGGAACACATCATTCTCGCGCCGGACGTGCGCCTCGACGCCGATGGCACCCCGCGCATCGCCGCCGCTGGTTGGCAGGAAAGCACGGGCGTCGCGCTCGACGATTTTCTAACCGGCTTCCTCGCTGCCGGCCTGCGCCATATTCTTTGCACGGACATCAGCCGCGACGGAAAACTGACCGGGCCGAACACGGCACTCTACACCGGCCTCATCCAGCGCTTCCCTTCCCTGCAGATCCAGGCCTCGGGTGGCGTGGCGGCCCTCGCCGACCTGCCCCCGTTGCGCGCCGCGGGCGCGGCCGGCGTGATCGTGGGCCGCGCGCTCTACGAGAAAAAGTTTACCCTCCGGGAGGCCCTCGCATGCTAGCCCGCCGCATCATTCCGTGTCTCGACGTCCGCGACGGTCAGGTCGTCAAAGGCACCCAGTTCCGCGATCATGAAATCGTCGGAGACATCATCGAGTTGGCGCAACGCTACCGCGATGCCGGCGCTGATGAACTGGTGTTCTACGACATCACGGCCAGCAGCGACGGACGCACCGTGGCCACCGACTGGGTGTCGCGAGTCGCCCGCGTGCTCGACATCCCGTTCTGCGTCGCCGGCGGCATCCGGTCGCTCGACGGGGCGCGGGCCATCCTGCATGCCGGCGCGGACAAGATTTCCGTCAATTCCCCGGCGCTGGAAACCCCCGCACTGATCAGCGAACTCGCCACCGCGTTTGGTTCGCAGTGCGTCGTCGTGGGCATCGACAGCCGCCAGGAAGGCGCCGACTATTTTGTGAAGCAGTACACCGGCGACCCAACCAAGACCCGCGCCACCCGTTGGCGCACGGTCGAGTGGGCACGCGAAGCCCAGCGGCTCGGCGCCGGCGAGATTGTGCTGAATTGCATGAATCAGGACGGGATGCGCCAAGGTTACGACCTGACGCAACTGAAGCTCGTGCGCGCGGTCCTGACGGTTCCCCTCGTCGCCTCCGGCGGCGCCGGCACCCCCGCCCACTTTCATGACGCCTTCCGCCTGGCCGGGGTTGACGGCGCGCTCGCCGCATCGGTTTTCCACAAAGGCACCATCCTGATCCCCGCGTTGAAGGCGCAACTGCTCGCCGACGGCGTCATCATCCGATCATGAGACCATTTTCATGTTCGCCCCTCGAAGACGCTCCGACCGACGGCGCCGGGAGCGATCCGCGAACGAAAGGCCTCTCCAGACTGCTCCCTGCCAGAGACTGAAATTTATGAAGACTCCCAAAATCGACTGGAAAAAAACCTCCGGCCTCGTGCCGGCCATCGTGCAGGACGCCGCCACCCTGCAGGTGCTCATGCTCGGCTACATGAATGCGGACGCCGTCAAGAAAACCCTGCGGACGAAACGGATCACTTTTTTCAGCCGCACCAAGAACCGGCTCTGGACCAAGGGCGAGTCTTCGAAAAATTTCCTGCACCTCGTCAGCCTGGCCGTGGACTGCGACCAGGACACGCTGCTCATCACCGCGCGGCCCGACGGCCCGACCTGCCACCGCGGCACCCCGAGCTGTTTCGGCGAGGCCGGTGCGAGCGGCGTGGGGTTTCTCGCACAGCTGGATCAGGTCGTGGCGGATCGCCTGAAGAGCGGCGACAAAAATAGTTACACCGTGCGCCTCGCCCGGGAAGGCGTGGCGCGGGTGGCGCAAAAGGTCGGCGAAGAGGGCGTCGAGACCGCCCTGGCGGCATTGAGCGCCAGCAAGGCCGAATTTGCCGGCGAAGCCGCGGACCTGCTGTACCACCTGATCGTTTTGCTCCGGGTGAAAAAATTGTCGCTCAGCGCCGCGATTAAGGTTTTGGAAAAACGGCACGCGCCAAAAAAATAAATGGAGGCGGCGACTCCGTCCGCTCCGCATTAACGGACCGGACTGCGGACGTCAGGCCGCGCCGGCGGGCTCGATTTTCCCCTGCCGCACCCGCAGGACCCGATCGCATTGCTCGGCAAACCGGCGCTCGTGGGTCGCCAGCACGACGGTGATGGCGCGATCCCGCACCAACTGCCGGAGCAGGCCGAACACCGCGTCTCCGCTTTCCTCATCGAGCGAACCCGTGGGTTCATCGGCAAGCAGAAGCTGGGGCGATTTCATCAGCGCTCGGCAGATCGCCGTACGCTGGCGCTCCCCTCCGGAAATATCCTGGATGCGGTGGCCGAGCCGATGGGTAAGGCCGACTGATTCCGCCAGCTCGCGCGCCCGAGTGCCGGCGGCGGCACGAGGGGTGCCCAGGGCCCACGCGGGCACCCGAAGATTTTCCTCCACGGTCAAATCCGGAATCAGATTATGGAGTTGAAAGACAAACCCAAGGTGCCGGCGACGCAGCTCAAGCCGATGAGCCTCGTCGTTGGGATCGAGTCCGCAAACGGTGAGAGTGCCCGCATCCGGCGCGTCCAGTCCGCCCAGCAGGTGCAGCAAGGTGCTCTTACCCGAACCGGAGGCGCCCCACAGGGCCACCATTTCCCCAGCGCGAACTTCCAGGCTAACGCCATCGAGCACGCACACCCGACCGGCATCATAGGTCTTAGCCAAGTCCCGCCCCCGGATCATGACCTCATTCATTTCCTGCCTCCTTTGTCATCTATTAAATGACAAACTCGACTGGAGATATTTGTCATCTAATCGATGACAAACCGACCGTGGCGGCGGGATGGGTTGGTCGCGCCCGCCTTGTGGGTCGCGAGTCTGGATTCATTCATACCGCAGTGCCTCCGCAGGTTGGATTTTGGCGGCGAACCAAGCCGGATAGATCGCGCCCGCCACCGCGGTCACCAGTGAGGTAACAATAATCCCACCAACCATGCTGGGCTTGATGACCGCCTGAACGTAGCCTTGCAACGGGACGACATGCCCCAAACCCGCCAAGGCGCCATAACCGAGCGCAAAGCCGGCCAACAGGCCGGCGGCGGCAATGACGAGGACTTCGCCGAAAATTAATCCGGTCACCTGTCCCCGGGAGAAACCGCAGACGCGCAGCACCGCAATCTCGCGGATGCGGCTGAAGACCGACAACAGCATGGTGTTGGCCACGCCCAGCCCGCCGAGGAGAAAGGCACAAAGTCCGACGGCCCAGGCCGTGTAGTGGAGGATCTGGAACTGCGGATAGCTCTGGTTGAACTCGCGGATTTCCAAAGCCATCAACCCCGGAGACGCCGCCGCCACCGCCTGCTTAAATTCCGCCCCGCGCGCCTCGGCGCGCAGTTTGATCGCGACGATGGACACCACGCCCACGCGATGGAAAAATTGCTGCGCCACGGCCAGCGGCAGGAACACCCCGCCATCCTCGAATCCGTTTTCGGTGGCGAAGATGCCAGCAACCGTGAATTCCTCCCGGCCGATGGTGACGGGTTGCCCGGCTTTGGCTCCCAAAAACTCCGCGGCGCGGACACCGAGCCAGACCCCCCCGGCCACCCGGCCAAATTCTTCCGCGCGCCCGGCCTGCCATTTGGCCTTGGCCAGACGCGGATTGTCCGCTTCCAAGCCGAAACACGTGACGATCGGATGGCCCGGCGACGAGACGAGACCGAAGAGTAACGGCTGCGCCGAAGCCACGGCCGGTATTTTCCGCAAGGCCGCCACCTGATCACTGGTCACGCTGCTGAAGAAGAGATCGGACACGTTCCGTTCGAAAACGAGATAGTGGCTGTCAACCGCCAGCAGGCGCTCGAACATACCGATGGCCCCGTTCACGATGGAAAGAATTCTCACCATAGCGGCGACGCCGAAGCTGATGCCCGCGACGCCAATCAGGCCCGGAGTTTGTGCCGGCGCAAATTCACGAAAACAAGCGCGAGGTGGCCCATGGGAACGGGGAACGGATTAATTGGGGGCGCGATCTCGGTCGCGACTAGCGCCCGCCCGATTTCGTGGGCCGGCGCGACGCCACCTTCTGCCGGCCTGTCATCCCGTGACTACTTCGTTTCATCCCCGGGCACACCGACAAACTTAAACCGGATCTTCACCTCGGGATCCACGGTCAGCACCAACGCCCGCCGATATTTTTTCAGCTTCCACGCGCGGTAGTCGATGGTCGCTTCACCCGTGATGGTAAAGACCCCGTCCACCCGCGTGACCAGAACCGGAAACTCCACCACCTCCGTCTCGCCGTGAAATGTCAGCCGGCCGGATACCTGGCCCTGGCCGTCCGGGGTGAGCGCGAGGTTACCCAATTCAAACCGGCCCTCGGGCGCGCCGCCGCCGAGCCACTTGATCATGTCGGCATCACGATCGGGCTTGCCGGTCTTCAGGTCGGAAAATTTGAAGGCGAACGTCGCGCCCTTGATCTTGCCCGCTTCGTCCACGTTTACGCGCGCTTCGTAGGCGTCCAGATGACCGGTGAAATTCACGGTCGCATTAACATCGACGTCGATGAACGTGCGGGCCCGGTCGATTTTCAGCGGGCGCTCGGCCGCCATGGCCACCAGAGGAAAAAGAACCAGCGCGAGGAGGGAACTCATTACTTTCATAAGAGGCAGTATGAAGAGGAGCCCCGAGACCGCAAACTTCTCTTTCGATAAACTACCCCGACTGCTCCCAACCGGAAAGCTTGCCTGTCGGGGCACGCCACTGCAATTCTCTTTGGGACCCGCCCATGAGTTCCCCCCGCAAATCCGCTGACCAGTGGTTCGCCGAGTATGGCGAGAGTCATCAGGATGGCACCAACGAGACCATTCATTGGATTTGTGTCCCGATAATTTTTTTCAGCGTGCTGGGACTGCTCCGGACAGCCCCGGTGCCGGAGTTTATCAGCAACATCCTCCCCTGGTTCAAGTGGCTGCATCCTCTCCTCCTCGCCGTGCTGGCCTTCTATTTCCGCCTGTCGGTGACGCTCGCGTTCGGTCTGCTCGGCTTCATCGCGATATGCTGCATCGGGCTTGAAATGCAGGCGATCTATTGCCCTTTCCCCATCTGGAAAAGCAGCCTGCTTCTTTTTACCTTGGCGTGGATCGGCCAGTTCATCGGCCACAAAATCGAGGGCAAGAAACCGAGTTTCTTCAAAGATGTCGTCTTTCTGCTCATCGGCCCGGCCTGGCTGATGCATTTCATCTATAAAAAGTTGGGGATTGGATACTGATAGACCGCGATATTGCGCAGCGGGAACCGAGGAAAACACCGGGTTGGTTGCTCGGCCGCAGCGAAGGCTGCGCGACTGATCCCGGTTGGCGAGCAGGCCAGAACCGGAAGCCAAAAACGGGTGGGCCCGTTGCCCCTGCCAGCCCTTTGAATTTGTGGGAGCGAGCTGGCTCGCGATTCAGCTGGGATCATGCTTTATTCCGCAGGAGGATTGGCCACAAAAAGCGCAAAAAACAGAAAAACAGAAAGTTGGATCACAAACGAAAGCCAAGAAACATTCACCCAGCAGGTGATATTCTCAAAAAAGCGACCAACCTCGTTTTTCCTCTGCGTTCTTCGTGTTCTCCGCGTGCCAATAGAGTTTTCTAGGATCATGCCTTTGCGGGTGGCGCGGGTTAACCTCAGCCCGCTGGTTTGTGAATGGGCTTCTCCCCGCGCGTGCGGTGTCGCGAGCAAGCTCGCTCCCCCAGGCAATACCCCAACCGCCCGCACTCATCCCCGCCCGCCGCGGAGGAGGACGACGTTGGCGAGGTCGTTTTTTTCGAACTCCGCCCAATAACGCTCCTCGATTTTCTTTACGCGCTCGTCGGAGGACAGCGGCGGCTCTACGCCCGGCGTATCCATCGTCCGTTTGGCCTGTTCCCCCTCCAGATCGCGGTCGGCCAGGCGGGCGACCATTTCGTGCCAGAAGACATCGTTCTGAAATTCGCTCTGGATTTCGCGCACGCGCTCGTCCTCGGACAGTTTTGGCGCCGGTTGCCAGGTGCCATCGTCCCGCAACTCCACAAAATCGGCGCACCCCATCTCGGCCGCATTTCCGAGTAGTTTTTGGTCAAAGGCCAGATAACGCTTGGCGGGGGCGGTATCCTCGCCCTGATAACCGGTGACGGCCCACATCCCGAGGTGCACGAGCTCGAGCAACTGCCGGTATTCCTTAGCGGTGAACGAGACTTTCATCACCGCCCACCGTTGCCCGTCGCGCCCGGCCCGCAAGAAGGAAGTTGGGGCTTATTGACCTTCCGGCGCGCCGGGGGGCTTAACTTGCGCCGCCGGCGCGGTCAGGGGCTGGGTCTGGTGGATCACCGTGTAGTTGCCAAGGCTGGGCCGGGGGGCCACACGCCACACCCAATCATTCGTGCGCACATCGGTTTCAAAACAAAGCGAAAGCCGCCAGCGTGACTCCACCGGTTTGCCCTGCTGCTGGGCCGGAGTCAGCGTCCATTGGCGCACCGCGTCAGTCGCCGCCTGCGCAAAGGCCGGGTGCGTGCTGCGAAGCTCCTTCACGGACGAAATGCGGCCCGCGGAATCAATCACCACCTCCAGGATCGCGCTCCCGCATTCGCCTGCGGTCGCGAGCGCGGCGGGATAAACCGGTTGGGCGGCTTGGAGAATCTTCGGCCGCGAGATCAGGTTATTGCTTTCCGGGCCTTCGTCACCTTCCACTGGAAAAACAAACGGGGCCCGGACGCTGTATTTGACCGCCACTCCTTCCTTCAGCCGCGGCGCCAGTTTCAGGGCCCGGGCCTTCGCCATAGCCGTCCGGTCCAAAATATGGTCGATGGTTGTGTCGTCCGAATGGAAAATCTTCGCGTCCTCCGGCACCCCGTTTTCGTCCACTTTGAGGTCCAAGATCACCGTATAGCCCGGCTTGGAGCTGGTGGCCGGATCGGCGGCGGCGGCCGGCCGAATCAAACCGAGAAAAAGGGTGAAGATCGTGGCGAGCAGCCGGAAGGAGCGGGTATTCATGGGAGACAGCACGTTGGTCGGAGCCCGCCACCCTGACAACCAAAACCTCCGCGACCCGCCCGCCGGGCATCGCGCAACGCGGCATTGACGGCCTCCTTTCCGGGCGTTGACTGCCTGATTCGGCTCGGTGCTTGCCGCCGGCGCTTCTCCCGCCTATCGCCTAACATCCAACTCCCTTTCCACCATGTCCACCTCCGCCGAACCCGCCAACCTTATGGAAGCCATCGTGTCGCTCGCCAAGCGCCGCGGATTCATCTATCCGTCCTCCGAAATCTACGGTGGCCTCAACGGCTTCTTCGACTACGGCCCGCTCGGCTCCGAGCTCAAGAAAAACATCCGCGATTGCTGGTGGAACGACATGGTCCGCCGCCGCGACGACATCGTCGGCCTCGAGTCCTCCATCATCATGCACCCGAAGGTCTGGGAGGCATCCGGTCACGTCGCCGGCTTCACGGATCCCCTCGTCGATTGCAAGGTGAGCAAGCAGCGCTACCGCGCGGACCAGCTGTTTTTCGCGCCCATCGTCGTCGACGGCAAAACGGTCGGCTACGTCTCCGCCCTCGAAAGCGAGAAAACCACCGAGGAATTGCAGGCCGCCGCCGAGTTGTTCAAGCGCAAGAAGGCCCTCGTGGGCGCGCTCGCCCCCGTCCAGCCGCGCGACTTCACCGAGGCGAAGGAGGACGAGATTCCGCTCATTCCCTCCCCCGCCACCGGCGAAGCCGGCAGTCTGACGCCGCCGCGCTCGTTCAACATGATGTTCCAGACAAACGTCGGCGCGATGAGCGACGCCTCATCGGTCGCCTACCTCCGGCCGGAGACGGCGCAGGGCATGTTCGTCGACTTCAAGAACGTCGTGGACACGACCCGCGTCAAACTGCCTTTTGGCATCGCGCAAATCGGCAAGTCGTTCCGCAACGAGATCACGCCGCGCAACTTCATCTTCCGCTCCCGCGAGTTCGAGCAGATGGAGATGGAGTATTTCATCCACGAGGACGCCGACTGGGCCAAGGTCCACGAGGAATGGATCGTCTGGTGCGAGGCCTGGCTGAAGAGCATCGGCCTGCCCGCCAGCCACCTCTCGCGCTTCACCCATCCGAAGGAGAAACTCGCGTTCTACTCCCGTGGCACGGTGGATATCATGTTCAAGTATCCCTTCGGCGTGCAGGAGCTCTGGGGGATCGCCGCGCGCGGCAGTTACGACCTCACGCAGCATGCCAACGCCAGCGGCAAGCCGCAGGAGATTTTTGACGAGACGACCAAGAAGAAATTCGTCCCGCATGTGATCGAGCCCGCCGTCGGCGTCGACCGCATTCTGCTCGCCGTGCTCTGCGCCGCCTACGCGGTGGAGGATGTCACCGACGAGAAGGGCAACACGGAGCAGCGCACCGTGCTGCGGCTTTCGCCGCGCATCGCGCCGGTGAAAGTCGCCGTGCTGCCGCTGATCAAGAACAAGGAGCTGCTCGTCGCCCGGGCGAAGGACCTGCACACGAAACTCAAGCGCAAGTACGCCGTGCAATACGACGACGGCGGCGCCATCGGCAAACGCTATCGTCGCCAGGATGAGGCCGGCACGCCTTGGTGCGTGACGATCGACTTCGACACGATCGAAAAGCCCGGCGACACCTTCACGCTGCGCGAGCGCGACACGATGCAGCAGAAACGCATCACCGAGGCCGAGTTGTTCGCGCTGCTGGACGAGCAGGTGTATTGACCTGCACTATTTGGGCCTTAGGCGTGGAACGGGTTCTCTGGGCTCGTTCTTCTCTCTGTTTCCGAAGCCCGCCAGAGTCCGGGCTCCAAGGCCGGGCGCGAATCGTTCGGCTCCACCGCACGCCAGTCTCGCTCTTTGCCGGTTCCATGTTAGCGTTCACCTCCCTTGCCTGATTCCAGCCATCATTCCCCCTCTGCCGACAGTGCCCTGGCCCGCCATGCCGACGAATTGACCGCTTGGCTCGGCACGTTTCCCACCAACTCCAGACAACGGGGTAAGATCTACCAACGGGAAGGGCGGGTCCGCGCCCTGCGCATCACCGGCACGCGGGCGCTGGCCAAGGTCCAGGGAACTGAACTTTATTCGGTTCGCTTTGATCATGACGCCGCCCACGGGTGGGCGTCCGTTTGCACGTGCTCCATCGAGATCCATTGCAAACATGCCTATGCCGCCGGGCTCGCCCTGCTCGACCGGCTGCGCGACGCGCCGGGGGAAGGTTCGACCGCACCCACCCCGCCGGCGACCAGTGATTCCCTCGCAGCCCACGTCGCGGAGAAAATCGGCCGCCCGCTCAAACGCACCGAGCAAAACTGGCTCCGCCGGCTGGCCGAGGCTCACGCCCTATTGCTGCAAGGCGGCCAGCTCGATCCGTACGCCATCAGTTGGCTGCTGCCGCCGTCGCACCGGCATTTTGCCTACGGCTACAATGAACAACCCTGGTGCGAGGGCTGGTGGGAACGCGACCAGCCGCCCGCCACGCCGCTGGAGCTCTGGCCTTACCTCGCGGTCGCTTTGGGGCGCCGCCAGCTGCCGCTGCCGGAATTTCTACTGCCCCTCACCGACCTGCCCGCCGCCAAAGCCCGGATCGCCGCCTGCGAAGGCGTCCTCGCCTTGCGCACCTGGACCCGCCATTTTGAACAACTCCAGTCGGCCCTGCCGGCCGCCACCGCGGCCGATTCGTTGCCGCACCTCTCCCGCCACGAACTGCGCCTCCGCCTGAACGATCGCTCTTGGCGCTGGGAAACGCGGGTCACGAGCGAAGGCGTCTGGGAGGAACTCCATCCCGAAACCCTCCGCCAATGGCTGAGCGACTCCCGTTCGCTCACCCTGCTGTTCGACGAGCCCGCGCTGCGACTAGCGCTCGCGTTTCGCGACGCGGTTTTTCAACACGGTTCCGCCCAACCGGCTCCGAAAGCCCCCGAGTTTCGCACCGCCCTGCACGCCGCCCTCACCGATCCCATCGCGCGCCGCTGCCTCGTCGGGCCAAGTCGGGAGGCGCTGGCCCTCGCCCCGACGCCGCTGGTCTGGACCCTGCGCGCCCGGACCGGTGACGCCGAAACCCTCGAGGCGGTACTCACGCAGACCGACGGTTCGCCGGCGCCCAATTCCCTGATTCTCCTCGAGGGCCAGCCGGCCCCGCTCTACCTGCAAGGCGCCACCTTTTATCGCGGACCGCTGCCGCTGACGGAAAAAAAGCCCACCCCGATCGACGCTGATCCGGTCAATCCCGCCGTCCCGGTGCTGCTCCCGCGGACGCTGCTGGCCCTGCCGGCGGCGATGAATTTCTTCCAGCGTTCCGGCACGCGGCTACCGGCCGATTTTCAACGACCGGTGCGGGAAGAACACCTGCGCCCCCACCTGCGCCTCTCCCTCGAACTGCTGCCTGGCGCGGTCGGGGACTATGACGAGGCCGAATCCCAGGAACTGCTTTGTGTCGAGCTCACCACGGTCACCGCCGGCGGCACCCGCCTCGAACGCTACACGCCCCTCGGCTGGCGCGAACTTTCCTCCGCGCCCGCGCCCGCGACCGACAGTGAAACCCTCGTCGTCCACGACCGAGCCCCGGCCCAAGCCGCTGTCGGCCCCTTCCTGCGCTTCAGTCTGCAGTGGGCCGCCAAGCATGAACCGCAACCCTGCTGGCAGCGGGCGATCACCGATACTTTTGCCGACGATCTCGCTGAATGGATCTCCACCCTCCCCACCGATACCGTGATCGACGCCACACCCGAACTCGCCGGCCTGGTGCGCCCGCCCGATCTCGCCACCTTTGCCCTCGAGATCGAACCCGACGGCCAGGCCCACGATTGGTTCGACGTCCGCCTGATCGCCCGCGCGGCTGACACCACGCTCACCAAGGAGGAAATTGCCCTCCTGCTCGCCGCCCGGGGCGGATTCGTCCGGCTGGCCGGCAAAGGCTGGCGGCGGCTCAAACTCGGAACGGACGAAACGCAGCAAGCGCGCCTCATCTCCCTCGGCCTCGCAGAAACTCCGACGATCGGCGAACACCACCGCTTCCACGCCCTGCAGCTCGCCAGCGACGAGAGCCTGCGCGAAGTTTTTTCCGCCCATGCCTGGGAGCAGCTTCGCCACCGCGCCGTTGAATTGCGCGCCCAGCCACCGCCTGCCGTCCCCGCCAGCATCACCGCCTCCTTGCGCCCGTACCAGCGTGAAGGGTTCGAGTTTCTCGCCTGGCTATCGTCCTACGGTTTCGGGGGGGTCCTCGCCGACGACATGGGGCTGGGGAAAACGCTCCAGGCGCTCGTCTGGCTGGTCTGGCTCTCCGAGCGCGATAACGCTGATGGCCGCAATCCGAACATCAGCGCCCCGCCCCACCGGCCATTTCGCGCCCTCGTCGTCTGCCCGAAGTCGGTGACGACGAACTGGCCGCTCGAAGTCGCCCGGTTCGCGCCGACCCTGCGCACGGCCCTGTTCGACCCTTCGGGGCCCCGCCCGCGCGAGTCAAACCCCGCGCCGCTGATCGTGATCGCCAACTACGCCCAGCTCCGGCTGAACGCGGATGCGTTTGCCGCTACGCCGTGGGACGCCGTCATCCTCGACGAGGGCCAGAATATCAAGAACCCGGGCAGCGCCACGGCCCACGCCGCCCGCGCCTTGCGTTCGACCCACCGGCTCGTGCTCACCGGTACACCGGTGGAAAACCGGCTCCTCGATCTCTGGAGTCTCTTTGCGTTTGCCATGCCCGGCCTGCTCGGCACGCAGACGGCGTTTAAGCGCCTCTACGCCGACAAGGACGACCCCGCCAGTGCACACAGCCGGCTCGCCGCGCGCGTGCGACACTTCCTCCTGCGCCGCGCCAAGTCCCAGGTCGCCCGCGACCTGCCGCCGCGCATCGAGGAAGATATCATCGTCGAACTCGAAGGGCCGCAACGCACCCTCTACGACGCCGAGCTGAAACGGGCCCGCCAAATCCTGCTCGGCGTGCATGGCGCCCGCGATTTCGACGCGCAACGCTTCATTCTTCTCCAATCCCTCCTCCGGCTTCGCCAGATTTGTTGCGACCCGCGCCTGATCGCCGGCGGCCACCCGGCCAGCCACGCGCCCTCCAGCGCCAAGCTCGACGCCCTGATCGAGACCCTCGAACCGCTCGTTGCCGAAGGCCACAAGGTTTTGGTGTTCTCGCAATTCGTCACCATGCTGGAACTGATCCGGGATGAACTGGTACAGCGCGAAATCCCCCACCTCATGCTCACCGGCCAGACGGAAAACCGCCAGGCCTTGGTGGATCGCTTCCAAAGCGACCCGGCGATCCCGGTGTTTTTGCTCTCCCTGAAAGCCGCCGGCTCCGGCCTGAATCTCACGGCCGCCAGTTATGTCGTGCTTTACGATCCGTGGTGGAATCCCGCCGTGGAAGCGCAGGCGATCGACCGGACGCACCGCATCGGCCAGCGCAACCAAGTGATTGCCTACCGCCTGCTCGCCCGCGGCACGGTCGAGGAAAAGATCCGCGTTCTCCAGCGCGAGAAAGCCGCGCTCGCCGCCGCCGTCGTGCAGGAAGAGTCGCTCACCAACGTCCTCGACCTCGACAGCCTCCGGCAGATTTTGAGCTGAGGATTGACCGTGGTGGAGCGCGTTGTCCCAACACGCTGGCTTGAAGTGTCCTGTGGCCGGGATCACGGGTCACTTGATTAAGAATTATCTTAATTAAAAATAATTGCGCATCCTTAATTAAGCCTTCTCTTAGTTAAGGATTCTTGCTTTAGCTTACTCATGGAACGCGGTCCAACCGGCTATCCGGCCCCTATTTCCTTTGTTGGCGAACGCTGCACGGCCTTCGTGCCGAAGCCTTTGCCGCCGGAACCCGCTTTGCAGTGGAGTGATTCGTTGCAGGGTGTGAATCAAAGCGCCGGGGTCGCTTTGGGGCGGCTGGCTGGCGTGACCGGGCTGCTGCCGAATTCCCAGCTCTTTCTCTATTCCTATGTGCGCAAGGAAGCCGTGCTCTCGTCGCAGATCGAAGGCACTCAGTCCTCCCTGTCCGAACTGCTTTTGTTTGAGAACGACGCTGCGACTGGCGTGCCGTCGGATGATGTGGTGGAAGTTTCCAACTACGTCGCCGCGATGGAACATGGCCTCAAGCGGCTGAAGGACGGTTCCCCGCTCTCGCTCCGCCTGCTCCGCGAAGTTCATGGCGTGCTGCTGGCCAAAGGGCGCGGCAGTGAGAAACAGCCGGGGGAGTTCCGTACTTCGCAAAATTGGATCGGCGGCTCGCGTCCGGGGAACGCCCTGTTCGTGCCGCCGCCGGACCAAGTGATCGAATGCATGGGCGCGCTGGAGACCTTTCTGCATAACGAAGCCGTGCCTTCGCTGGTGCGCGCGGGTCTGGCCCACGCCCAATTCGAGACGATCCACCCGTTTCTTGATGGCAATGGACGCACGGGGCGACTGCTCGTCACGCTGCTCCTCTGCCACGATGGTGTTCTGGCGCAACCATTGCTCTACCTCAGTCTTTACCTGAAGCGAAACCGTTCCGCCTACTACGACCTGCTCCAGCGGGTTCGCACCCACGGTGACTGGGAGGCCTGGCTAGATTTTTTTCTGCGCGGCGTGGAAGAAACGGCCAACCAGGCCACCGACACCGCCGGCCGGCTGATCCAGCTTTTTCAGCAAGACCGGACCCGGTTGCACGCCCTCGGTCGCAAGGGTCTGTCCGCGCTCAAGCTGCAGGAAATCCTGCAAAAAAATCCGGTCATCACTGTTCCCCGGCTCGTGGCGAAATTCGGCTTCACCGCCCCGACCGCCAACTCGGCGCTCCGTCTCCTGGTGGAGTTGGGCCTCGTCCGCGAGATCACCGGCCAGAAGCGCCACCGGGTCTTCGCCTATCAGGAATACCTCCGTGCACTCAATGAAGGCACCGAACTGTAACCGCTGGCGGTTTATCCGGGAAATCACCTCCGCCGTCGTGGTCCAGGAAGAATCCCTCACCAACGTCCTCGACCTCGACCGTCTCCGCCAGATCTTGGACTGAGGCCCCGACAGTAAAGATCCCCGGAGCAAGCCCCGGGGCATTTGATCAAACCCACCCTGCCCCTTTCCTTTCGTTTTTGTCGGAGCCTGCTTGCCCGTTCG